>JANMMD010000130.1:0-3825 GCA_031372905.1 Betaproteobacteria bacterium
CCCTTGCGCCCGGCGCGGCGGTCGTCGATGGCGCGGTAGAGGCGCTCCACATCCCATTCCAGCAGCGACTTTTCCACGGGTTGCACCACGGCCAGCGTGGCTTCCAGCAGGTTCTCCAGCAGCACCGCGCCGGGCGCCAGTTCCAGCCAGGCCAGGTGCGACAGCGCGCTGTTCACCACGGCATCGGCGCAGGTGTTGAAGAGCGTCAGGTCGACGTCGCCCAGCACGCCCTGCAGCGCGATGTAGCGCTGCGGGTGGCGCAGCGCGATGTGCAGCACCTCGTGCGCCACCCAGCCCACCTGCTGGGGCAGCGGCAAGGCGGCGAAGCCCGGGCCGTAGCGCAGCGTGATGCCGTCGGTGGTGACGGGCGGTGCGGTGTCGTCCGCACCGGCATCGCTTTCGTCGTGGTGATGCACCCACAGCGCCAGGCCGCCGGTGGAGGGCGCGTACTCCACCATGCGTTGCACGGCGCGCACGCCGCGATGCTCGCCGCGCTGCTCGCCGCGGCTCACCACGGCCATCCGCGCCTCGGCTTCAGCCACCGCCGCCTTCACTGGCCCGTTGTGTGCTGTAGCGGCGGTAGGCAGGGCTGTCCATCACGGTGGCCTCCAAGCCGGTTTCCAGGGCTTTCTGGAACAGCAGTTCCATGCCCAGCGTCTGCGCCTCGCGCAGCGGCAGGCCGGCGGCGGCGCCGGCGCGGTGCTGAGGCAGGGCTTCGATGATGTCGAGCGCGCGTGCCAGCGTCGGTGCTTCAGTGCACGCAGCCAGCAGCCCGTAGAGCAGGCCGTAGAGGCCGTCCAGCGTGGTGGGCAAGAGCGCGAAGGTGGCTTCACCCGGTGCGGCCGCCAGCAGCTGCAGCACGTCGGCACCGGCTTGCAGCTCACGCAGCACGCCGAAGAATTCCGCCGCATTGGCCGCACCGATGCGGCCCTGCACGAAGCTGCGCCGGGCGGCGTCGCTCAGGTCGCTCTTCAGCACGTTGGACACGTCTTCCCAGCCGCGCGGGCTGCTGCCCACCAGGTGGTCGGCGGCCAGCTGGTGGGCGGTGTCGTCCAGCTTGTCGGGCCGCACCTTCAGGTAGGCCATCACCTCGGGTGCGAGCTGCTCCTGCACCGCGTAGGCGAGGAAGGCCTCGATGGTGCTCTGCACGTTGAAGTGGAACAGCCGGTCGGCCAGCGCCGTGCCCATGTCGTGGCTGACGGCGCCATGAAAGCTGGCGTTGCCTGCAGCCACCACCAGCCAGCCGGCGGGCAGCTGGTAGTGGCCCACCTTGCGGTCGAGGATGAGGGAGTAGGCGCTGATCTGCAGGCGCTGGTCGGCGGCGGTCAGTTCGTCCAGGAACAGGATGCCGGCTTTCTGGTCGGGCCCGGGCAGGAACTCGGGCGGGAACCACACCGTCTTGCCCTGCACCTCGTCGGCATAGATCGCGCCGCGGATGTCCACGGGCTCGATGGTCGTCAGCCGCAGGTCCACCAGCGGCACGCCGTGGTGGGCTGCCACCTGGCGCACGATGGACGATTTGCCGACCCCGCGCGGGCCCCACAGCATGGTGGCGCGCTGGCGCAGCACCGGCTGGCTGAATTGCTCCATCAGCGCCGCCTTGGCCGCGGCGATGCTGATGGGCGGGATGTTCATAGGGTTGCCGTGCATCGTGGGCGGGGTGCTCTGGAAAGCTAGGAAGTGCGGCCCGCGTTCAGCCCGGGCTGGCGCCAGCTGGCCTGGCGCGGGCGCTTCGGGATCGGCGGTATCTCCACGCGCGGCAGCTCGTTCATGCAGAACAGGGCCACCATCAGGATGGGCGGCGCGTGGAAGATGAGCATGCGGAAGACCGAGTCGGCGGCGAGGTCGGGTTCCAGCTTCGCGAACACCGCCGCGCCAGCGATCATCACGCCGGCACCCAGCAGCGGAATCATGCGCCGCGCCACCACGCCCCAGCGCGCGCCGACGCGCCGGTCATGAAACCGCGCGGGCGGCTCGGCCAGGGTCTGCGCCAGGTGCTGCACCGCCAGCGCCAGCTTGGCCTCGGCGTCGCGGCTGCGCTTGTAGCCCTCGCCGCGCAGGCGCAGGCGCGTCGTCCAGCCGGTCTGGCGCTTCACCAGGCGGGCCCAGCTCCAGCCCAGCACGGCGAGCAGGTCGTCGGGCAGGGCCAGGCTCCCGCCGTCGGTGCTTTCAAGCTCGATCTCGCCCGAGATGCCTTTCACCGGGCTCAGCTTGAAGCGCAGCACGAGGCCGTCCAGCTGCGCCGTGGCCTGGCTCAGCAGCAGCGGTGCCGCGGCGTCGGGCTCGGCCGTGCGCTGCTCGAAGCGCAGGGTCTTGGCCACGAGCAGGCCCGGGCCGTGCATCAACTGGCGCGACAGCGGCACCGCGGCCATGCGCGCCAGCAGCTCGGCCGGCGTGCCGCCTTCCACGCTCAACACCGCCTGCAGGCCGCCGGGCAGGTGCAGCGTGCGTGTCAGCCGTGGCGTGCCGGTGCTCGGGCATTCCAGCTGCAGGTGCTCCTGCAGTGCCGGCTGCTCCGGCGTTTCAGGGTGGTCGACGGGCTTGAAGCTCAAGCGGCGCGCGGCACGGTCGCTGCCCGCCAGGTTCACATGACGCCCGGCACGCGTGAATGGCTCCACCAGGCCCAGGATCTCGTGATGGCTGAGCGGTGTGACGGGGGCTGGGGGCGCTGAACGCACGGCGGACGACGGGGGTGTCAGCCGGACGGGCCTGGGCTGGTGATGATTGATGGCGGCATTCTGCCCAAGCCCGCCAGCAGGCGCTGGCGCCGTGATACTTGCAAACCCGATCCACCCCCCTTTGCTTCACCACCGAGGAGACTCCACCATGAGCACACGCGATGTCGTCGTTCTCTCCGCCGCCCGTTCGGCCATCGGCAGCTTCAACGGCGGCCTGGCCGAGATCGAGCCCGCCGAACTGGCCGGCACCGTGATGAAAGCGGCCGTGCAGCGCTCGGGCGTCGACCCCCAGGCCATCAATTACGTGACGGTGGGCAACACCATCCCCACCGAAGCGCGCTTCGCCTACGTGGCGCGCGTGGCCAGCATCCAGGCCGGGCTGCCCATGGACAGCGTGGCGATGTCGGTCAACCGCCTGTGCAGCAGCGGCCTGCAGGGCATCGTGACGACGGCGCAGAACATCCTGCTGGGTGATTGCGACTACGGCATCGGCGGCGGCGTCGAGGTGATGAGCCGCGGCGGCTACCTCAGCCCCGCGATGCGCAGCGGCGCGCGCATGGGCCACACGCAGATGCTGGACATGATGGTGGCCACGCTGACCGACCCCTTCGGCGTCGGCCACATGGGCATCACCGCCGAGAACCTGGCCGTGAAGTGGGGCATCACGCGCGAAGAGCAGGACGCCTTCGCCGTCGAGAGCCACCGCAAGGCCGCCGCGGCGATTGCCGAGGGCCGCTTCCAGAGCCAGATCGTGCCCATCGTGAAGCCGACGAAGAAGGGCGAGGTGATCTTTCTCACCGACGAACACGTGCGCGCCGAGACCACGATGGAGACGCTGGCGAAGATGAAGCCTGCGTTCAAGAAAGACGGCACGGTGACCGCCGGCAATGCCAGCGGCATCAACGACGGTGCGGCCTTCTTCGTGCTGGCCGATGCCACCGTGGCCGCCGCCCACGGGCACCGCCCGATGGCGCGTCTGGCCGGCTACGCGGTGGCCGGCGTGCCCAACGAGATCATGGGCGAAGGCCCGATCCCCGCCACCAAGCTGGCGCTGAAGAAGGCCGGCCTGACGCTGCAGCAGATGGACGTGATCGAGAGCAACGAGGCCTTCGCGGCGCAGGCCATTGCGGTGGCGCGCGGGCTGGAG
>JANMMD010000169.1:0-9589 GCA_031372905.1 Betaproteobacteria bacterium
CCCCGCGGCCACGGCCTCGGGCGTGGTCAGCGCCGCGCCGCGCCCGGGCACCAGCTGCCGCGGCTGCAGCGCGGCGATGTTGTCCAGCGTCTGCGGCCAGTCGCGGAAATAGGCGTCGCCGGCATAGGGCGTGGCGTCGAACTCCACCAGGTCGCCGCTGAACAGGATCTTCTGCTGCGGCAGCCAGGCCACCGTGTCGCCCTTGGTGTGGCCGCGGCCCAACTGCAGCAGCTGCACTTCCAGGCTGCCCAGCCACAGCGTCAGCTTGCCCGTGAAGGTGAGGGTCGGCCAGGTCAGACCGGGCGGCACGCTCTCGACATTGCGGAAGAGCCGCGGGAAGCGGCCGATCTCGCTGGCCTTGTCTTGCTCACCGCGTTCGACGATGAGGTCGCGCGTGTCTTCGCTGGCGATGATGTGTTCGCATCCTTCCGCTCGGTAGGCGCTGGCACCCAGCACGCGCACCGCGTGGTAGTGCGTCAGCAGCACGTACTTGATGGGCTTGCTCGTCACCTCGCGGATGCGGCGGATGACGTCCTGCGCCATCACCGGCGTGGCCTGCGTGTCCAGCACCAGCACCGCCTCGTCGCCGACGATGATGCCGGTGTTGGGGTCGCCTTCGGCCGTGTAGGCGTAGGCGTTGTCGCTGAGCTTTGTGAAGCTGACCCGCTTTTCGTCCAGGTCGGCGTGGCTGGCAAAGGCTTTGGCCGTGGCCTGGGGCTGGTTCATTGCGGCGGGCCTTTCATCGAGGTCCTCGATGTTAGGGCACGGGCTGCGCCGCCCAGGGGGCGCCCGGCCCGCTCACGCAGAGCCGGGGCCGGGGCGCGTCACTCGAAGGTGATGGCGCCGTTGACCACCAGCGTGGTGGGATAGACCGCGGGCGACCCGGTGGGCACGCTCATGTTGGCACCCACCAGCTTGCCACCCACTGCGGGCAGCGGGTTGCCCGAACCCACGGCCTGGAAGTCGACCTGCGACAGCGGGCCCAGGGCCAGCGCGGTGGCCGGGGTCAGGCCGGCGACGTTGCAGGTCTGGATGAGGCCGAAGCTGCTGATCGCGATGCTGTAGGCCGTAGCCGCCTGCGCCGTGGGCGTGACCACCGCCAGCAGCTTGATGTTGCAGGCCGCGGGGGCCGAACTGCTGCCGACGTTGTAGAACTTGCCCAGCGTCAGGATGACGCCGAAGTTCTTCGCCGGGCCGTTGAACCACTCGGGGTTCTGGCCGAAGGTGAACTTCATCGTCGTCTTGCCGTTGATCGACACCCCCGGCGTATCGGCGGTGCCGCTCAGGCCCGTGGTCAGGCCCGGGGCCTGCACGAAGATGCCGGCATAAAGCGAAGTCACCGGGGTCGGCGTCTGGTAGTAGTAGAAGAAGCCGCTGTCGGCCGCGGCCACCGTCGGCGTGAAGCTGCCGCCGCTGCCGCACGAGGCCGGCGCGCCGCAGTTGAAGCCGTCGACACTGCTGCCGCTGTAGCCGCCGTAGCCGCCGGCCTGCACGGTGGTGGTGGCGCCAAACCCCGACGAGAACACCACCGGGCCCGTGGTCGTGCCGCCGCCACCGCCCGCAGCGGCCGCACCGACGAAGGCCAGGTCATCGGCGTAGTACACGCGGTCGGCGGGCAGCGGGGCCGAGCCGCCGTTGCCGATGCCGAAGTCCATGAAGATGGAGGCCTTGGTGTAGTTCTTGGTCACGTCCAACGGCGCCGTTGCACCGCCACCCACCGGCGGGTTCAAGCCCGGCGACGCAAAATTGAAGGTGAGCGTTTCCCACGCGCCGGCCGTGGTGGTGATGGCGTCGGTTTCGCAACTGATGCCGTTGTTCGTGGCGTCTTCGACCTTCAAGCGCACGCGCACACCGACGGCCGGGCTGTAGACGCGCAAGGTCATCGTCTTGGCCGTGTCCGTGAAGGGGATCTTCGGGATCGAGTCGTTCGCGCCCGTCGACACGGTGACACCGGCCCACTGCTCGGAACCCGGCGCGGGCAGCCGGTACTTGAAGATCTTGAGCACCTTGTTGCCGGCGTTCGTCGGGTCGGCAGCGATGACCGGCGGGGCGCCGTTGACGCCGAAGTCCGTGAGCTTGGGAGCCGTCGCCTCGTCGAAGCTGACGAGGGTCACGGGCGCGCTGCCGCCGGCAGCCGCGACCGCCGGGAACTTCAGCTCGTCGATGTACATCGTCTTCGCAGCGCCCACCGAACTGCGGCCGTTGGGGAAGATCACCACGGTGGTGAAGGTGCCCCGGCCGGGCAGCACGAAGCTCAGGGTCTCCCACTTGTTGGCCTGGGTGGTGACGGCATCCACCTCGGTCGCGGCGCCACCGGGGCCGCCTTCGAACTTCAGCAGGAAGTTGGTGCCCGCCGTGGGTGTGAGCACGCGCAGGGTCACGGTCTTGTTGGCGTCCGTCAGCGTGACCGGCGTCGCCAGACCGGTGATGACGGTGCCGAAGTAGTCGCCGTCACCGGGCTTCTTGACGAACTTGACGACCTTGTTCGTGGCAGCGTTGGGGTCGTTGGCAATTTCCACCGTGCCGCCCCCCGCGTTCTCGAACGGGCTGAAGCCGATGCCGGCCGCTGAGAACGTGGTGCAGGTTGCGGCCGTGCAAGACCCGGTGCTGCCGGGTTCGGCCGGGATGACGGTGCTGTAGGCCTGCTGCGAGCTGACGACGGCATTGCCGTTGCCCAGCGCGTCGGTCACACGGCCGGCGGCGATGCTGAGGGCGATGGTGCCGGTGGCATCGGGCGTGGGGACCACCACCATCGTGGCGCGCGTGCCGCTGATGCGCGTGAAGGCGCCCTTGGTGCCGCCGGCGACGGTGACGTCGTCCGCCGTGAAGCTGGTGCCGACGTCTTCGTTGAAGGTGAACGTGAAGGTGACGTCGCCAGTGGCGGTGGTGTCCGTCACGCTGTCGGTCACGGTGATCACCGGGCCGGTGGTGTCTGCCGTGGCCGTGGCCAGCGTCGGCGGCGCCTCACCGCTGCCGCCGCCGCACGCGGCCAGCAGCAGCGCGGCAGCGAGCGCAGCGGCCGAAAGCGCGCGGGCGGACAGCGCATGGGCAGGCTGGCGGGCTTGCGGCGAACGGAGGCGATGCAGGGTGTTCATGGCGGTGTTTCCTGTCGGAATGACGTCGGTCGACAATTCTGTGAAAGCGCTTTCAGCAGTATGCGCAGGCGGCTTCGGCCTTGGCAAGGGCGCGCGCCCCCTGGCTTACCCGTAGGTGCACGTCTTTCAGTTCGGCGGGCTCAGGCGGCCCAGCGTGCCTGGCGCCACGGTCAGACGCTTGCCGTCGCTGAACTTCACTTCCAGCGGCGTCTGGCGGGCGTTGAAGGCCAGGTAGCTGCGGCTGCCATCGGCGCGCTTGAACACCGCGTGCAGCGGGGTGTCGGCGGTGATGCTGAAGTCGGGCGTGCCCATCGCCTCCAGGCTGAGCATGAAGTGCAGCGTGTAGCTGCGCGACGCACCGAGCTCCACCGAACCCCAGCGCTCCCAGGTCTTCAGCGCGGCCGCCGGGTCGGCCAGCGCCAGGTACTGCGCGAACACGTCCTGCCAGATGTCCTTGGGCGGCGGCGGGCTGGGCTTCTTTGCGATGCGGTTCCACAAAGCGGTTTCGGCCGGCAGCGTGGCCAGGCTGCGCTTGACGAAGGCCGGGTCGCGGCCGAGGTAGGTGTGCGCCGTGGTCACCGGCAGCAGGTTGATGCCCTTGATCTGCCGCGGATCGTCGATCCACCAGGTGTCGTGGCGGTACATGCCGCCGAAGACCTGGCTGACTTCGGCGTTCTTGTATTCGGGCGCGAAGACGATGCCGTGGATGTCGAACCAGTAGTGGTTGATGGCCTCGATCTCATTGGTGTAGAGGTACACGCCGAGGTCGCGCAGCGCCTTGTTGCCCGTCACCTCGCCCCACAGGATGAGCCCGGCCCAGGCGTTGATGGCCTCTGACGACGATTCGTTGTTGTTGCCGAACTCGCCCACGCCGATGCCGTTGGCCCAGGTGTGCGCCTCGTACGCGTCCCAGTTGCGCAGGAAGGGGAAATCGGCGCGGCCACGCTCGGTGGTGGCGATGTCGGCGATCAGCAGCTCGATCATGCCGCCCCAGCGCTCCGGTTTGATCCAGGCCGGGTCGCGCAAGGCCACCTCGGCAGCGACGCGAATCCAGTAGCCGAACCAGAACTGATGGTCGTTGATCTCGGTGACGGCGAAGAACTCCTCGGGGTAGATGTTCACCACGCCGAGCGACTTGTCGAGCTGCACATAACCGCGGCTGCTCTCGCCGGAGAGCCATTCTTCGGCGCGCTTCTTCAGCAGGTCCAGCAAACGGTCACGGCTGGCGGTGTCGCCCTGCTGCTCGAAGAGTTCGGCCAGCTTCAGCGTGCGCTGCAGGCCCTTGCCGGCCCAGTAGGCGCTCTTGCCTTCGCGCTGCAGCTCGCGGCCCGCAGTGGCCATGTCCTTCTGCATCACGTCCTTGAGGTCGTCCATGCGCGGCGACGCGGTGACGGCGGGCCAGTAGGGCACGAAGCCGTTGTAGGCCGTGGTGGTCTTGAACTGCGGTGCCGCCAGCAGGCGCAGCTTGCCGCGCACGGTGTCGAAGGCGGGCCCGAGCAACTGGCCGTCCACGGAGGCGTTCTTGAACCACTGGTGCGGGTACAGGCCGAGCAGCGGGCCGTTGTCGGGGCCCTCCATCACCTTCGTCGTGGCCTTGAAGGTGGTCTCCACGCGGCTGGCGGCTTCGTCGTAGCGCCACTCCACGCGCGTCTGCTGGATGAAGGCGTAGGCATGCCGCGTGAACAGCGCCAGCGTCGCGGCCTGGTCGTCAGGCAACGCCGCGACCGACGCATAGCCGGCGCCCGCTGGCATGCGCGCGATCCACTCGGTGGGCGACACCGCTTCCCACTTCACGCCCGTGGGGCCGAAGAGCGCATAGGTCTTGGCGCCCAGCTTCAGCGCCAGCACGCGCGCATCGGCCTGCTCGTGCAGGCGCTGGCCTGCCGCCGGCAGGCGCACGCGCAGGTCACCGCGGGTGAGGCGTATCGACGCGTACGGATGGCCGCGGGCCACCGTGGTGCGCATGTCGTCGGCACCGTTGGCGAAGCTGATGTCGATGGACCAGTCGTCGGCGCCCGCCAGCTTGGCCTTGCCCGGCTCGAAGGCCACCGGCGAGATGACCAGCGGATCTCGGTGCGGGTAGCGGATCTCGACGTCCTGCCGCACGCTGGTGATGGCTTCCTTGGACGGCAGCGCGAATTCCAGGCCCGCGGCTGTGGTCTTCACGGTGATGGGCTGCACGAACAGCGCTTCGGGCTTGGGGTTGAAGATCAGCGTCGAGTACCACTGGCTGGTGGGCGCGGCGCGCTTCAGCATGGCCTCGGTGCGGAAGGGCGCGGCCGGCACGGCCTTGTCACCGCCCTTGGGTGTGAGGTGGTAGGCGCCGGCACCCAGCTTCACGGGCTGCGCCTGGGCCGGCGAGACCAGCGCAACCGCGGCGAAGCTGGCGATGGCGCCCGCAGCCAGTGCAAGGGCCCGCACCGCCCGCGCCTTGAACACATCGATGCGGCCGCGCCCAGCCGTGTTCGTCGGAGTCATCGCCATCCCCTTGTGCGCAGAGACTGCCTGCGCGGCCATTGTTTGTGAAAGCGCTTTCAGGTCGATCCCGCGTTTTCCCGGATGCCCCGCGCGCCGCGCGTCCCGGCAACGGCGGGCGCGAGGGTAAACACGCAGCGCATGCGCGTTGACGCCGCAGCACCGTCGCCCGTATTCTGTGAAAGCGCTTTCAACGCAACCCATCCAGCCCGAGGTGGCCTGACCCATGCAGCAAGAAATCAAACGCCCACGGGGCACCCCGGTTCGCAAGGCCCGCCCAGGGCACGGCCTCGCCCGCAGCACGCTGCCGGTGGCGCTGGCGATGCTGGGCCTCGCCGCCGCACCATCGGCCCAGGCTTTCGAATACGGGCCCTTCAGCCTGACCGGCTTTGCCAAGGTCAGCGTCGGCCGCGTCAGCAACGGCTGTGAAGGCTGCCAGCGCGACCCGCTGGCCGGCCGTCACTTCATCTGGGCCGACGACCTGGTCTACGGCAAGGAATACGGCAGCCTCAACACCGACAGCGTGCAGATCCAGCCCATCCTGGGCGTCAAGTTCGATCTGCCGCAGGGCTTCACGATCTCGGGCGCCTACTCGCAGCGCTTGCGCGATGGCAAGCCCGATCTGCCTGGCGTCGTCTACGAACGCAGCGCGACGCTGAAGCACGAGTACTACGGCACCGTGCAGATCGGCAACTTTCTCTCGCGCGCCTGGAACCGGCCCGACTACCCCTACGCCAGCGACCTGGGGCAGACCGCCTTCAGCGATGCCGGCGCGGCTTACGGCATCCTCACCAAGGCCGTCCGCTACACCTCGCGCGAGCTTTTCGTGGCCGACGGCAACCTGGTGCTGGAAGCCACCTACGACCAGGGCGACACCAAATTCAAGCGCAACAAGCCGCAGCTCTTCGAGCTGTGGGCGCTGTGGGCACGCGGCCCGCTGGTGGTGGAAGCCATTGCGCAGCACGGGCGCAACGGGCCGCCCGCGGCCTTCGCGAAGGCGCCCTTCACCGGCCTGACGCCCTTCCCGGATCGTGACGATGCGCAGCTCAATGGCAGCAAGCAGGGCATGTTCATGCTGCTGAGCAAGTACCAGATCGGCACGGCCTACGAGGTGTCGGGCGGGCTGCGCTTCAACCGCTGGAGCGGCAGCTACGCCGTGCCGTTGACGACCGGCGCGCAGGCGCAGTGGAACAACCCCTTCAACGTCGACTGGGGCGGCTTCGATGCCAACGGCGTGCCCAACCCGGGCTACTCGGCGCGCTCCATCGACGCCATGCTCGGCCTGCGCAAGTACATCAGCCCGAAGTGGGTGGGCTATACCGGCCTCACCTACCTGGGCAAGGCGAGCACGAAGAACCCCAGCGAACGCGGCCAGAGCAATTCGGCGCTCTTCGCCAGCCTGGGCGCACGCTACGACGTCGGCAGCGGCCTCAGCGTGTCGGGGTCGGTCAACGCGGTGGCCTACGGCCGCAAGGGCCAGGCACCGCTGAGCATGCCCGCCCACGACGCCTTCTCGAACGTCGACTCCCGCATTGCCAACCGCGGCAATTGGGTCACGCTCGAAGCGAACTACCAATTCTGAGAGCGAGGCTCCTCCATGATGTCCAACTGGTTGAGCGTGATGCCGCGCGCCACGCACCGCACGCTGCAGCGCACCCTGGCCGCCGCGATGACCGTGGCCCTCGCCGCCACTTTCACGGCCTGCGGTGGCGGCGGCTACACGGAAAGCCCGGTCTCGGTGACGCAGCGCCGCGCCCTGCCCGCCGAGTTCGTGACGCGGGCTGCGGTCAATTACTCGCCCTACCGCACGGCGCGCAACGAGTCCGAACTCGGCGCCGAAGTCATCACGCCGGCCAATGTGCTGCAAGACCTGCGGCTCATCCGCGCCACGGGCATCGGCACCATCCGCCTGTTCAGCAGCACGGCCTTCGCCGAAACGGTGCTCACCGTCATCCGCGACAACAACCTTGACCTGAAGGTGATGCTGGGCGCCTACCCGAACCCGGTGAACAACCTCGCCGCCGAGGCCGCCAACCTGAGCGAGCTGGCCAAGTGCATCGATCTGGCCAAGCGCTACGAGTCCATCGTCGCCGCCGTGAGCGTGGGCAACGAGACCATGGTCGAATGGTCCACGCACAAGGTCGACCCGGTGGTGATGGCGCGCTACATCAAGAGCGTGCGGGACGCGATCAAACAACCCGTGACCACCGACGACAACTGGCTGTTCTGGTCGCGGGTGCCCAAGGTCATCACCGACGTGGTGGACTTCGCGGCGGTGCACACCTACCCGCTGCTGGACACCTTCTATGACCGCAGCCGGTGGGACTGGCGCCTGAAGAACGTGCCCGCCGACCAGCGCGCGCAGGCGATGATCACCGCCAGCATCACCGAAGCCAAAGACCAGTTCGGCAAGGCCCGCGCCGCGCTCGACCAGCTCGGTTTGAGCGGCATGCCGATGATCATCGGCGAGACCGGCTGGACCGCGGTGGACACCGCCGGTGGCCCCAATCTGGCCTTCCGCGCCCACCCGGTGAACCAGAAGCTCTACTTCGACGCGCTGCAGGCCTGGGCCGCCGAAGGGCGCCGCGGCAACGGGCCGCAGGCGGTCTTCTTCTTCCAGGCCTTCGACGAACCCTGGAAGCAGGGCGACGACGGCTGGGGCCTCTTCAACAAGGACCGCCAGGCGCGCTACGTGGTGCAGGGCCTGGGCACCTGCGGCGTGACGTGGGCCTGCGAGGCGGGCAGCTACACGACGGCAGACGCCGTGAAGTGGGTGGCGCCCACCGTGGGCACCGCGGTGGCGGCCAACCGCTACACGCTGTTCAGCGAAGCCGTGGTGGCCGGCGAGCAGGTGGCCACCGGCCTGCGCTGGGACCCGTTTGCACTCACCGGCTATGCCACGGTGGCCGGCGGCGCGCCGAACGACGGCAGCAACAGCTTCGAGATCACACCCAACCCGGTGGACTTCGGCTGGGGCCTGTTCCTGTACTCGGGCAGCGGCGTCACGGCGAACCTCTCGGGCTTTGCCAGCGGCCGCCTGAACTTCGCGGTGAAGAGCGACAGCTACCCCGGCAAGATCGAGATCGGCATCAGCACCGACACCGAAGACCGCGATGTGCAGGAAGCCTTCCTGCAGGTCGGCCCGGGCGACTACGGCTACTGCAACACCAACGCGTGGTGCCAGGTGTCGATACCGGTGTCGGCCTTCCTGGCAGCGAACCCCAAGCTCGATCTGCGGCTGGTGAACTTCCGCTTCATCATCGCCGACCGCTATTCGTTCACCGGCAAGCCGCTGAACACCACCGGCCTGCCGAAGATCGTCGTCGACGGCATCCACTGGTCGAAGTGAGTGCTGGGCCGGACCTGCTCAGCTGGCTGAGCAGCCGCGATGGCGGCGAGCGGCTGGCAGCGCAGCCGTCCGTCGCCTGGCACACCGGCCCCGCCCCGGCGGGGCCGCAGGTCTTCGTCGATCCCTCGCGCCGCCTGCAGACATTGCTGGGCTTCGGCGGCGCCTTCACCGAGGCCACGGCGCTGACCTGGCAGCAGCTGGCGCCACCGCAGGCCGACGAATTCCTGCGCGCGTGCTTTGCCGTTGACAGCGGCCACGGCTACACGCTGTGCCGCGTGCCGATGGGCAGCAGCGATTTCGGCCTGGGCAACTACGCACACGCGGACGTGGATGGCGACTTCGCGCTCGAACAATTCAACATCGAGCGCGATCGCCGCGCCATCCTGCCGCTGATCCACGCCGCCACGCGCGTGGCGGGCCGGCCCATCCGCCTGCTGGCCTCGCCGTGGAGCCCGCCGGCGTGGATGAAGACCACCGGCCGCATGAACGGCGGCGGCCAGCTGCGCCCGGAGTGCCGCGCCGCTTGGGCCATGTGCTATGTGAAGTTCATCCAGGCCTACGCCGCGGAAGGCGTGCCGATCTGGGGCGTGAGCGTGCAGAACGAACCGCAGGCCACGCAGCGCTGGGACTCCTGCATCTACAGCGCCGAAGAAGAACGCGACTTCGTGCG
>JANMMD010000213.1:0-17943 GCA_031372905.1 Betaproteobacteria bacterium
CCCAGGCCGCCAGGTTCTCGTCGAGCTGCGCGATGCTGGTGACGCCGATGATGGTGCTGGCCACGCGCCAGCTGCGGTAGCAGAAGGCCAGCGCCATCTGCGTGGGTGTCAGGCCGTGCTCGCGCGCCAGGGCGTTGTAGGCGCGCGCCGCCACCAGCGTCTCGGGTCGCGCCCAGCGCTGCTTGCGCATGCTGTCGAAGCGCGAAAGCCGGCCCAGATCGGGCAGCGCGGGGTCGAAACCGGGCGCGTCGTACTTGCCGGTGAGCGTGCCGAAGCCCAGCGGCGAGTAGGCCAGCAGCGCGGTGCCGGTGCGGAAGAGCGTTTCGTCCAGCGCGTTGTCCAGGCTGCGGTTCACCAGCGCATACGGGTTTTGCACGCTCGCCACGCGCGGCAGCCCGTGCCGCTCGGCCACGCGCAGGAATTCCATCAGACCCCAGGGCGACTCGTTGCTCAGGCCGATGTGGCGCACCTTGCCGGCCTTCACCAGCTCGGCCAGCGCCTGCAGCTGTTCCAGGATCGAGGTCTGCGGCTGGTCCTTCGCGGGGTCGAAGTACAAGCCGCCGAAGATGGCCGCGTTGCGGTTGGGCCAGTGGATCTGGTAGAGGTCGATGCAGTCCGTCTGCAGGCGCTGCAGGCTCGCATCGCAGGCGGCGCGGATGTGCTCGGGCTTCAGGTCGGCCGCGCCGTCGCGTATCCAGTCCATGTTGCGTGAAGGCCCGGCCACCTTGGTGGCCAGCACCACCTGCCGGCGCACGCCGGGGTTTTTCGCAAACCAGCTGCCGATGATGGTTTCGGTGGCGCCGCAGGTCTCGCGCCGCGCCGGCACCGCATACATCTCGGCGGTGTCGATGAAGTTCAGGCCGCGCGCCAGCGCGTGGCTGAGGATGCCGTGGGCGGCCTCTTCGCCGACTTGTTCGCCGAAGGTCATGGTGCCCAGGCAGATGGGGCTGACCTGGAGATCGGAAGGGCCGAGGTTGACGGTGCGCATGGGGCGGGGCAAGGGGAAAGGGAAGGGGGAAGTGGGGAAGTGGCGACGACAAACGCAAGGCGCGCAGTGTGCCGCAGTGCGGCGCTGTGTATCGTGCCTGCCCTTGTCGAGCATCACTTCCGCCCCCACCCGCTTCAGCACCGGCCCGCGCACCGGTTGGGCGGCCGCCGTGCTGGGCCTGCACGCGCTGTTGTTGATGGGTGCACTGCAGCTGGGCGTGTGGCGCGACCGTGCGCCTGCCCGGGCCGAGCCGCCGGCGCGCGTGGTGTGGCTCACCGGCGGTCAGCCACAGGCGCCATTGCGCCAGCCCGCGCCTGCCACGCCCCGCCGCGCCGAGGTACAGACTCAGGCGGTGCAAACGCCATCGGTATCCGCGAGGCCCGTGGTGCCTGCAGTCCCTCTTGCGCAACCCACGCCAGCGATGTCGACGCCGGAACCGCAGGCCATCACGCCACCCACTCCGGCAGCGCCACCGGAAGACACCGCCGGCACGGCAAGCGCGCGGCCACAGCCACTGAACCTGGCGCTGCCGGGCCGCTCACGGGGCGCCTCGGCCCCCGCGCACGACCCACGCGACCCGGCGCTGGACGACCCGCGCAGCAACAGCCCCAAGCCCACGCTGGAAAGCCGCATCGCCGCAGCGCTGGGCGGCAACGACCAGATCACCGAGTACCGCCTGGAAGACGGCAGCGTGCGCCTGAAACGCGGCAACAGCTGCGTCGTGGTGCGGCCCAACCGCGCCAGTGCGCTCGACCCGTTCAATGGCAGCGCGCAGATTCGGCCTCGGCTGCTGGACCGCTGCTGATCGACCGCTGCTGATTCAGTGCTGCTGACAGGCCGCGGCTGGAAGCCGACGCTCAGCGGCCTGCCGCCGCGCGCGCCTCTTCCTGCAGCCGCAGCACGCGGCGCTGCACCTTGCCGGTGGTGGTCATCGGCAGGGCTTCGATGAACTCGATCTCCTTCGGGTATTCGTAGGGCGCCAGGCGGGCGCGTACGTGGGCCTGCAACTCTGCCACCAGGGCGGCGTCGCCGAGGTGGCCAGGCGCCAGCACGACATAGGCCTTGACCACGGCGCCGCGCTCGGCATCGGGCTTGGGCACGACGGCAGCATTGGCCACGGCCGGGTGCTTGACGAGGCAGTTCTCGATCTCGCTGGGCCCGATGCGGTAACCCGCGGCCTTGAAGACATCGTCGCTGCGGCCCTGGTACCAGAGGTAGCCGTCGTCATCCATCACCGCGGTGTCGCCGGTGCGGCACCAGCTGTCGTTCTGGCCGCCCGTGAACTTGGCGGCCGTGGCGGCTTCATTGCGCCAGTAGCCGAGAAAGAACACCGGGTCAGCATGGCCGTGGATATCGAGCCGGTGCACCGCCACATCGCCCGGCGTGCCGCGTGGGCACTCCTGGCCGGCATCGTCGATGACAGCGATGCGGTGGCCCGGGTAGGCCTTCCCCATGCTGCCCGGCCGCGCCGGCCAGCCTGGCTGCGCGCGGCCCTGCACATCCACCCAACCCCCGCAGTTGCCGACGATGTAGTTGATCTCGGTCTGGCCGAACATCTCGTTCACCGTCAGGCCCAGGGCCTGCTGGCACCAATGGAAGACGGCGTCGCCCACGGCTTCACCGGCGCTCATCACCGCGCGCAGCTTCAGCCGGTAGTGCGCATGCGGCGCCGGCACCGCCTTCATCATCGCCTTCAGCGCGGTGGGGAAGAGGAAGCTGTGCGTCACGCCGTGGCGCTGCATCAGCTCGAAGGCGCGCTCGGGGCTGAAGCGGCCCTGGTAGGCGACGATGGGGCGGCCGAAGTAAAGCGTGGGCAGCAGCGCGTCCATCAGGCCACCGGTCCAGGCCCAGTCGGCCGGGCTCCAGAAGACCTCGTCGCTGGCGTCGGGCGGCCCGGCGCCGAACCAGTTCTGGCTGCAGACGAAGCCCGTGAGGTTGCCGATGAGCGCGCGGTGCGGCACCAGCGCGCCCTTGGGCGGGCCGGTGGTGCCGCTGGTGTAGATCAGCACCGCGGGGTCGTCGGCGGCGGTGTCTTCCGGCACGAAGCGCCGCGCCGGTGCGGCAGCCAGCACATCGGCCCAGTCGCTCGCGTCGGCACCGCCCTGCCCCGCCGCGGCATCCACCGCCAGCAGCTGCCGCAGCCCTGCGCATTCGGCGCGCACCGCCCGCACATTTGCGACCGAGGTTTCATCGACGATGGCCAGCACCGCAGCGCTGTCCTGCAGGCGGTAGGCCAGCGCTTCGGGGCCGAAGAGCATGCTCAGCGGCATGGCCACCGCGCCCAGCTGGTAGATCGCGATGTGGGCGATGGCGGTCTCGGGCCGCTGCGGCATCACCACAGCCACGCGGTCACCGCGGCGCACGCCCAGGGCCCACAGCGCGTGGCTCAGGCGGTCGGCGTCGGCCTGCAGTCGGGCGTAGCTCAAGCGACCGCGGCGGCCGTCTTCGTGCTCCCAGACGATGGCGTTCCGGCGGCCCGCCGGACCCCGCGCCCAGCGTGTGCAGCACACCTGGGCGATGTTGAAACGCGCTGGCACCTGCCAGCGAAAACCGCCATGCAGCAGCTTGTGGGCGTCGATGGCAGCGGGATCAAAGGCCGGGGCATCCATGCGGACGACTTTAAGCCCCTGTGCCGCGGTCAAGTTCTGCACCGAGACGCCGAAGACACAGCATCGGCGTGCCGCCCGCGCGCCCCCAAGCTTTGCGACCCCATGCCTTACGCAGAACTGTCCTCCGTCAAGCACCGCGTGCAGCCCGGCGCACCGCTGCCCTTCAATGTGCGCGATGCCGACCGCACGCTGCTGCTGGCACGCGGCCAGAAAGTGGAGAGTTCGGAGCAGCTGGAAGCGCTGTTCCAGCGCGGTGCCCTGGTCGACATTGCCGAGCTGCTGCAGCCCGGCGAGGTGGTGCGAAATGCACCGCGCGCGCAGCTGCCCAAGCTCTGGGCCGGCTGCCTGGCCAAGGTCGCAGCGGCACTGGAGGCCGACCCCGGCCCCGGCTTCGGGTGTGCATTGGACGACGCCTCGGGCCCGGTGCAGGCGCTGATCGAACGCGACCCCGACCTCGCCATCTTCCAGGTGCTGCGCCACGGCGCGAACGCCAACGCCGCGTACGGCGTGCAGCGTTCGCTGCAGACCGCCATCACCGGCTACCTGGTGGCGCAGCGCCTGGGTTGGGAGGCGAGCCAGAGCGAACGCCTCTTCAAGGTGGCGCTGACGATGAACATCTCGATGCTGGAGCTGCAGGGCCAGCTCGCACACCAGGCCATGCCGCCGACGCCGGCGCAGCGCAAGGACCTGCAGACCCACCCGATGCGCAGCAGGTCGATGCTGCAGAAGGCCGGCATCGACGACGAACTCTGGCTCGACGCCGTGCTGCACCACCACGAGCAGGAAGACGGCAGCGGCTATCCCAGCGGCCGAGCCGACCCCGGCGAACTGGCCACGCTCGCACGCCGAGCCGACCTCTACACGTCGAAGCTGGCGTCGCGCTCCACGCGAGAAGCCTTGTCGGCCGACATGGCTGGCCGCCAGATGTTCATGCAGGACCCCGGCCACCCGATGACGGCGGCGCTGGTGCGTGAGTTCGGCATCTACCCGCCGGGCAGCTATGTGCGCCTGAGCAGCGGCGAGATGGGCATCGTGGTGGCGCGCGGCGCCACCATCACCACACCGGTGGTGGCCTGCCTGACCAACGCCGCCGGCATGCCGCTGGCCGAGCCCTCACGGCGGAACACCGATGCCAAGCTCAGCGCCGTCGTCGGCGTGGTCGGCCAGGGGCAACTGCGCCTGCGCCTGCCGCTGGACCGCCTGGCGGCGCTGGTGACGGCCAGCTGAACGCTGGCTTGAACCTGGCGGTCAGCGCTTCGAATACGCCTGCAGCGCGGGCCCGGTGATGCGGCAGATGCGCCAGTCGGGCATCACGGTGGCACCCATCTTCTCGTAGAACCGGATGGCGTTGGCGTTCCAGTCCAGCACGCTCCACTCGAAGCGGCCACAGCCGCGCTCCACGGCCAGCGCGCCCAGGTGCCGCAGCAGCGCCTTGCCCAGGCCGCTGCCGCGGTGCGCGGGCTGCACGTAGAGGTCTTCCAGGTAGAGCCCGGGCTGGCCGAGGAAGGTGCTGAAGTTGGTGAAGAAGAGCGCAAAGGCCACCAACTTGCCGCCCACTTCGCCCACCACCGCCTCGGCGGCCGGCCGCGGGCCGAACAGCTGCGGCCGCAAGGTTTCGGGTGTCACGACGACCAGGTGTTCGAGCTTCTCGAACGCCGCCAGTTCGGTGATGAGGCCGACGATGGCGGCGCAGTCGGCCGGCGTCGCGGGGCGCAGGGTGTGAGCGATGTTTTGCATGCTGGCATTGTTGCGCGACGTCCCGGCCCGGACAGCCGGTCGGCCTGCCCTGCCCTAGAGTGCGGGGATGAGCACGAACCCTGCCACCGCGGCGCCCTACCAAGTCCGACGTCAGCCTGAGTCGCGCTTTGTCCCGCTGCGCGGCCTGAACTACCACGTGCACACCTGGGGCGATGCCTCGCTGGTCATGCCCAATCGCCCGCCGCTGGTGATGGTGCACGGCTGGATGGACGTCGGCGCCTCGTTCCAGTTCGTCGTCGATGCGCTGGCGCAGGCCGAGGGTTTCGAGCGCTACGTCATCGCCCCCGACTGGCGCGGCTTCGGCCTGACCGCGACCCCGGCAGCCGACACCTACTGGTTTCCCGACTACCTGGCCGACCTCGATGCGCTGCTCGATGCGCTGCTGCCCTTCGAGACCTTCGGCGCCATCGACCTGCTGGGCCACAGCATGGGCGGCAACGTCGTGATGAACTACGCCGGCGCGCGCCCACTGCGCATCCGCCGCCTCGTGAACCTGGAAGGCTTCGGCATGCCGGCCACGAAGCCTTTTCAGGCGCCCAGGCGCCTGGCGCAATGGCTCGACGAGTTGAAGCAGCCGCAGACGCTGCGCGACTACGCCAGCGTGGCCGAAGTCGCCGAACGCCTGATGAAAAACAACCCGCTGCTGCCGGCCGACAAAGCGGCCTGGCTGGCGCCACACTGGTCGGCACCCGGCGTGGATGGCCGCTGGCAGATCCTCGGCCACCCGGCGCACAAGCGCGTGAACCCGGTGCTTTACGACGTGGCCCAGGTACTGGAAACCTGGAAGCTCATCACGGCGCCGCTCTTGTGGGTGGAGGGCGACCTGACCGACGTCGCCAAGTGGTGGGGCACGCGTTACACCAAGGAAGAGTTCCACCAGCGCCTGGCCACGGTGAGCAATGTGCAGCGTGCGACGCTGAGCCCCAGTGGCCACATGCTGCACCACGACCAGCCGCAGGCCCTGGCGCTGCGCCTGAAGGCCTTCCTCGCTTGAGAGACAATCCAGGGCTGCATTTGAGGCATTGCCCACCATGGACATCGAACACATCAACGCCATCGGCTCGCTGCTCGCCGACCTGAGCGCCCGCACCGAGCAGCTCCGGGGGTATCTTTGACTACGACCGCAAAAGCCTGCGGTTGAACGAGGTCAACGCCGCGCTGGAGAACCCCGCGGTCTGGAACGACCCCAAGCGCGCCCAGGAACTGGGCCGCGAGAAAAAGATGCTGGAGACCGTGGTCGAGACCATCGACCACCTGAAGAGCAACCTCGACGACAACGCCGAGCTCTACGAGATGAGCAAGGAAGAGGGCGACGAGGACGGCCTGAAGTCCATCCTCGTCGAGGCCGAGGTGCTGAAGAAGTCGGTGGAGGACCTCGAGTTCCGCCGCATGTTCAGCAACCCCGCCGACCCGCTGAACTGCTTCATCGACATCCAGGCGGGTGCCGGTGGCACCGAGGCCTGCGACTGGGCCGGCATGCTGCTGCGCCAGTACCTGAAGTACGCCGAGCGCAAGGGTTTCAAGGCCACGCTGGAAGACGAGACGCCGGGCGACATCGCCGGCATCAAGAGCGCCACCATCAAGCTGGAGGGGGACTACGCCTTCGGCCACCTGCGCACGGAAACCGGCGTGCACCGCCTGGTGCGCAAGAGCCCGTTCGACAGCGCCGGCGGCCGCCACACGAGCTTCGCGTCGCTCTTCGTCTACCCGGAAGTCGACGACTCGATCGAGATCGAGATCAACCCGTCCGACGTGCGCACGGACACGTTTCGGGCTTCGGGCGCGGGCGGCCAGCACATCAACAAGACCGATTCGGCGGTGCGCCTGACGCACATCCCCACCGGCATCGTGGTGCAGTGCCAGGACGGCCGCAGCCAGCACAGCAACCGCGACGTGGCCTGGAAGCGGCTGCGTTCGCGTCTGTACGACCACGAGATGCGCAAGCGCATGGAAGAGCAGCAGAAGCTGGAAGACACCAAGACCGATGTCGGCTGGGGCCACCAGATCCGCAGCTACGTGCTGGACCAGAGCCGCATCAAGGACCTGCGTACCAACGTCGAGATCAGCAACACCCAGAAGGTGCTCGACGGCGACCTCGACAGCTTCATCGAAGCCAGTCTCAAGCAGGGTTTGTGACGCCACCAGCGTCCGCGGCCCTGATCACCTCACCCTTGGAGACCACGCCGCATGCGTGAAGCCACCACCACCCTCGTGCGCCGCGAGGCCTATGCCGCACCGGCGTTCTTCATCCGCACGGCCGAGTTCACCTTCGACCTCGACCCGGCCAAGACGATCGTCGGCAGCAAGCTGCGCATCGAACGCAACGCCGCGGCCCCGGCTGGCCAGGCGCTGCGCCTGCACGGCGAGGGCCTGACGCTGCTGCGCGTGCAGGCCGATGGTGCGAGCGTCAGCTTTCGCCACGAAGGTGATGAGCTCGTCATCGACAACCCGCCGGCGGCCGAGAGCTTCATGCTCGAGATCCGCAACACCTGCGCGCCGGACAAGAACACCGAGCTGAGTGGCCTCTACACCAGCCAGGGCGGCTTCTTCACGCAATGCGAGGCCGAGGGCTTCCGCCGCATCACCTACTTCCTCGACCGGCCCGACGTGATGGCGGTCTATACAGTCTTGCTGCGCGCCGACAAGGCCAAGTACCCGGTGCTGCTGTCCAACGGCAACCTGGTGGAAGAAGGCAGCCTCGACAACGGCCGCCACTACGCGAAGTGGCACGACCCCTTCCCCAAGCCCAGCTACCTGTTTGCGCTGGTGGCCGGGCAGCTGGTGTGCCGCGAGCAGCGTATCCGCTCGCGCGGCGGCAAGGACCACGCGCTGCAGATCTACGTGCGCCCGGGCGACCTGGAGAAGACCGAGCACGCCATGAACTCGCTGGTGGCCAGCGTGGTTTGGGACGAAGCGCGCTTCGGCCTGGCGCTCGACCTCGATCGCTTCATGGTGGTGGCGGTGGAGGACTACAACGGCGGCGCGATGGAGAACAAGGGCCTGAACCTGTTCAACACCAAGCTGCTGCTGGCGAATGCGGCGACGGCGACGGACGGCGACTTCGCTGCCATCGAAAGCGTCATCGCCCACGAGTACTTCCACAACTGGACGGGCAACCGCGTGACCTGCCGCGACTGGTTCCAGCTGAGCCTGAAGGAGGGCCTGACGGTCTTCCGCGACCAGGAATTCAGCATGGACATGGCGGGCAGCGCCTCCGCCCGCGCCGTGAAGCGCATCGACGACGTGCTGCGCCTGCGCGCGATGCAGTTTCCGGAAGACGCCGGCCCGATGGCGCACCCGGTGCGGCCCGACAGCTACCTCGAGATCAACAACTTCTACACCGCCACGGTGTACGAAAAGGGCGCCGAAGTCGTGCGCATGATGCACACGCTGGTGGGCCGCGACGGCTTCACGCGCGGCATGGCCTTGTACTTCCAGCGCCACGACGGCCAGGCCGTGACCTGCGACGATTTCGCGCAGGCCATCGCCGATGCCAACCCCGGCAGCGAACTCGCCAGCCGGCTCGATGTGTTCAAGCGCTGGTACGCCCAGGCCGGCACGCCGCGCCTGGCTGCCAGCGGCCAGTACGACGCAGAAGCGCGCCGCTACACGCTGACGCTGAAGCAGCACAGCGAGCCTTCGCCGGGCCAGCCCGAGAAGCAGCCTTATGTCATCCCCGTGGTGACGAGCCTCATTGCCGCCAGTGGCCGCGTGCTGGCCGAAGAACGCACGCTGGTGCTGGACACGGCCGAGCAGAGCTTTGTCTTCGAGAACGTCGACGCGCAGCCCGTGCCTTCGCTGCTGCGCGGCTTTAGCGCGCCGGTGCGGCTGGACGACGGACTGTCGGATGTCGAGCGCGTGATCCTGCTCGCGCACGACGGTGACGCCTTCAACCGCTGGGAAGCCGGCCAGCGCCTGATGCTGGCGCGCCTGCTGCGCGCGGTGCACAGCGGCGAAGCGCCGGTGCTGGATGCGGCACTCGCTCGCGCGTTGCGCAGCGTGCTGCGCGACCCGGCGCTGGACCCGGCCTTCAAGGCCCTGGCGCTGGAAGCGCCGAGCGAGAGCTACATCGCCGAGCAATTGGCCAGCGCCGACCCCCAGCGCATCCACGTCGTGCGCGAACAGTGGTGTGCGCTGATGGCCGAGCAGTTGCACGAAGACTGGGTCTGGGCCTTCGATACCCACCAGGTGAAAGCCGGCTACAGCCCCGTGGCCGAGCAGGCCGGCCCGCGTGCGTTGGCCAACCTGGCGCTGGCGATGCTGGTGTTGAACGCCGTGCGCAGCGGTGACACGCTCTGGCCCGGCCGCGCCTACCAGCGCTTCAAGGATGCCGGCAACATGAGCGAGCGCCTGGGCGCCATTAGCGCGCTCGTCAACGCGCATTCGCCGCTGGCCGATGCCGCGCTGGAGCGTTTCCACGCGCTCGCGGCCGGCGACGCGCTGGTGCTCGACAAGTGGTTTGCGCTGCAGGCCCGCGCCAGCGAGGCGGTGCCGCAGGTGCATGGCGCGCAGGCCGTGCCCGGCCGCGTGTTTGCGCGCGCCAAGGCCTTGCTGAAGCACCCCGATTTCTCCATCCGCAACCCCAACCGCGCGCGCAGCCTGCTGACGGTGCTGTGCACGCAGAACCCGGCGGCCTTCCACCGCAGTGACGCCGCCGGCTACGTGCTGTGGGCCGACAAGCTGCTGGAACTGGATGCGCTGAACCCGCACGTCGCCGGCCGCTTCGCGCGCGCGATGGATCGCTGGGCCACGCTGGCCGAGCCCTACCGCAGCGCGGCGCACGAAGCCGTGTCCCGCGTCGCCGCCAAGGCCGACCTCAGCAACGTCGTGCGCGAGATCGTCGGTCGCGCGCTTGAAGGCCACGGTTCGGAAGGTCAGGCATGAAACGCATCAGCCTCACGCAATACCTCGTCGAACAGCAGCGCGAGCACGGCCGCATTCCGGCTGAGCTGCGCTTGCTCATCGAAGTGGTGGCCCGCGCCTGCAAGCGCATCGCCATCGCCGTGAACAAGGGCGCCCTGGGCGACGTGCTCGGCAGTGCGCAGAGCGAGAACGTGCAGGGCGAGATCCAGAAGAAACTGGACATCATCAGCAACGAGGTGCTGATCGAGGCCAACGAATGGGGCGGCCACCTCGCGGCCATGGCCAGCGAAGAGATGGACAGCATCCACGTCGTGCCCAACCGCTACCCGCAGGGCGAGTACCTGCTGCTCTTCGACCCGCTGGACGGCAGCAGCAACATCGACGTCAACGTGTCGATTGGCACCATCTTCAGCGTGCTGCGCAAGGTGGGCCACACGCGCGGCGTCAGTGAAGAAGACTTCCTGCAACCCGGCAAGCACCAGGCCGCCGCGGGCTACTGCGTCTACGGCCCGCAGACCACGCTGGTGATGACGGTGGGCGACGGCGTGGCGATGTTCACGCTGGACCGCGAGACCGGCAGCTGGGTGCTGACGCAGACCGGCGTGCAGATCCCGGAAGACACGCGCGAGTTCGCCATCAACATGAGCAACATGCGCCACTGGGCCCCGCCGGTGAAACAGTACATCGACGGCTGCCTGGCCGGCAAGGAAGGCCCGCGCGGCAAGGACTTCAACATGCGCTGGGTGGCCAGCATGGTGTCGGACGTGCACCGCATCCTCACGCGCGGCGGCGTCTTCCTCTACCCCTGGGACAAACGTGAACCCGACAAGCCGGGCAAGCTGCGCCTGATGTACGAGGCCAACCCGATGGCGTTTCTTGTGGAGCAGGCCGGCGGCCTGGCCACCGATGGGCGCGAGCGCATCCTCGACATCCAGCCCACCAAACTGCATCAGCGCGTGAGCGTGGTGCTGGGCTCGAAGAACGAGGTGCAGCGCGTCACGGACATGCACTGCGAGACCGCATCGGTCCCCGGTCTGACCGCCGCATGAAATCACGGGCTCTGCGCTGGCGCCACTGCCGCTGCGCCGACGCCATCGACGTGCTGGGTTTGAAACGGGTGCTGCAGGCCGATGTTGAGTTGCCGCGGCAGTGTGCCGGCATCACGCGGTCGTCGGCCTTTCGCGGCAACGACACGACCCGGCTCTTCGGCCGCCGCTGAACATCGCGCAAGGGCGGGCACGCAAAGAAAAGGCAGGCCGAAAGGCCTGCCTTTTTGCTTGCGAGCCAGGAAAGCTTCCTGGCTCTTTGCCTGGTGGATCCGGGGGGAATCGAACCCCCGTCCGCGAGCCATCACCGAACGGTTCTACATGCGTAGCTGTCTGATTTGGATTTAAGAGCGCAGGTCGCGCAGCAGCACGCTACCTTTGCCCCGAGTCATTTGGTTTTAGGCCCGCAACGAATGACACGCTGCAGGACGAGCCAATGTGAATGACCTCGCAGTCTTTCGGTTACCCGTCAGACCCAGCCCATCGGCCAGCTGTTGCAAGGCTCACCGGTTTTAAGCGGCGAGGGCGTACGTTGTATCGTTCGCAGTTACTTTGTTTCCAGTGGATTAACGAGCGAACTGGTGCTCGGCATGCCCCGCATCGACTCAGTACCCACGTCGAAGCCAGGTCGGACCCAAGTGATGGAGTTTAGGGCAGTTCCAGCCAATGCAAGAGCGCATCGGCATCGGGCAACACGGCGTCGGCGCCCCAGGCCTCGGGCGCCAGGCCCATCCCCAGATAGCCCCAGGCTGCCGCCGCGGTGCGCATGCCCGCTGCGCGGCCGGCCAGCACGTCGCGCGGGTCGTCTCCCACGTACACGCAGCTTGCAGGCGCGCAGCCCAGACGGCGCGCGGCCTCCAGCAACGGCGCCGGATGCGGTTTGGTGTGGGGCGTGCTGTCACCGGCCACGAGTACCGCACTGCGCTGCAGGCCGAAGGCCTCCACCACCGGCCCTGCGAAGCGAAGGGCCTTGTTGGTGACGATGCCCCAGGGCAGGCCATGGCGATCCAGCGCGCGCAGCACCCGCAGGGCTGCGTCGAATGGCCGCGTTTCCTGCAGCATGCGCGTCACGTAATGATCATGAAATTCATCGCGCAATGCTTCGTAGCCCGCGTCGCCGGGGGCCAAGCCGAAGGCCACACCCAACATGCCGCGCGCGCCCGAACCGGCATGGGGCCGCAAGTCCAGGTAGGGCAGCCTCGCCCGGCCGCGGCGTTGCAGCAGGTCATTGGCGGTTCCGGCCAGATCGGGCGCGCTATCAACGAGGGTGCCGTCCAGATCGAACAGTACCGTGCTCACCCGAGCGGCTTGCACACCGTTCAGCCTCACCCCGGTTTGCGGCAGGCGACGAGGTAGTTCACGCTGGTATCGCTGGAGAGCCAGTAACGCCGCGTGAAGGGGTTGTATTCCATGCCGCGGCTGCCCTGCAGACCCAGCCCGGCGTCACGTGACCAGCGTGCCAGTTCGCTCGGCCGGATGAAGCGGGCATATTCATGCGTGCCCTTGGGCAGCAAGCGCAGCACGTATTCGGCGCCGATGATGGCGAAGAGAAAGGACTTCGGGTTGCGGTTCAGCGTCGAGAAGAACACCCAGCCGCCAGGCTTCACGAGCGCGGCGCAGGCGCGCACCACGGCCGACGGGTCGGGCACGTGTTCGAGCATCTCCATGCAGGTGACGACATCGAAAGCGCCCGGCTGTTCGGCCGCCAGCGCCTCGGTGGCGATTTCGCGGTAGTCGAGGTTCTCGATGCCGGCCTCGAGCGCATGCAGGCGCGCCACGCCCAAGGGCTTGGCCGCGAGGTCGATGCCGGTCACATGGGCCGCACGCCGGGCCATCGCCTCGGCCAGGATGCCGCCGCCGCAGCCCACATCCAACACCCGCTTGCCACGCAGCGCGGCCAGCTCATCGATCCATTCCAGCCGCAAAGGGTTGATCTGGTGCAGGGGACGGAACTCGCTTTCCGGGTCCCACCAGCGATGGGCGAGATCGCTGAACTTGGCCAGTTCCTGGGCGTCGACGTTGTTCATACGATGAATGGTATCCAGAGTGGAAAGACGGCGCCGCGCTGAGCCCTCAAGACATTGCCTGCCGGGTCTGGGAATCGCGCGCGGAAAAAAGAAAACCCCGCCGAGGCGGGGTTCGCAGCAAAGCAGCCCGAAGGCCGCATGCATCACTGCTTGGTGCGGGTGCCGACGACTTCCACTTCCACGCGGCGGTTCTTCGCGCGGCCGGCGGCAGTCTTGTTGTCGGCTGCAGGCTGGCTGAAGCCCTTGCCTTCGGTGTACACGCGGTTGCGTTCGACGCCCTTGCCCACCAGGAAGCTCTTGACCGACTCAGCGCGAGCGATCGACAGTTTCTGGTTGTAGGCCGAAGTGCCCACGATGTCGGTGTGACCGACCGCGATGATGACTTCCAGGTTCACGCCCTTGGTCTTGTCGACCAGGTCGCTCAGCTTGGCTTGCTCGCTCGGCTTCAGGTTCGACTTGTCGAAGTCAAACAGAGCGTCGCTGGCAAACGTCACCTTTTCCTGAACCGGTGCCGGCGGCGGAGCCGGGGCGACAGGCACGACCGGGGCCACCACAGCAGGCTTCGGCGCAACCGGTGCGGGCGGCGGCGGCGGGGGCGGAGGAGCGGGTGCCGGGGGCGGCGGCGGCTTGATCGCGCCGTCGCAGTTCTCGGCAGCGGTCGCCGGCGTCCAGCCGGAATCACGCCAGCACAGCTCGTTGGTGCCGTTCTTCCACACGGTGCCGTCGGAAGCGCGCCAGTTGTCGATTGACTTCGGGGCCATACCACCATGCGCCATAGCGAATGAGGCAATGGGAGCAGCAAGTGCGGCGGACGCGAACAGCACCGCCACCTTGTTCAATTTCTTCATGATTCTCCTCTCGAGGAAGCCGCAGATGAGCCTGCGTAAAGTCCAAAACGACAAGCGCGAATTGGCATACCTACCGGGCAAATCCCCACGGCTGCGGGCACTTACCACCGACGAGTCATTGTGCCATAGGGCGTCGGGTGACCTGCATTTTGGGCTCCGCATCGCGGCTGTCCGAGGTGGTTGTTGTGCTGCCGCGACAGCGCGCCGCCCTTAGAATCGCGCGTTTTGCTGCACAGCAAACCAGGCTTTCGGGCCGCCTACCACACGTGAGCGCATGACCTCCTTCGCCAAGGAAACTCTCCCCGTCAGTCTCGAAGAAGAGATGCGCCGTTCCTATCTCGATTACGCGATGAGCGTGATCGTGGGGCGCGCATTGCCAGATGCGCGCGACGGCCTCAAGCCAGTGCATCGCCGCTGCTTGTTCGCGATGCACGAACAGTCCAACCACTGGAACCGGCCGTACAAGAAGAGCGCGCGCATCGTCGGCGACGTGATGGGCAAATACCACCCGCACGGCGATTCGGCCATCTACGAAACCATCGTGCGCATGGCGCAGCCGTTTTCGTTGCGCCACATGCTGGTGGACGGCCAGGGCAACTTCGGCAGCGTCGACGGCGACAACGCCGCGGCCATGCGCTACACCGAAATCCGTCTGTCGAAGATCGCCGCCGAGATGCTGGCCGACATCGACAAGGAAACCGTCGATTTCGCGCCCAACTACGACGGCTCCGAGCATGAGCCCACGGTGCTTCCGGCGCGCCTGCCCAACCTGCTGGTCAACGGCAGCTCGGGCATCGCGGTGGGCATGGCCACCAACATCCCGCCACACAACCTCAACGAGGTCGTGGATGCCTGCCTGCACCTGCTGAAGAACCCCGGTGCTTCCATTGACGAACTGATGGAGATCATCCCGGCGCCCGACTTCCCCACCGCCGGCATCATTTACGGGCTGAGCGGCGTGCGAGACGGTTACCGCACCGGCCGCGGCAAGGTGGTGATGCGCGCGAAGTGCCACCACGAGGACATCGGCAAAGGTGAACGCCACGCGATCATCGTCGACGAGATTCCCTACCAGGTGAACAAGAAGACGCTGCTCGAGCGCATGGCCGAGCTGGTGCACGAGAAGAAGATCGAGGGCATCAGCCACATCCAGGACGAGAGCGACAAGTCCGGCATGCGGGTGGTCATCGAGCTCAAGCGCGGCGAAGTGCCCGAGGTGGTGCTGAACAACCTGTACAAGCAGACGCAGCTGCAGGATTCGTTCGGCATGAACATGGTGGCGCTGATCGACGGCCAGCCCAAGCTGTGCAACCTGAAGGACCTGATCGAGGTCTTCCTGGAGCACCGCCGCGAGGTCATCACGCGCCGCACCGTCTTCGAGCTGAAAAAGGCCCGTGAGCGCGGCCACGTGCTCGAAGGCCTGGCGGTGGCGCTGGCCAACATCGACGAGTTCATCGAGACCATCAAGACCAGCCCGACGCCGCCGGTGGCCAAGGCCGCGCTGATGGCCAAGAGCTGGGACAGCAGCATGGTGCGCGAGATGCTCGCCCGCGCCGAGGAAAGCACCGCCGGCGGCCGCGCCGCCTACCGGCCCGAAGGCCTGCCCGCCAACTACGGCCTGCAGGCCGATGGCCTGTACCGCCTGAGCGACGACCAGGCGCAGGAAATCCTGCAGATGCGCCTGCAAAGGCTCACCGGCCTGGAGCAGGACAAGATCATCGGCGAGTACCGCGAGGTGATGACCGAAATCGCCGACCTGCTGGATATCCTGGCCAAGCCGGAACGTGTGACCACCATCATCAGCACCGAGCTCGGCGACGTGAAGCGCGAGTTCGGCGAAACGAAGCTCGGAGCCCGCCGCAGCGTGGTGGTGCACAACGCGCAGGAGCTGGGCACCGAAGACCTGATCACGCCCACCGACATGGTGGTGACGCTCAGCCACACGGGCTACATCAAGAGCCAGCCGCTCACCGAATACCGCGCGCAGAAGCGCGGCGGCCGCGGCAAGCAGGCCACGCAGACCAAGGACGACGACTGGGTCGACCAGCTCTTCATCGCCAACACCCACGACTGGATCCTGTGCTTCAGTGACCGCGGCCGCGTCTACTGGCTGAAGGTGTGGGAGGTGCCGCAAGGCAGCCGCAACAGCCGCGGCAAGCCCATCGTCAACATGTTCCCGCTGCAGGCCGGCGAGAAGGTCACCGTGGTGCTGCCCCTGACGGGCGCCACGCGCAGCTTCCCGGCCGACCACTTCGTCTTCATGAGCACGGTGCTGGGCACGGTGAAGAAGACCTCGCTGGACGAGTTCAGCAACCCGCGCAAGGCCGGCATCATCGCGGTCGATCTGGACGAAGGCGACCACCTCATCGGCGCTGCACTCACCGACGGCCAGCACGACGTGATGCTGTTCAGCGACGGCGGCAAGGCCGTGCGTTTTGCCGAAGATGAAGTGCGGCCGCTCAGCCGCACGGCACGCGGCGTGCGCGGCATGGCACTGGAAGAAGGCCAGCGCGTCATCGCGATGCTGGTCGCCGAAGACGAGACCCAGAGCGTGCTGACGGCCACCGAAAATGGCTACGGCAAGCGCACGTCCATCGTCGAGTACACCCGGCACGGGCGCGGTACCAAGGGCATGATCGCGATCCAGCAGACCGAACGCAACGGCAAGGTCGTCGCCGCGACGCTGGTGCGCCAGCCCGACGAGATCATGCTCATCACCGACAAGGGCGTGCTGGTGCGCACCCGTGTCAGCGAGATCCGCGAGCTCGGTCGCGCCACGCAGGGCGTGACGCTCATTGCACTGGACAACGGCGCCAAGCTCTCGGGCCTGCAACGCATCGTCGAAAACGACGCTCCAGGCGCTGACAGTGCCGACGGCGAAGACAACCCCGCCGCCGACCCAGGCGCAGAAGGAAACTGATGTTCAAGATGTTCGTGTTGAGTGCGGCCTTGATGGCTGCCGGGATGACGCAGGCCCAGACGGCTGCGCCTGCTTCCGCTGCCAAGAAGGAACTGGTAGCCAAGCTGCTGAAGCTGCAGCAGCCCGGCATAGAAGCCATGGCGCGCCAGCTGGTGGAGCAGCCGGCGCGGCAGATGCTGCAGCAGGCCAGCCCCGCCTTGCAACGCTTGCCCGCCGAACGCCGCGAGGCCGTGGCGCGCGACATCGAGGCCGACGTTCGCAAGTACTTCGAAGAGTCGGCACCTGGCGTCGTGGCACGTGCCGTGAACCTGGCGCCCAGCACCATCGGCGTGCTGCTCGAAGAGCGGCTGACCGAAGACGAACTGCGCGAGGTCATCTCCATCCTCGAATCGCCGGCCAATCGCAAGTTCCAGGGCCTGGCCGGTGACATGCAGCGCGCCATCGGTGAGAAGCTGATCGCGGAGACCCGTGGCGACGTGGAGAGCAAGGTGCGCGCGCTTGACCAGACGGTCGCTCGCCGCCTCGGCATCACGCCCCCGGCCGCTGCGGCTTCTGGCGCACGCCCCGCTGTGCCTGCACCTGCGAAGAAGCCCTGATCGGACGCAGGGGGTCGAAGCAAGATGACTGAGCCCAAGGCGGTCGCCCCTGCGCTGTTAGCGCTGCGAGAGCAGATCGACAGCGTCGACCGCGAACTGCTCGCGCTGCTCAACCGGCGCGCCGGGCTGGCGCTGGAAGTCGGCGAAATCAAGAAGCACGAAGGCTCGGTGGTCTTCCGCCCCGAGCGCGAAGCCCAGGTCATCGACGGTCTGAAGGCCGTGAATGCAGGGCCGCTGCAGAACGACAGCGTGGCGCCGATCTGGCGCGAGATCATGTCGGCCTGCCGC
>JANMMD010000214.1:0-1985 GCA_031372905.1 Betaproteobacteria bacterium
GACCGTGACGCACGAGGAAGTGACGGCCGAAGAGCTGGGCGGCGCGCTCACGCACACGGGCAAGAGCGGTGTCGCCGACCTGGCCTTCGAGAACGACGTCGAGGCCATCGCCATGCTGCGCCGCTTCTTCAACTACCTGCCTTTGAACAACCGCGAGCAGCCCCCGGTACGGCCGAGTGGCGACCCGGCCGAGCGGCTGGACCTGTCGCTGGACACCTTGATCCCCGACAACCCCAACCAGCCCTACGACATCAAGGAGCTGATCTACAAGGTGGTGGACGACGGCGACTTCTTCGAGCTGCAGCGCGACAACGCGAAGAACATCGTCATCGGCTTCGGCCGGCTCGACGGCCGCAGCGTGGGCATCGTCGCCAACAACCCCATGGTGCTGGCCGGCTGCCTGGACATCAAGAGCAGCATCAAGGCCGCACGCTTCGTGCGTTTCTGCGACGCCTTCAACATCCCCGTGGTGACCTTCGTCGACGTGCCCGGCTTCATGCCCGGGACTTCTCAAGAGTACGGCGGCATCATCAAGCACGGCGCCAAGCTGCTGTACGCCTACGCGGAATGCACGGTGCCGAAAGTCACCGTGATCACCCGCAAGGCCTATGGTGGCGCCTATGACGTGATGAGCAGCAAGCACCTGCGCGGTGACGTGAACTTCGCCTGGCCCAATGCCGAAATTGCGGTGATGGGGGCCAAGGGCGCGGTCGAGATCATCTTCCGTGAAGACAAGGGCGACCCCGCCAAGCTGGCGGCCAAGGAAGCCGAATACAAGGCGCGCTTTGCGAACCCCTTCGTCGCCAGCGCACGCGGTTATGTCGACGACGTGATCCAGCCTCACGAAACGCGCAAGCGCATCTGCCGCAGCCTGGCGATGCTGAAGGACAAGAAGCTCGAAAACCCGTGGCGCAAGCACGGCAACATTCCGCTGTGACCGGGCTGGAGAAGAAACACATGTTCACCAAGATCCTGATCGCCAACCGCGGCGAGATTGCCTGCCGCGTCATCAAGACCGCAAAGAAGATGGGCATCGCGACGGTGGCGGTGTATTCCGACGCCGAGCGTGATGCGCGCCATGTCGAGCTGGCCGATGAAGCCGTGCGCCTGGGCCCGGCGCCTTCGCGCGAGAGTTACCTCGTCGCCGACAAGATCATTGCCGCAGCCAAGGCCACGGGCGCGCAGGCCATCCACCCCGGCTACGGCTTCTTGAGCGAAAACGAAGACTTCGCACGCCGCGTCGAGGAAGAGGGCCTGGTCTTCATCGGCCCCAAGCACCACAGCATCGCGGCGATGGGCGACAAGATCGCCTCGAAGAAGCTGGCTGGCGAAGCCCAGGTCAACACCATCCCGGGCTGGAATGCCGCGATAGACACGCCCGAGCAGGCGGTGAAGATCGCGCAGGACATCGGCTACCCGGTGATGATCAAGGCCAGCGCTGGGGGTGGTGGCAAGGGCCTGCGCGTGGCGCACAACGACAAGGAAGCCTTCGAGGGCTTCAGCAGCTGCCGCAACGAAGCGCGCAACAGCTTCGGCGACGACCGCGTCTTCATCGAGAAGTTCGTCGAGAGCCCGCGGCACATCGAGATCCAGGTGCTGGGCGACGCGCATGGGCATGTCGTCTTCCTGCACGAGCGTGAATGCAGCATCCAGCGCCGCCACCAGAAGGTGATCGAGGAAGCGCCCTCGCCCTTCATCAGCGAGGCCACGCGTGCAGCGATGGGCGCGCAGGCCGTGGCGCTGGCCAAGGCCGTGAACTACCAGAGCGCGGGCACGGTGGAATTTGTGGTCGGCAAGGACCAGAGCTTCTATTTCCTGGAGATGAACACGCGGCTGCAGGTGGAGCATCCCGTCACCGAGAGCATCACCGGCATCGACCTCGTGGAGATGATGATCCGCGTGGCTGCCGGCGAGCCGCTGCCCTTCACGCAGGCACAGATTCCGCGCCAGGGCTGGGCCATCGAGTGCCGCATCAACGCCGAAGA
>JANMMD010000231.1:0-34980 GCA_031372905.1 Betaproteobacteria bacterium
GCAGAACCGGGCCAGATGCGCCCGCGCCGTGGCGCCCGAGCCGTAAAGGACAATCCGGCCGCTGTCGCACCACGACTCCGACGGGAGCCGCCTGAACGCTGCCATGAGCGAACTCGAACTCAAGTTCATGATTCCCGAAGCCGCGCTGCCTTCCTTGCGCGTGGCACTGCGGGCGCACGGTGCCCGGCGCACGCGTCTGCAGGCCCGTTACTTCGACACCGCAGACGGCTTGCTGGCCCGCCATCTCATCGCGCTGCGGCTGCGGCTGGAAGGGCGGCGCTGGGTGCAGACGTTGAAGGCGGCAGGCGCCGGCGCGGTGCACCGGCTCGAGCACGAAGTGCGCGTGCCCGGCAGTGCGGCCGTGGTGCCCGCCCTCGACCTGAGCCTGCATGCGGGCAGCGACGCCGGCCAGGCCCTGCAGGCAGTGCTGCAGGCCGAACCCGAGGCCGTGCTGCAGGAACTGCATGCCACCGACATCGTTCGCCAGCACTGCCTGGTGCAGACGCCGAGCGGAAGCCTCATCGAGGTGGCGCTGGATGTGGGCCGCGCCATGGCGGGCGCGAACTCGGTGGCCATCGTCGAGCTGGAGCTCGAGCACAAGGGCGGCCCGGTTCAGGGGCTCTTCGACTTGGCGCGGTCCTGGGTGCAGCACGGCGGTTTGTGGCAGAGCAGCATCACCAAGGCAGAGCGCGGCCAGCGGCTGATGGCGCAGCCGGCACACGCGCCTGCGCAGCAGCGGAGCAAGCCCGGCGGGGCGGGCCGGCCGCAGCTGGCGGCCGCGGCCGACGGCCCGACGCTCTTGCGCGCGCTGCTGCAGGCCACGCTGGCGCAGGTGCTGGCAGCAGCCAGCGAAGTGGCCGAAGGCGACACCACCGAAGACACCATCCACCAGCTGCGCGTGGCCCTGCGCCGGCTGCGCACCGTGCTGCGCGAACTCGCGCCCTTGTCCGAGAACCTGTCGCCCGCGTGGGACGCAGCCCTGGCACACACCTTCGGCCAGCTCGGCGCCCTGCGCGATCAACAAGGCGTGGCGGCCGCCGTGCAGCCCTTGCTGCGGGCTGCGGGTGCACCGCGCCTGCAGTGGCAGGCGGCCAGCGGCGAAGCGCCGGCCACCGCCGTGCGAGAGCCTGCCTTCCAGACCACCTTGATAGACATCCTGGCGCTGGCCCATGCCGGCGCAGAGTCATTCGCACCACTTTCGGCCCCGCAGGTGATGACGCTGTTGTCGGGGCGCCTGAGCAAACTCCACGGGCAGGTCACCCGCGATGGCAGCCGCTTCGAGAAGTTGCCCATCGAAGCGCAGCACCGCGTGCGCAAGCGCCTGAAGCGGCTGCGTTACCTCATCGACCTGACCGCCACGCTGTGGACAGCGCAGGCAGGCAAGCAGCACCCCAAGCACGACAGCCGGCACGGCATCCGGCGCTACCTCCAGCGACTGAGCGCGGCGCAGGCCGCGCTGGGCGCGCACAACGACGTGGCCGTGGCGGCCGAGGCCTTTCGCAATGACGCCGTGAACCACCCCGACGCGTGGTTCGCGGCAGGGTGGTTGCAAGCCCACCTGGCGGTCACGGCTCGCGGCGCGCGCAAGGTGCTGGTGAAGGTGGACGAAGGCGGCAAGTTCTGGGACTGAAGGCTCAGGCGCGACGGCGTCGCGCCAGCCAACCCACGAGACCCAGGCCACCGAGCATCAGCGCATAGCTCTCGGGTTCGGGCACAGGGGTGGCGAGGTCGAGCAGCAAGAACTCGGTGGGGTCGGACACCCCCGCGACGCGGCCGCCGGTGCCGGGATAGTTGTTGTCGTTGATCACCAGCAGCGTGTCGGCGTCGACGATGAGCACGTCTTCGATGGTGACGTAGGGGAAGGTGAAGACGGTGCTGCCATCGCCGTTGAGGTCGTTGGGGTCGGCGATGTGCATCAGGTCCACGACCTCGGTCTTGCCGACGTTGCCGGCCGCGTCCACCACGTTGAGGTCGATACGGTAGATCTTCTTGAAGGGCGTGGTGCCGTTGGTGGCCGTGCCGCCGTTGCGCTCGATGACGAGGAATTCGTGGTCGTTGATGGCTGTCATGTCGCCGATGGCGGTCCCTGCGTTCTCCAGTCTGTAGCGCCAGCTGGCGCCGGTGTAGCTTTCACTGTCGACGCTGAATTCGTTGATGCGCAGCGTCTTTGCTGCATCGCCTGTGACGGTGCCTTCCAGCAGCGTGTAGAGGCGGTCGCCGCCAGGGTTGATGGCCATGCCTTCGAAGCCACCCGAGCCGGGCAGGTTGGGCGTGGCGCCGCCCAGGTAGGGGTTCTGCGGCGAGAACACACCGGGCAAGGACACCTCGCGCTTCAGCACGGTGCCGTTGGCGTCGGTCTTTACCAGGAAGGGGCCGAACTCCTCGCCGAACCAATAGTTGCCGTTCTTGTCCTTGCGCACCGATTCGGTGTCAAGGTCGGCGCCGGTGAGCAGACGGCCGCTGCTGATGCGGGTGTCCACCAGCGGGTTGGCGCTGTTGTTGTAGTAGTTCGCGTAATCGGCCTGCAGCGTGTAGCCGAGCAGGCGGTTGGGGTCGGACAGCGTGATGCGGCTGGCCGCGTTGAACCCGCTTTGCGCGCTGCCGCTCGTGAAGCTCACCGCGCCAATGGTGCCGCTGCCGCCCGTGGCCGTTTTCCAGTCGGGCCGCACGGCGTACATGCGCAGCAGCGTGTCGGCGCTGTTGGTCTTGGCGCCGAAACCGTTGTCGGTCATCACCGTGTAGGTGCCTGCGACGGGGCCGTTCAGCACCGCTGAGAAACCCTGCACCGGCTGTTTGTCGATCAAGGGCAGCGCATTGCCGCCGGCGCCAGCACCGGCAAACTGGCCCGAGGTGGGGCCGTCGGAGAACGTGTTGGCGGGCATCAAGGCCCAGCCGGACAGGGTGGTCTGCGCCGATGCGCCAGCGCTGCAGCACAGCGCGGCAGCGGCGGCCAGGATGGCGGGCAGCAGCGCCGGCATGTCGGCGCGCAGATGACGGAATTGACGCATGGCATGGTCCTCGTGTGGGGATGTGTGCAGCAGGCGGAGCGAGCCCGCTGTGCAACATGGTCACCAGGACATATGACGCCACCATGTCGCGTCGCACGGAACATTGCCGCCCGGGCCGCGCCAGTGCGGGCTGTGGAAGCCGGTCGAGCAAGTCCATCGCCGGGCATCGCAGCGGGGTGCGGCGAGATCGTCTGCCGCGCCGCAATCTTCCGTTTTCGGTTCGCCGTCGCACAGACGAGCCCCGCGATGGCTGACTGAATGCAACGGTCGGAAAGGAACGTGATGGGGTGGAGGCGTTATGCAACACAGGCTGGCCGCGCAGAGCGATGCATTCAGTGCATTCCCAACGGGCACGCTCAACGAGGATCATCACTTCATCGGCATGGCTACCGCTTTCCGACCCTCCGGCGGGCTCAGGACGGCCCGCGATGTCAGCCGATGGATCGACGAAGGCCGGGCGCACCTGCACGGAATCTTGCAACGCTGGATGGCGCACGACGATGTCGTCCATGTCGAGTGGCAACGGCAAGTTTGGCTGCCCATGTTTCAGTTTGACGTGAGAACCCGTACGCCCCGCGTTGCAGTCGGCCTGGTGCTGATCGAGTTCGCAGGTGCAATGAGCCATTGGGACATTGCACGGTGGTTTGCGCTGCCCGATTCAACGCTGAGCGGACAACGACCCTTCGAGGTTCTGGGTGCAGACCCGGCCTCGGTCATCGAAGCCGCGCGTGCCTGCGTGCGGTGATTTCATCTTCAGAGAAACGAACGCCCATGCAGTACGTCACCACCGAAGACAAGACCCGCCTGTTCGTGAAGGATTGGGGCAGTGGTCGGCCCGTCATCTTCCTGCACGGCTGGCCGCTGTCGAGCGACAGCTGGGATGACCAGGCCATGGCCTTGGCCGAGGCGGGTTGCCGCAGCATTGCCTACGACCGGCGCGGCTTCGGCCGTTCGTCACAACCCTGGAGCGGCTACGACTACGACGTGCTGGCCGACGATCTGGCGGCGGTGATCGAACAAACGGGCGCGCATGACGCAACGCTGGTGGGCTTTTCGATGGGCGGCGGTGAAGTGGCACGCTACATGTCGCGCCACGGCGGCAAATCGGTGGCCAAGGCCGTGCTGGTTTCGTCCGTGGTGCCCTTCATGCTGAAGACCGATGACAACCCCGATGGCACCGATCAAACGGCCTTTGACGGCATGCTCGCTGCAATGAAGGTGGATCGGGCCAAGTTCTTCGGCGGCTTCTTCAAGGACTTCTATGGCGTCGGGCTGGTCTCGCACCCCGTCAGCGCCGAGATGCTCGAATGGGCGCGCAGCGTTGCGATGCAGGCGAGCCTGAAAGCGACGCTGGAGTGCGCGAAGTCATTCGCCACCACCGATTTCCGGCCCGACCTTGCAGCATTCAAGGTGCCCACGCTGGTGATCCACGGCACCGACGACAAGACGGTGCCCATCGCTGCAGCCGGCCGCGCCGCCGCGCGAGGCATCGCGTCGTCCACGTTGGTGGAGTACGAGGGCGCCGCGCACGGCGTGACCGCCACGCACAAGGACAGGCTCACGGCCGACCTGCTGCGTTTCGTGCGCGCTTGAACCGCCTTTCCGCAATGGCAACGCGCCAGCCGGAAACCGTCAAGCCGAAGCCGGCGTCACGGCGCCAAACGACAACGGTCCTCGTCCTGTGCGCCGTTGGCGTGGTGTTGAGCGCCTGTGGCGAAACAGCGCGGCTGACCGTGGCTGAGGGCTCCGGGCCGCGCCCTGCGCTGCCGCAGCCGACCCAGACGCTGATACCCACCGTGAACATCGCGCCGGCCAAGGGTTGGCCCAGCGGTGCAACGCCGCAGGCCGCAGCCGGCCTGCAGGTGGCGGCCTTCGCCACGGGGCTGGATCACCCGCGCTGGATGCTGGTGCTGCCCAACGGCGATGTGCTGGTGGCCGAGTCGAACGCACCGCCGAAGCCCGAAGCCACCCGATCCATCAAAGGCTGGGTCATGGGCCTGGTGATGAAACGCGCCGGCGCTGGCGTGCCGAGTGCCAACCGCATCACTTTGCTGCGGGACGCCGACGGTGACGGCGTGGCGGAGTTTCGTTCGGTGCTCATCGGTGGTTTGAATTCACCTTTCGGCATGGCCTTGATCGGCGACCGCCTGTTCGTCGCCAATGCCGACGCAGTGCTCGGCTTTCCTTACCGCGCCGGAGACACCGCCATCACCGCGCCTGGCGTCAAGCTCGTCGACTTGCCGGGCGGGCCGATCAACCACCACTGGACGAAGAACCTGCTGGCCAGCGCCGACGGCCGCAAGCTCTACGTCAGCGTGGGTTCGAACAGCAATGTGGCCGAACGCGGCATGGCGGCAGAAGCCGGCCGCGCCGCGATCTGGGAAGTGGAGGTCGGCTCGGGCGCGCACCGCCTTTTTGCGACCGGCCTGCGCAACCCCGTGGGCATGGCCTGGGACGTCTCGGGCCGCACGTTGTGGACCGTGGTGAACGAGCGCGACGAGCTGGGCAGCGACCTCGTGCCCGACTATCTGACCTCGGTGCGCGACGGCGCTTTCTACGGCTGGCCGTACAGCTATTTCGGGCAGAACGTGGACGTTCGCGTCGAGCCTGCCCAGCCGCAACTGGTGGCTACCGCCACGGTGCCGGATTACGCGCTCGGCCCGCACACCGCATCGCTGGGGCTGGCGTCGGCGGCGGGCAGCAAGCTGCCGGCGCCGTTTGCGCAGGGCATGTTCATCGGCCAGCATGGCTCGTGGAACCGCAATCCGCACAGCGGCTACAAGGTGATCTTCGTGCCGTTCGCCGATGGCCAACCCGCGGGCTTGCCGGTGGACGTGCTGAGCGGCTTTCTCAGCGACCACGGCGATGCACTGGGCAGGCCCGTGGGCGTGGTGGTCGACAAGCAGGGCGCCCTGCTGGTGGCCGACGACGTGGGCAACGCGATCTGGCGGGTCGCCCAGCGGCGCTGAGCCCCGTGCAGCCCGGTTTCAGCGCACGAAGCGGAAGCTGCGCGCCCGGTGGATCTCGCTGAACACCGCGTCCAGGCCCGCCATCTCTGCCCACAGCCGAGCGATGGCTTCCCCGCTCGACAAACTGAGAGGCGGAGGCTCTGCGGCCATGACAGCGCGTGCAGGCAGGGCCTGCACGATATGCCGCACCGGACCCGGATGCTTGAGCACATCCACCCGCCGCTTGCGCCTGGGCAGCGTTGGGCCGGGCGCTGCTGAGCTTGCCGCGAGCGGCGTGGTGCCCGGCCCGGAGGTCAGGACGACGTCGGCAGCGGCGGTGACGACCCGAAAGACCCGCGCTGGCCGTTCCACGGGCTGCTCTGCAGGCCGTTCTGCAGGCGGTTCGACAGGCCGCTCGCCGCGCCTGGCTTCGGCGGCGACGGTGGGCTTTGCCCCTGCCGGCCGCGCAGGCTCAGCCGCCCTGCCCTTGCGCAGCACCACGAGGGCCGGCTCCGCCGCTACGGGCCGGGGCGCAGAGAACGCCTCCTGCGCCGCCAGCCAGGCCGTGGAAGGGGGCCGGTCGGCGCGGTCTCGATGCTTGGGCATGTGGCGGTCGTTGGCGGCCTGAAGCTTGGTGCGGAATTGCATCGGCGGGGTTCATGCCGACGCTGCGTGCATGAGCGATAAAGAATATGAGCGGCAAATTATCTTCTGCATTTTCCAGCTCGGCACCGGTGGTTCTCGGACACTGCCGTTCAAACCGGCGGCAGCACGCGTGCGGCGATGCTGCGCAACTTCTGCACCATGGCCGGGTCGCGGGCGTCTGGCGCAGTGATCAAGGCGTGGTCCAGCGCCTTGCGGCAGCCACACGCTGCAGCGGCGGCCCCATCGCCCGTGATGGTGCCCGCGAGCCCTGCCACCAGCGTGCGCGCGATCTGGGCATTGCCCAGCAGCACCTGGATGACGGCATCCACCGTCACCGCGTCGTGCGCCGGGTGCCAGCAATCGAAGTCGGTCACCATGCCCACGCTGGCATAACAAAGCTCGGCCTCGCGGGCCAGCCGCGCCTCGGGCATGTTGGTCATGCCGATGACGCTGCAGTTCCAGCTGCGGTACAGCTGCGATTCGGCCAGGGTGCTGAACTGAGGCCCTTCGATGGCCAGGTAGGTGCCGCCGCGCACATGGGGCACGCCCTGGCCCTGCAACGCCGCGCTGATGTGTTCTCCCAGGCGCGAACACACCGGGTGCGCCAGCGAGACATGCGCCACCAGCCCGGTGCCGAAGAAGCTGCTGGCACGCTGCGTGGTGCGGTCGATGAACTGGTCGACGACGACAAAGGTGCCCGGTGGCAGGTCGGCCCGCAGCCCGCCCACGGCCGACAGGCTGAGCACATCGGTGGCGCCCAGCTGCTTCAGCGCGGCGATGTTGGCGCGGTAGTTGACTTCCGAGGGCGGAATGCGGTGGCCACGTCCATGGCGTGGCAGGAAGGCCAGTTCGGCGCCGTTCAGGCGGCCGCGGAAGATCTGGTCGGACGGGGCGCCCCAGGGTGTGCCCACGGTTTCCCAGCGGGTGTCGGTCAAGCCCGGCAGTTCGTAAAGGCCGCTGCCCCCGATGATGGCCAGAAGAGGCGAAGTCACGTCGTGTGGTCCTTGTGTTGTCCTGCTGGGAGGGAATGGGCCGCAGTCGGCTCTCAGGCTGCGGCCAGCGCCGCACGGCCCTGCATCGCGGCACGCGCCAGCGCCGCCACCTCGGCCGGCGGGCGTGTCTTCAGGTGGTGGTCCGACCACACCTGGCGCCAGCGCCGAGCGCCCGGCAAGCCGTTGTGCAGGCCCAGCATGTGGCGCGCAGCCAGCGACCACGGCGTCCCCGTGGCACCCAGCTGCGCCATGTAGGCGACATACGCGTCCTCGGCCGCCTCGCGGCTGGCCGCCGGGCCTTCGGCCGCGCCAAAGAAGCGCTGGTCCCAGCCGGCCAGCGCCCAGGGCTCGTGGTAAGCATGGCGGCCGACCATCACGCCATCGACATGCTGCAGCTGTTCGGCGATCTGATCGTCGTTCTGGATGCCGCCGTTGATGACGATCGTGAGCTGCGGAAAGTCGACCTTCAGGCGGTGCACGAGCGCGTAGCGCAGCGGTGGCAACTCGCGGTTTTCCTTGGGGCTCAAGCCCTGCAGCCAGGCGTTGCGCGCGTGCACGATGAAGACGTCGACGCCCGCACGGCGGTGTACGGTGCCAACGAAATCACGCACGAACTCGTAGCTCTCGGTGCGGTCGATGCCGATGCGGTGTTTCACCGTCACGGGCAGGCTGCAGGCCTCGCGCATGGCCTTCAGGCTGTCGGCCACGAGTTCGGGCTCGGCCATCAGGCAGGCGCCGAAAGCGCCGCGCTGCACACGCTCGCTGGGGCAACCGCAGTTCAGGTTGACCTCGTCATAGCCCCACTGTTCGGCCAGCCTTGCGCAGCGCGCCAGGTCGTCGGGTTCGCTGCCACCGAGTTGCAGCGCCACCGGGTGCTCCTGCTCGTTGAAGGCCAGGTGGCGCGGCACGTCGCCGTGCAAGAGCGCGCCTGTGGTCACCATCTCGGTGTAGAGGCGCGTGTGGCGGCTCAGCACGCGGTGCAGGCTGCGGCAATGGCGGTCGGTCCAGTCCATCATCGGCGCCACCGACAGGCGCCACGGGCTCAGCGTCGGATTGTTGGGGGCCAATTCATTCGTCATCAGCGCCATCGTAATCAATGGCCGGGCGCACTCTCAAGACAACACTCGCTCACGCGGCGGATCTGGCCGCTTTCTTGGCTTTCGAGGTCGCCCTTGTCGTGGGCGCTGCGCGTGGCTGGCGGGCCTTGCTCGCTCTGGGCGGCTCAGCTTCCAGCGGCCCCGGACCGAGAAGGCCTTCACGCTCTTCCAGCACGTCGTCGATCTTGGCCTGCCCGCGCAGCCGCAGGAAACGTTCGAAGGCATAGGCCACGTGCGGCAGTTGCTTCGATGGTGAGTGCACCACGAACCACTCGCGTTCTATCGGGTTGCGCGGCATCGGCAAGAGCTTCAGGAGGCCGGCCTTCACCTCCAGCACGCAGGTGTGCATCGACAGGTAGGCTGGCCCGAAGCCGGCGATGCACATCTGCTTGATGGCCTCGTTGCTTGAAAGCTCGGAGCCGATGCGCACGTGGTGCCCCGCCTCGCGGAACAGGCGCATCAGTGTGGTGCGCGAGCCCGAGCCGCGTTCACGCACCAGAAGGCTGGATTCCGCCAGGTCGGCCATGCTGACCTTGGCCCTTTGCATCAGCGGATGCTTGGGTGACGCGACAAAACCCATCGGGTTCTTCGCAAAGCTGTGGGCCGCGGGTTTGAGCTCATCGGGCGGATTGCCCATCACCGCGATATCGATCTCCTGCGCCGCCAGGAAGCGCAGGATCTCTTCGCGATTGCCGACCTGCAGCTTGACCTTGACCTTGGGGTTCTCGTTGGCGAACTGCACCAGCAAGGTGGGCATCCAGTACTCGGAGGTGGATACAGCACCCACGCGCAGCGTGCCGGTGAAGTCGCCGAGAAAACCCGCCATGCCATCGCTCATCTCCGTCCACAGCGCAGTCACGCGCTCGGCGTAGTTCAGCAGCAGGTCGCCAGCCTCGGTCAGGCGCACGCCGCGACCCGTGCGCACCAGCAAAGGCGTGCCGACTGAAGCTTCGATGGCAGCCACCTGGATGGACACCGCCGACTGCGTGATGTGCAGCTCCTCCGCGGCCTGCGACACGCTGCCCAGGCGCGCCACGGTGTGAAAGGCAACGAGTTGCTTGAGCGTGGCGACCTTCGCGAGCGGCATGGCCAGATATTAGGAAGAACAAATGTGACTGTCAAAAAATTAAACTTCTTTTGGAAGCATCGCGTGCATACATTCCGGCCAGAAGACGACGAGCTTGACCACGGCGCCCAGCCGGCAGTCGCTCGCAAAACGATCACGGAGACAGCGTTTCATGAGCAGTACATCCCACCCGCTTTTGTCGTCAGTGCCGTGCACGTCCGGCGCTCACCTGGCCAGGCTGACCACCCGCCACGGGTCGTCCGGTAGCGCCTAGCCGTGCATCGCGGCCCACGGCGGGCCGAACCCCAACACCGTTCCCGTTCCTCCGCGGCCTCACAGCCTGCGGCATGCCCCTCTGTTGCCCAAAGGAGACCTGACGATGACGAACCCGCACGACCAAGCCCGCCGCCGCTTTCTGGCGCGCGCCGGCACTGCCACCCTGGCGGCGCAAGCCGTGGGTGTGAACCTGGGGATGGTGAATGTGGCCGCAGCCCAGGGCAACCGGAAGGTCTCGCCCTTCGGCTTCGCGATCATCAGCGACCCGCACCTGTACAGCCAGAAGGACCATGTCTTCGACAGGCAGCTCGAAGACGCGGTGGCCCAGGTCAACGCAATGACCGAGCAACCCGACTTCGTGTTGATCACGGGCGACGTGTCGCACCACGGTGAGCTCGACCAGATCGAGAAGGGCAAGCGCATTCTGTCCAAGCTGAAAGCGCCGATCCGGTCCATTCCTGGCGAGCACGATTGGTATCTCGACATGGGCGCCGGATGGCGTGCCGCCTTCGGCCCCGACACCTGGTCGTTCGACAACAAGGGCGTGCACTTCATCGGATTGAATTCGATCCTGGTGCCCGACTTCTGGACGGCCGCCGGCCTGACGCCCGAGCAGCGGCGCGACTGGTTCATGCCTTTGAACAGCCCTGTGCCCGGCGTCTGGGGCGTGGGTGCGAAGGGCGTCGATTGGCTGCGCAAGGACGTGGCCAACCTGCCGGCCAACACGCCCATCGTGATCTTCACGCACAGCCCGCTGTGGGACTACTACCCGCGCTGGAACTTCCAGGTTTCCGACTCCAAGGAAATCCGCCAGATTCTCGGCAAGTTCAATGCGGTCACGGCCTTCCACGGCCATGTGCATCACACCGTCTACAACAAGATCGGCAACCTGACCTCGATCGGCACGATGAGCACCTCCTGGCCCTGGCCTTATCCGCCCGTCAAGCTGCCCTTCCCCGAGTTCCAGCAGCACCGCGCCGACCCCGCCAACACGGGCGACGGCATGGGCAGCGCCGCCATCAACGTCGACGCAGCCGGCAAGGCGTTCGTGCAATACCAGCCCTTTGCCGACTCGCTGCCGGAGAAGATCAAGAACGGCTTCAAGGCCTGACCAACCTAACGAGGAGATCGAACCATGCAGATGCACAACACTCGACGCTGGGCTGCGCCTTGGGCCGCGCTGGCGGCGCTTGCCGTACTCGGGGCCACCAGTGCAGCGAACGCTCGAGAGCCCTTCACCAAGGCAGAGCTCAAGGCGATGGACGACAAGCTCACCGAGTCGGCCAAGCGTGGTTATGACCTCTGGTATGGCGCGCGCGCCGACATGGCCAACAACGGGCTGGCCTGCGCGAACTGCCACCCCGACGCAGCCGCGACCAACCCGCAGACCTTTCCGAAATACATGCCGCAGACCGACAAGGTGATGGCCTATCGGGACATGGTCAACTGGTGCATCCAGAACCCGCAGGGCGGCAAGGCCCTGGACGTGAACACGGCCGACATGGTCGCGCTGGAGGCCTACTCGTTCTACCTGCATCGCGGTGTTCCCATCGAAACCGGCCTGCAGACGCGGCAGACCGCAGGCGCAACGCCGAAGAACGCACGTGGCCTCAACGTCAAGGGCACCGGGATTGGCTTCGACAAGTGATCTCGCAAGAAGGCCGCAGCGCGCCCCGTGGCGCGGTGCCGGCCCGACGGCGCTGAGCATGGCGGTGCTGCTGGGTATGGCGCCCTGGCAAGGGGCCGGCGCGCAGCAGGCCTGCGACGCCAGCCAGTCTTCGCTGTCGACGGCACGCTTCAAGGACAACGGAGACGGCACCGTGACGGACACCGAGTCCAAGCTCATGTGGATGCGCTGCGTGGGCGGACAGCAATGGCAGGGCAGACGCTGCGTCGGTGCTGCGGCGGCTTACGAGTGGTCTGCGGCCGGGCAACAGGCCGAGAAGCTGAACCGTGAAGGCTCGGCCTTCTTCAATGACTGGCGCGTGCCAGCGCTGCGCGAACTGGCCACCATCACCGACCGTGGCTGCCGCAACCCCCGCACCAACCTGACGGTCTTTCCGGACACGCCGGCGCAGGCCTTCTGGTCTTCCACGGCGCGCCCCGGAGAAGCCGCTGGCGCGCGTGTGCTGGCCTTGAGTTTTGGCGATGAGGGCGTGGTGTTGGCGCGCAAGGACGAGCGCTTTCACCTGCGCCTGGTGCGCACGGGCCCATGAGCGTGGGCGCCGTGCCAGCACCAGAGTTCCGCCAAAGGCGGCGCTGGCTGCAAGGCGCTGGTGCGGCGGTGTCCCTGGGGATCACGGGGCTGCCATCCGCCCACGCAGGCCTGCCCCAGCCGGCGCAGCCTTGGGCCGCCTTCGCGGCGCAGAGCTTCGGCGATGCCGTGGGGGCGCTGGGTGCCGCGCCTGATGGGAAGCTGGCCACCAGCGCGTTGATCACCCTGGACGTACCGGCAGTGGCCGACAACGGCGCCTACGTGCCCGTCACGGTCACCAGCGCCCTGCCCGGCACGCGCGAGATCCTGCTGCTCGTCGACGGCAACCCGCAACCGCTGGCGGTGCGCTTCGACATCCCCACGGGCACCGAGCCTTTCGTCGCAACCCGCCTGCGCATGGCCGCCAGCGGCAGCATCTACGCCGCCGTGCGCACCGACGAGGGCTTGTTCGCGGCCGTGCGCCGTGTGCAGGTCACCGTGGGCGGCTGTGCATGACAGCCGCCGGCACGACGGTGGCACCAGCCGCCATGCGCATCCGCGCTCGTCTGCAAGACGGCGTCGCCGAAGTCCATCTGCTGGTGCCGCACCCGATGGAAACCGGTCTGCGGGCAGACGGCAACGGCCAGCTCGCACCGGCGCACTTCATCACCCAGCTGCGGGCCAGCGTGGGGGAGCGCACGGTCTTCAGCGCGCAGATGAGCATCGCGGTGGCGCGCGACCCCCTCTTGGTCTTTCGCTTTCGCGGCGCCCAGGCCGGCGAACGACTGCGCGTGGCCTGGACCGACAACCGCGGGCTCGTGCGCGTTGACGACGCCGTCATCAGCTGAAAGAAGTGCCTGCCGCGCCTGCCTACCTGCCCTTGCATACCGACGACACGCCCGTTTCAGAACTTCATTCAACCTTCACCAGGACCACCGCATGAGCACCACCAACCGCCGCGTTTTCTTGATCCACAGCCTGGCCGGCAGCGCGGCGCTGGCTGCCGCCACCAGCGCCACCGCCCAGAGCGAGGGCGATGCCAGCGCCAAGCCCGTCAAGGAGACCGATGCCTACCCCAAGTCCATGGGCTTCAGGCTGAAGACGCAGGATGTCGACAAGGTCAAGTTCCCGCGCCATGAGGTGAGCCAGAAATGCAGTTCCTGCCAGCTCTTCAGCGGCAAGGAAGGCGATGAGCTGGGCACCTGCTCCTTCTTCAAGCGCCAGGTGCCACCGGAAGGCTGGTGCCGCAACTTCAAGCCCAAGAAGGCGGCATGAAGCGGCACTGCTGAGGCGGCCACCAGAAATCGATGCTGAGGAGATGGCAATGAAGCTGGCTGCCCCCGGGCCGTTCGACCAAGGCCCGCGCGGATTCCGGACCGCCGCAGGGAAAATCGCGACCCGGGCTGCGATGTGCGGCGCACTGCTGTGGGCGGCCCTGGGCAGCATCGGCTGCACAGAGCGCACGCAGGCCACGCAGCGTGGCCCCAATGGCTCTTCGCAGATGCAGCTGGTCAAGCCGGCGCAGCAGGCCGCGCTGGTCGACATCAACAAGATTCCCGCGCCGGAAGACCCGGCCGATATCGAGTCACCCCCGGCCACCGAGGTGTTCGTCAACGTGCAGGTGCTGAAGGATGTCAGCGCCACCGAGTTTTCGCGCCTGATGCAGGCGCTGTCGACCTGGGTGGCGCCGGTGGAGGGCTGCGATTACTGCCACAACCCGGACAAGCTGGAGTCCGACGAGAAGTACACCAAGGTCGTGGCGCGCCGCATGCTGCAGATGACGCGCCAGATCAACACCGAATGGAAAGCTCACGTCGGCGAAACCGGCGTCACCTGCTGGACCTGCCACCGCGGCCAGCCCGTGCCCAGTGGCGACTGGTTCAACGCCGAAGGCCCGCTGGCGAGCATTCCCGTGCTGGGCCACCGCGATGGGCAGAACCGCCCGGCCCCGAACGCCGGTGGTGCTGCCCTGCCCGGCGACCCGCTCTCGCTCTACCTCATCAACGACAACCAGATCCGCATTCAGTCGACCACGGCGCTGCGCACGCGCGAGGCGCCGCCGTCCATCAAGAGCACCGAGTGGACCTACTCGCTGATGATGTACATGTCGGGTTCGCTCGGCGTGAACTGCACCTACTGCCACAACACACGGGCGATGGCGAGCTGGAAGGAAAGCACGCCACAGCGGGTCACTGCCTGGCACGGCATCCGCCTCGTGCGGCAGCTGAACACCGACTACCTGATCCCGATGACGCCGCTGTTTCCTGCCCACAGGCTGGGTGAACATGGCGATGCGCCGAAGGTGGGTTGCGCGACGTGTCACAAGGGCACGTTCAAGCCCTTGAACGGTGTGAGCCCGCTGCCCGACTATCCGCTGCTGGCCGGCGTGGGCAAGGTCTCCGGTGGCACGCCAACGCCGCCCGAAGAGCCCGAGCCCCCGAAAAAGACGAAGTAGGCCGGCGTGCCCAGCGCTGGCGGGGGTGCCGCGCTCAGCCCACGTGCAGGCGCGGCGCGCTGCTGCGATCCAGCACCTGCCCCACCACCGCGGCATCGCCAAAGCCATGGCGCGCGAAGACGGCCAGCACGGCAGCCAGCGCGTCGGGCGTGCATGAGACCAGCAAGCCGCCGCTGGTCTGCGGGTCCGTCAACAAGGCCTGGTCTTCGGCCGCGAAACCGGGCGCCAGCACCACATCCGCGCCGTAGCCGGCCCAGTTGCGCCCCGAGGCCCCGGTGACGAAGCCCTGGCCGGCCAAGCTGCGCACACCGGGCAGCAAGGGCACGGTTGCCCAGTTCAACTGCAGGTCGCAGCGCGCGCCGCGGGCCATCTCCAGCACGTGGCCGGCCAGGCCGAAACCCGTGACATCGGTCAAGGCATGCACGCCAGGCAGCGCAGCGAGATCGGGGCCGGGCGTGTTCAGCTTCGTTGTCGTGGCGATCATGCGCGCGTAGCCTTCGTCGCCGAGCTCGCCCTTCTTCAGCGCCGCGCTCATCACGCCCACGCCCACAGGCTTGCCCAGCACCAGCACGTCACCGGGTTGTGCGTCGGCGTTGCGCTTCACGTGCTTGGGGTGCACGAGGCCCAGGGCCACCAGGCCATAGATGGCCTCGACGCTGTCGATGGTGTGGCCGCCGGCGATCGGTATGCCCGCGGCACGGCACACGCTGGCGCCGCCTTCCAGGATGCGGCCGATGGTCTGGGTGCTCAGCACGTTGATGGGCATGCCCACCAGCGCAAGAGCCAGGATGGGCCGGCCGCCCATGGCGTAGACATCGCTGATGGCGTTGGTGGCCGCAATGCGCCCGAAGTCATGCGGGTCATCGACGATGGGCATGAAGAAGTCGGTGGTGGCGATCAGGGCCTGCTCATCGTTGAGCTGATACACAGCCGCATCGTCCGCCGTTTCGATGCCGACCAGCAGTTCCTTCGGGATGGGCATTGCCGCCGTGCCCTTCAGGATCTCGCTGAGCACGCCCGGGGCGATCTTGCAGCCGCAGCCACCGCCATGCGACAGCGAAGTGAGGCGGGGTTCGGCGGGCCGGGTTTCGCTGGAATGGGCTGTGATGTTCATGGTCATGATCTGAAGGTGGCGTGTTCTGAATTGTGCTCGGGGCTGCTCAGGCCGCAGCCAGAAACACCGCGAACCAGCCCTTGTCGTCCAGCCAGTGCTGGGTGCTGTGGCAGCCGGCGTCGCGCAGCAGCGCGGCAAAGCTGGCCGGCGTCCACTTGTACGAGTTCTCGGTGTGGATGCGCTCACCCACCGAAAACGACCGCTCGCCGCCCGCCCAGCGCACTTGCAGCGCATGCCGGGCTTCGAGGTGCATCTCGATGCGCGAGGCCTCGGTGTTGAAGAGCGCCAGGTGGCGCCAATCGCGGGCGTTGAAATCGGCACCCAGCAGCCGGTTCAGGTGGCGCAGCAGGTTCAGGTTGAAGGCCGCGGTGACACCCAGCGGGTCGTCGTAGGCCGCCTCCAGCACGGCGGTGGGCTTGACGAGGTCCACACCGATCAGCAAGGCGCCACCCGCGGCCAGCGCGCGCGCTTCGCGCAGCAGGCGCAAGGCCGCGTCGGGCGTGAAGTTGCCGATGCTCGAGCCCGGGTAGAACACCAGCGCCGGACCATCCACCACGCCGGGCGGCAAGTGCAGCTGTGCCGAAAAGTCCTGCCCCACGCCCACCAGCTCGACGGCAGGGTGTTCACCCTGCAGTTGCTGCAGCGCGTCGTGCACGAACTGCACGGAGATGTCCACCGCCACATAACGCCGCGGCAGCACGGAGCTGAAGAGCCGCGCACCCTTGGCGCAATTGCCGGCGCCCAGATCCACCCGCACCGGCGCCGGGCCGGTGAGGGCCAGCGCGGCGGCGGCCATGGCTGCGCCATGCTGGCCCAAGATGGCGGCTTCGGTGCGGGTGGGGTAGTACTCGTCCAGCTCGGTGATGGCCTCGAAGAGCCGCGAGCCCAATGCGTCATAGAAGAACTTGGGCGACGCAAAGGCCGGCTCGGCCAGCAGGCCGGCTGCGGCCTCGGCGGCCAGCGCGGCGTCGCCGGCCTGATGCATCTGCAGCAGGCGGGGCGCGAGTCGGGTTGTGATGGGGGTGATGGGCAGCATCAGGAGCGGGCGCTTCGATGGTATTCGGTGGCGTGGCGGCGACTTGGGACAGCGGTGCCGTCCCGGTCACTCTAGCAGTGGCGCTCTGGTTGCGTCGGTGCGGCACCATCTGGCTATGCGTTGATGCCCTGAGACAAGCCGGCCGGGCGCGATTGCAGAATCGGCAGGCAGCCTTCGTCTCCGCACCCCGTCCATGACACCCATACGCATCTTTGCCTTGTTCGCCTGGGCCGGCCTGCTGGCCGTCGCCGTCACGTTCGGCTTGTCGCTCGCTGCGCTGCCCGACACGGGTGCCTTCCAGTTCAACCTGCAGGGCTATGTGACCCTGGCGCTGCCGGCCTTCTTCTTTGCCACCGCGCCGCTGTGGATGCGGGGCCACCCGCTGGACATGAAACAGATCCGCGATGGTGTCGATGGCCATTTCGTGCCCGGCACCTACAACCGTTTTGTGCATACCTTGCGGCCCCTGCAGCTGCTGGCGGCTTTCGGTGCCGTGGCTGGCGTCGCCTGTCTGCTCGCCAGCCGGCAGGCCGGAGCGCCCCCCAGCAGCTATGGCACCGGCTTGTTCTTTGTCTCGGCCGCGATCGGCTTCATCGTCTGCCTGCTGCTGCTGCGCGCGCGCGGCCACCGCATCGAATGATGGCCAGGGCCGACTGAACCCCGCATGAGCACACCCCGTTTTCTCGATCCCGACGAGGCCGCTGCGCTGGTGCAGCCGGGCTGGACGCTGGCCAGTGCCGGCTTTGTCGGCGCTGGCCATGCCGAGGCCGTCACCGAGGCGCTGGAACGCCGCTTCCTCGCCACCGGCCAACCGCGCGATCTCACCCTGGTCTACAGCGCTGGCCAGGGCGACCGCGGCCGGCGCGGCGTGAACCACTTCGGCAACCCCGGCATGGTGCGTGCGGTGTGCGGCGGCCACTGGCGCTCGGCCACGCGGCTGTCGGCGCTGGCCCTGAACGAGCAGATCGAGGCCTGGAACCTGCCGCAGGGGGTGATGACCCACCTCTACCGCGCCATCGCCGCCGGCCAGCCCGGGCTGCTCAGCCGTGTGGGTCTGCACACCTTCGTCGACCCGCGTACCGCGCTGGATGCGCGCTACCAAGGTGGCGCCGTCAACCAGCGCGCGCTGCGGGCCCAGGCGGCCGGCCGCCATTGGGTGGAAGCGCTGCATCTGCGCGGTGAAGACGTCCTCTTCTACCCCGCCTTCCCCATCCACTGCGCCGTGCTGCGCGCCACGGCGGCCGACCCGCGCGGCAACCTCAGCACGCATGGCGAAGCCTTCCACCACGAGCTGCTGGCCGTGGCGCAGGCCACGCGCAACAGCGGCGGGCTGGTCATCGCGCAGGTGCGTGAGCGGGTCCATCACCACGAGGCACTTGCGCCCATCCGTGTGCCCGGCCACCTGGTGGACGTGGTGGTGCACAACACCGACCCCGAGCTGCACCGCATCACCTTCGGCGAACAGGACAACGCCAGTTATCTGCAGCCGTGGCGGGGAGAAGCCTTCGAAGACCACCCGACCCCAGGCGCAGACAGCGCGCCGCTCGACGCCCGCGCCCTGGTGCAGCGCCGTGCCGTGCTGGAACTGGCCGACGCCCAGGCCCATGGCAATCTGCGCGTGGTGAACCTCGGCGTGGGCATGCCGGCCGCGGTGGGTGGGCTGGCGCAGGCGGCGGGCTTGCGCGGCTACACGCTCAGCGTGGAAGCCGGCCCCATCGGCGGCACCCCGGCCGACGGCCTGAGCTTCGGCGCCAGCGCCTGGCCGGAAGCCGTGGTCGACCAGCCGGCGCAGTTCGATTTCTACGATGGCGGCGGCATCGATCTGGCCGTGCTGGGCATGGCCGAACTCGACGCCGCAGGCAACGTCAACGTCAGCCGCTTCGGCGACGGCGAACACGCCTCCATCGCTGGCGTGGGCGGCTTCATCAACATCACCCAGGGCGCCAAGGCGCTGGTCTTCGTGGGCACGCTCACCACCGGCGGCCTGCAGGTGCAGGCAGGTGACGGTCGGCTGCGCATCGTGCAGGAAGGCCTTCTGAAGAAACTGGTGCCGGCGGTGTCGCACCTCAGCTACAACGCCGCCTACATGGCCGGCCGCGGCCAGCGTGTGCGCTACATCACCGAGCGCGCCGTGTTCGAGATGCGAACAGGCACCGACGGCCAGCCGCGCCTGAACCTGGTGGAGATCGCGCCGGGGCTGGAGCTGCAGCGTGATGTGCTGTCGGCCTGCGGCGCACCCGTGACCGTGGCCGACGACCTGCGCACGATGGACGCGCGCATCTTCGAGCCGGGCCCGTTCAGGCCGTAGTGTCGTTGCCGGCGCCGGCGCCGGTGCCGCTGCCCGTGCGGCCGTCCATGCCGGCGCCCTCGCCCGGGTCTGGCCACTCCAGCAGCTCGGCGAGGCGGCGCGTCACCCACCAGGCTTCGGCCGCTGTCACGACCGCACCCTCGCCGGTGAGGCCGCGGTGCATGCGCTCCAGCACGTCGTGTTCGGTGACCCCCAGCTCCCACTTCTTCGTGCTGGCCTGCTCGGTGAGCATCTGCGCCAAGTCTTCACAGAACTCGCAGCGCTGCGCGATGTGTTCGCGGCTCTCACTGGGCTTGCTGCGGCCGGGCGGCACGAACAGCGCGATGAAGGATGGCGGCACGACGAACTGGTTGTCTTCGGACATGCCGGGATTGTCGCGGGCGCGCGGCTTGCTAGTCTGTGGGCATGACAGCCCCCGCAAGCCCCTCAACCCCTGCCGCCCTGCCCTGCGTGCTGGACATCGAAGCCTCGGGCTTCGGCCGCTCCAGCTACCCCATCGAGGTGGGTTACGTGCTGCCCGATGGCCGTGCGGCCTGCATGCTGGTGCGCCCGGCCGCGGCCTGGACGCATTGGGACGCCAGCGCCGAACAGGTGCACGGCATCACGCGCAGCACGCTGGCAGCGCACGGCCGCGACGCACTCGACGTCGCGCGGGCGCTGAACCGCGACCTCGCCGGCCTCACCGTCTACTGCGACGGCTGGGCGCACGATTACGCCTGGCTGGCCGCGCTGTTCGAAGAAGCCGGCATGAGCCCGGCGTTCAAGCTGGAATCGGTGGGCGCGCTGCTCGACGAAGCGCACCTGAACCAGCTGGATGCCGCGCGGCGCGACGCCGTGGCCGAGCTCGGGCTGAAGCGGCACCGCGCCAGCAACGATGCGCGCGCCTTGCAGCGCGCCTTGGGCCGCGTCATCGCGCACTGAAGGGCCTGCGTCGACCCGGCGCGATCAACCCGCCGCGGCTTCTTTCTCCTGCAGCAGACGCCACATCACCTTGCCCGCCCCGCTCTTGGGCAAGGCATCTGCAAATTCGACCACCTTGGGCGCCTTGTAGACGGCCATGTGCTCACGGGCCCAGTCCACCACCTGCTGCTCGCTCACCTGCCCGCGCGCCTCGGCGCGCAGCACCACGATGGCCTTGACGCTTTCACCGCGGTAGGCATCGCGCGTGGCGATGACGCAGGCTTCCTGCACCCAGGGGCACTTGAAAAGCATCAACTCCACCTCGCTGGGCCAGACCTTGTAGCCGCTGGCGTTGATCATGCGTTTCAGGCGGTCGGTGATGAAGAAATAGCCTTCTTCGTCGCACCGGCCCAGGTCGCCGGTGCGGAAGAACCTCTTGCCGTCGATCTCGATGAACGCCGCCAGCGTGGCCTGCGGATGGCCCCAATAAGCCTTGAACACCATCGGCCCGTGGGTGACGATCTCGCCGACCTCGCCCGCGGGCAGTTCGCGCAGCGTTTCGGGGTCGATGATGCGGCTGTCCACGCCGTAGATGGGGATGCCCAGGCACTGCAGCTTGGCGCGTTCCGGCGGGTTGCCGTGGCTGGGCGCGGCGGTCTCCGTCAGGCCATAACCCTCGGCGAAGGTCAGGCCGAACTCCTGCTGCAGGCGCTCGGCCACGGCAAACGGCATGGCCGCACCGCCGCCGCTGATGTAGCGCAGGCTGCTGAGGTCGAAGCTCTTGTAGTTGGGGCTGCCGAAGAGATCGATGATCATCGTCGGGATGCAGGTCCAGTGCGTCACGCGGTAGCGGCTGATGGTGCGGCCAGCGAGTTCACGGTCCCAGCGCGGCAGGATGACCACCGTGCTGCCGAGATAGACGCTGCCCAGCACGCCGTACATCATGCCGGTGATGTGGAACATCGGCACCACGGCCAAGCTGGTGGTCTCGGCGCTGGCATGGCTCCACAGGCCACCGCCCACGGCGTTGGGCATCAAGGTGCGGTGCGTGTGCACGCAGCCCTTGGGCAGGCCCGTGGTGCCGCTGGTGTAGGGCAGCAGCGCCATGTCGTCGGGCTCGGCCAATGCCGGCCCGGGCCGGTGGTTGGCGGCAAGCGCATCGGTCCAGCGTGTCGTCTTCAGCGGGGCGCCCGGCGTGCTTTCCGGCAGCGGGTGTTGTGCCGTCAACCACGCCAGCATTACCGCCGGTGGGGTGTCTTCGGGCGCCAAGGTCTCGGGCATGGCGTCGGTGAAACGCGTCACGAGCAGCTGCGTCAGTTGTTGCTGCACGGGCAGGCGGGCATTGGCCTCGGCCACGGTGGCAGCCAGGTCGGCGGTGGTGATGGCAATGCGGGCATCGGGGTCGACGATGTAGTGGCCGAACTCGTCGGCACGGTTCATCGGGTTCACCGGCACCACCACGGCATCGGCGCGCTGCACGGCGTAGAAGGCCACCAGGTACTGCGGGCAGTTCTGCATGTAGAGCAGCACGCGGTCGCCGCGTTTCAGGCCCTGGGCCTGCAGCCAGCCCGCCAGGGCCTCGGCCTGGCGGTGCAGTTCGCCGTAGCTCAAGGCCCGGCCAAGATAGATGCAGACGGCCTTGTTCGGGTAACGCCTGGCGCTGACTTCGAGGTTGAACCACAGCGTGGTTTCAGGCACCACCAGTTCGCGCGGCAGGCGTGATGGCCAGGCAGCAGCGTGGGGGCGGTGGTCAGCCGCCTGGGCAGAGGGCATGGCGGGGGCGGCAGGAACAAGGGACAAGGCGGTCTCCGGGCAAGACCACCGAGGGTGCCGCGGTGGGGCCCTTCAGCGCAATCCTGCAATTCCCGAACAACTTGTCGCCTCGGCGACGTCCAGCCAAGGCCGTTCCCGGCCGACCTCAGTTGACTTCGCGACGCGCTTCCTTGCGCCACTTCGCGCAGTCGCTGTGCGACTGGAACTTCGTGCGCAGGCATTCACGCTCCATGCACACGAAGTACGACACCGGGTTGCGCCCTTCGCACACGGCCTCGGGGCCGCTGGCCGCGGCCGCCCTGGCCGGCTCGGCCGGTGGCGTCACCGCGGCGGGCGGCGGAGCCGCGGCCGTGGTGGCTGGCATCGAAGCTTGGGCGCGCGGGTTCTCCGGCGCTGGCGCGCTGTTGACGGGGGGGCCTGCGGCCGCCGTCGCATGCCCCGGGGTGCGGTTGGGTGCTGCGGGGCGCGGCTGGCGCACGGTCGCCTCGGCCGCCGTGGGTTTGGCGGCAGCAGGCAGCGGGTCGGCGGGTTGCAAGCTCGGGGCGCGTGCGGCCGGAACGGTGACGGTGGTGACCGTCGATTCCGGCACCGTGGGAGCTGCCGGGGCTGGCTGTGGCGCCATGGCGGTCGGCGCCGGGGCTGAAGCCGCGCTGTCAACCGCCGCCGCAGAAGCGGCCAGCGTCGCGGCAGGCAAGGCCGCAACGCGCGGCCACAGCACAAAGGCCGCCCCGGCAACGGCCAGCCCGCCCAGACCAAACGCCGCAGGCAACCAACGCCGCCCGCTGTGGGGCGCCTTGGCAGACGAGCTCAAAGCCGCAGCCACGGGCGGTGCCGCAAAGTCGACGGCGGACGCAAGCGCTGGGGTTGGGGTCGGCGCAGGGATTGGCGCAGAGATCGGCGCAGATGCCCTGGAACCCTGCTGCCCGGGCTGCGGCACGATGCGTGTGCCATCAGGGTCGAGGTCGATGAAGCCTGAAGCGCCATCGCGGGCGGCCGGCGCAGGCACGGGCGCCCCTGCTTGGCTGGCCACCACCACGGTGCGGTCCCATTGCGACACCTGCGGCGTGTGGTCCAAGCGCCGCAGTGGCGGCGCGGCGTGCCCGTCCAGCACCTCGCGCAGCGCGGCCACGCTCTGCGGGCGGTCGGCCGGGCGCGGCGCCAGCATCCAGTCGATGGTGCGCAGGAAATCCTCGCTGCAGCCCGGGCATCGCTCGGTGCTCAAGCCCGAGGCCTCGTCGTGGATGGCACGCGTGGTGGCCGGCGGCGGCGGGCGGTGCAACAGCAGGTAATGCAGCGTCGCGCCCAGGGCGTAGATGTCGGTCCACGGCCCCTGCTTCACGCTGCCCGCCTCGGCGTACTGCTCGATGGGCGCATAGGCCGGCTTCAGGATCGCCGTGAAAGTCTGGCTCTTGTCGCCGATGACACGGCGCGCGGCGCCGAAATCGAGCAACACCGGGCGGCCCTCGGGCCCGATCTGGATGTTGTCGGGGGCGATGTCGCGGTGGAAGACGCCCTCGGAATGCAGCTTTTCGATGGCGCCGAGCAGCGGCGTCAGCATCTCGCGCAGCCAGGCCTCGTCGGGGGCGTGGCCCATCTCTGCGCGCACTTCCTTCAGTGTCTGGCCGCGCATCACGGGCATCGCCATGTAGGCCGTGCCGTTGGCCTCCCAGAAGCGGTGCACCTTCAGCAAGGACGGGTGGTCGAAACGCGCCAGCATCTTGGCTTCGTTGACAAAGGACCGCAGCCCCAGCGCGAAGGTGTCGGCATCGCTTTGCGAACGCAGCGACACGTGCATGGTCTCGGTGCGGCCGGCCAGTGATGCGGGCATGTACTCTTTCACCGCCACCTCGCGCTCGAGCGCGTGGTCGAAGGCCAGGTAGACAATGCCGAAACCGCCCACGCCCAGCAGGCTGAGCAGTTCGAACTCGCCCAGCCGCGTGCCTGCCGGCAGGGCGCTGGGGTTGTCGCTGTTGATGCGGGGTGTGGTGGAAGACATGGACAACCGAGATTATCCGCGCTGCGGCAGCGCTGCCCCGCTGGCACGCACAGGGTTTCGCGGGGACCGCCCTCGTGCTCTCCCCTGTCCTGGGGGCAGCACCGGCCCTCTCGGGCACCCGCGCCAGCCATGAAAGCCGACGCCCTGGCTTTGTGGGCCTACCCCGCCTACATCAAGCTGTGGTTCGCGCGCGTGCTGGGGGTCTCGGCCAGCCAGATGCTGATGGTGGCCATCGCCTGGCAGATGTACGACCTCACCGGCTCGGCCTGGGACCTGGGCCTCGTGGGCCTGCTGCAGTTCGCGCCGTCTTTGCTGCTCACCCTGCCTGCCGGGCATCTGATCGACCGCCACCACCGCGGCCGCATCCTGGCCGCCTGCCTGGCGGTGCAGGTGCTGTGTGCGCTGCTGCTGGCCTTGAGCAGCGCCAACGGTGCGGCGTCGCGTGAATGGCTGCTGGCGGTCTCGGTGCTGCTGGGTGCCGTGCGGGCCTTCCAGATGCCGACGCAGCAGGCCCTGACGCCCTTGCTCGTGCCGCGCGAGATGCTGGCGCGTGCGCTGGCCTTCAGCTCGGTGGGCCTGCAGATCGCCATCGTCGGCGCGCCGGCGGTGGGTGGCCTGCTCTACGCCTTGGGCGCTGAGCTCACCTATGCCGTGTGCGCCGGGCTGTTTGCGCTGGCCTGCGTGCTGTGCCTGCTGCTGCGATACACGCACACGCCACCGGTGGCCGAGGCGGCGACGCTCAATTCGCTGCTCGCCGGCGTGCACCACGTCTGGCATCACAAAGTGGTGCTGGGTGCGATTTCACTGGACTTGTTTGCCGTGCTCTTCGGCGGCGCCACCGCGCTGCTGCCCATCTTCGCGAAGGACATCCTGCATGTCGGCCCGTGGGGCCTGGGCCTGTTGCGCAGTGCGCCGGCGGTGGGAGCCTTGTGCATGTCGGTGGCGCTGACGCGCTGGCCCGTGCGACGGCGCACCTGCCACACCCTGCTGGCCTCGGTGGCGGTGTTCGGGCTGTGCATGCTGGTATTCGGGCTGTCGACGAGCTTTCTGCTGTCGATGGGCGCGCTGGCCTTCAGCGGCGGCGCCGACATGATCAGCGTCGTCATCCGCCAGAGCCTGGTGCAGCTGGAAACGCCCGATGCGATGCGCGGCCGCGTCAGTGCGGTCAACTCGGTGTTCATCGGCGCGTCGAACCAGCTCGGCGAATTCGAGTCGGGCGCCACCGCAGCGCTGATGGGCCCGGTGGGCTCGGTGGTGCTGGGCGGCGTGGCCACGCTCGCGGTGGCGGGGCTCTGGCTGCGGCTCTTCCCCGCCTTGGCGCAACGCGACGCCTTGGTGCAGGCCGGCACGGCGGAACCCGGAGGTCGGGCACGGGCCTGAGGGGTTGCTGGGCAGAGCGGCCCCGGCACGACAGGCGAACCGGCCTGGGCACGGGGGGCCGCTCCATCGGAAAACGCTTCATGCGCAGCGCTTCACGGGCCGGCCTGACGTGCGGGCTTCAGCCACGCTTGGCCTGCAGGCGCACGCGCGCCTCGCGCCCGCGGCTCTTCCACTGCTGCACCTGCGCCTTGCGCTCCAGCGCGGTGAGCGTGTCGCGCCGCGCCTCGCGCTGCAGCTTGCGGTAGTTGTGCAGGCGCTGCGCCGGCACCGCATCACGCACCGCGCAGCCGGGCTCGGCCTCGTGCTGGCAATCGCGAAAGCGGCACAGCGGCGCCAGGCGCGCGATGTCTTCGAAGGCGGCGTCGAGCCGATCGGCATCGCCGTCCAGGCGCAGCGTGCGCAGGCCGGGTGTGTCGATGATGCAGGCGCCGCCGGGCATGGCATGCAGCGAACGTACCGTGGTCGTGTGGCGGCCGCGGCTGTCGCCGCTGCGGTTGGCGCCGGTGTCCTGCACCTCGCGGGCCAGCAGCGCGTTCGTCAGCGTGCTCTTGCCGGCGCCGCTGCTGCCCAGCAGCACCAGGGTCTGGCCGGGCTGCAACCATGGCGCCAGCGCTGCGCGCGGCTCGTGGTCGGCCTCCCGCGCCAGCGCGTTCACCGCCACCACCGCCACGTCGGCCGGCAGCAGAGCGCGCACGGCCTGCAGACGCTCTTCGGCTTGCCCGCAGAGGTCGCGCTTGCTCAGCACCACCACGGCAGCGTCGGCAGCACCGCGCACCAGGGCCACGTAGCGCTCCAGGCGGCGCAGGCTGTAGTCGTGGTCCAGGCCCATCACGAGCAGGGCGGTGTCGACATTGCTGACGATGACGACGCGCGTGACCTTGTCGCGGCCATCGTGCAGGCGCCGCGCCAACTGGTTCAACGGCGCCAGGCGCTGCTGCACCCACCATTCGCCCAAGCCGTTGCGAGTGGCCACGACCCAGTCTCCGCAAGCGATGGCGTCGGCCTCGGCCGCCAGTGCCGCGCGCAGCGAAGGCATCAGGCGCGCCGGGTGTTCGGCCAGCCCGTCGTGCAGCGTCAGGCCTTCACGCTGCACTTCGGTGACGCGCTGCAATGCAGAGGCGGCGTTGCCGTGCGCTACCGCTGAGACTTCAGAAAACTCGGCCAGCTGAGCCAGCTGGGGCGCCAAGGCCTGCGACCAGCCGATGCTGCGCAGGCGCTCAAATTCGAGGGAATCCAACATGGGTGCAAAACCATCCGGGCAGGAAGAACCGCTGCAGCGCGAAGCTGCAAACCGCCATGGGCGTCTGCCGGCTCGTTCAAGCCTGCACAGGCGCGCCAGGGCACGTCAGGGGTGGGGTTCTGTCGGCCGCGACGCTTCAGGTCACGGCACTGCTGCAAGGTGGCTGCACCAGGGTGGGCAGCGGGCTCGTGCTGCGCCCTCAGACGAGAGCCACGAGCCGTTCGGGGATCAGGAGATCAGCGCACCGAACCCAGCAAACCGGCCGACAGGAGGGTGAGATCAGGCTGGGTCATGGCACTCTCCTTCGGTGGGTGAATCTGCGGGAGCGCGCAATGTGCGCCTGACGCCGGCGCGCGTCAAGCACCGGCGCTGCGGGTGTGGCGGCAGCGGCACGGCGGACCGATATGCTGCGGCCCGTGCTTTCGCCCCCACCCCCTCGCCTGCCCTCGCTTGCATCGCCGCTGCCGGCCACCGACGCTTCCGGCGTGCGCCTGCTGCACGTCGACGAACACGTCATCGTGGCCGAGAAACCCGCCGGCCTGCTGGCCGTGCCCGGCCGCGGCGAAGCGGGCCGCGTGAACCTCGCCAGCCATGTGCAGATGAGCTTTCCCGATGCCCTGGTGGTGCACCGCCTGGACATGGGCACCTCAGGCCTGATGCTGCTGGCACGCAGCCCGGACATGCAGCGCCGCCTCAACGCCGCCTTCGAGCAGCGCGCGGTGGGCAAGCGCTATGTCGCCGTGGTGGAGGGTGTGGTGGTGGAGGACGAAGGCCGCATCGCAGCGCCCCTGGCGGCAGACTGGCCGAACCGGCCGCGGCAGATCGTCGACATCGTGAACGGCAAACCCTCGCTCACGCACTGGCAGGTGATGGCGCGCAGCGCGGACACCACGCGCCTGTCGCTCAGCCCCGTCACCGGGCGCTCGCACCAGCTGCGCGTGCACCTGCAGCACATCGGCCACCCGATACGCGGTGACGAGCTCTATGCGCCGCTGCCGCTGCGGGCAGAACGGCTGCTGCTGCACGCGGCCGAGATCAGCTTTGCACACCCGGGCACGGGGCTGACGATGCACTTCGCAAGCCCGGCGCCATTCTGAAACCTGGCCTGGAGACCTTCCCATGAACCGACACCTGAGCATCGTCACCGGCAGTTCGCGCGGCCTGGGCCGTGCCGTCGTCGAACAGCTGCTCGCGCGTGGCCACCGCGTGCTGGCCCTGGCCCGTGCCGACACCGCGCTGCCCGTGCCGGCCGGCGCACAGCTGGAGGCCTGGCGCGTCGACCTGGCCGAGCCCCTCGCCGTGGCCGAACGCCTGGGCGCGTGGCTGCAGACGCAGGACGCCCAGACCTGTGCATCGGTGAGCCTGATCAACAACGCCGGCGTCGTCAGCACGCCCGCGCCACTGAGTAGCAGCGACTTGCGCGAGCTTGCCAACGCGGTGCGTGTGGGCCTGGAAGCACCGTTGCTGCTCAGCGCCGCCTTCCTGCGCGCCACCGAACACTGGACCTGCCCGCGCAAGCTGCTGCTGGTCTCGTCGGGCCTGGGCCGGCGCGCCATGGCCGGCAGCGCGAGCTATTGCGCGGCTAAGGCCGGCATGGATCACCTGGCACGTGCGCTGGCGCTGGAAGAGGCCGCAGCACCCAACGGCGCGCGCGTGGTGTCGCTGGCGCCGGGTGTCATCGACACCGACATGCAGGCGCAGCTGCGCACCGCCGACGCGGTGAGTTTCCCTGAACGTGCGCGTTTTCAGGGCCTGAAGGACGGTGGCCTGCTCGACAGCCCGGCAGTCGCCGCCACCAAGCTGCTGAAGGCGCTGGACCGCGAGGACTTCGGCAGCAACCCGGTGAGCGATGTGCGGGAGCTGGCATGACCGGCCGCATGGACGCGCCGAATCGCGCGGCTGAATTGATCGCCACGCTCGGCCTGCAGCCGCACCCCGAGGGCGGGCATTACGGCGAGGTGTTTCGCTCGCCAGCCGCGGTGCAGACGGCCGACGGCCGCCCGGCACGGGTGGCGCTGACCACCATCGACTTTCTGCTGCAGCCCGGCCAGTTTTCCGCCTGGCACCGTGTCGCCAGCGACGAGGTCTGGCACCTGCTGGAAGGCGCTGCCTTGCGGCTGTGGCTGGCGGCGCCCGACCTTTCGGCCTTCAGCGCTGTCGACCTGGGGCCGGTGGCCGCACAACGCCGCCCGCGCCATGTGGTGCCAGCCGGCTGGTGGCAAGCCGCCGAGCCGCTGGAAGACTTCGCCTACGTCGGTGCCACCGTCGGCCCCGGCTTCGATTTCGCCGACTTCACCTTCGGCCGCGACGATGCGCCGCTGCGTGCTGCGCTGCAAGCGCAAGCGCCCGCGCTGATGCGCCTGCTCTGATCTCGCGGCCCTTCAGCCCAGCCAGCCCGCCACGTCAGCCTTGAGCTGCTTCAAGTCGGCCTGCCGCGTGTACATCATGTGGCCGGCGTCGTAGTAGCGGTGCGTCAGGCGCGCCAGCACGCTGGCGGGCGCGTTCAGCTGGGCCAGGCTCCAGTCGCTGGCGCTGTAGGGTGTGCCCAGGTCGTAGCGGCCGCTGGCGGCCAGCACCTTCAGGTGCGGGTTGCGGCGCAGCGCCCGCGCCAGGTCGGGGCTGGTGCTGCAGATGCCTAAAGCGCTGCGGCCGCCTTCGCCGCGGTTCCAGTTCCAGCCCGCGTTGACCTCGTAGCTCAGCACGTTGTAGCGCTGCTCGATGTCGATGCCCAGCGTGCCGCGGAAGTAGGCCAGCGCCGCCATCGTGTAGGGGCCGGCGATGGCCTCGATGCCGGGGTCGAACTCCATCTCGCTGGCGCGGCTGGCCGCCGCCGGGCCGGTGCCGCGAGCCTCGAGCCGGCCCACCACCAAGCCGCGCGCGCGCAAGGCCTCGGTGAAGTAGCAGCGGTCGCTGATGCGCAGGTTCTGCTCTTCCACCAGCGTGCGCGGCAGGCCGGTGAGTTCGGCGATGCGCCGCGCGATGGCGCTGCGGCGCTTGTCGCTCAGGCGTGCGCCGGCCTGCAAGGCCGCCACGTAGTCGTCCTGCACGAAGGCCTCGGCGGCGCCGCGTGCGGCGTCGGAACTGGCCGCCTGCGGGCCCGACAGCAGCCCGTGGTACTGCGAGACGTTGGCGAAGGCGGGCAGGAAGAGGCCGAACGGCAAGTCGTTGGCGGGCGCGAACACCAGGCTCTGCAGGTCCATCGCGCACGACACGAGGATGACCCCGCTCAACACCGCGCCCAGGCTCTGCATCTTGTCGGCCAGGCCGGCACCGCGCGTGGTGCCATAGCTTTCACCGGCGATGTAGAGCGGCGAGCCCCAGCGCTGGTGGCGCGTCAGCCACGCACGCATCACCTCGGCCAGGGCTTCGATGTCGCCGTCCACCGAGAGGTGCTTCTTGCGCGCCGCCTCGCTGGCGCTGAGCGACCAGCCGGTGTGCGGCGGGTCGATGAAGACGAGGTCGAAGTGCTCGAACCAGCTGTGCGGGTTGTCTTCCACCGCATAGGGCGGCAGCGGCATGCTGCCGTCGTCGGGCACCACCACGCGCTTCGGGCCGAGCGCACCGAACTGCAGCCAGATCGAGGCCGAGCCCGGGCCGCCGTTGAAGGCGAAGCACAGCGGCCGCGTCTTCGCTTCGGCGCCCTGCAGCAGATAGGCCGTCGTCATCACGGCGGCCTCGGGCTCGCTGGCCGCGCTGGTCAGGCCCGTCGGCATCACCGGCATGAAGGCAGCGCTGACGCGGTAATCGAGCGCCTGTCCGCCCAGGGTGATGGAGGCGCTGCTTTCGGCGGCAGGGCGGGCCAGCAGCTTGTCGACCTGTTCTTTCAGGCGCTTGGCGGCGTCGGCGTCTGGGGCAGCGGTGGGGGTGGCATCGGCCATGGGTCGGTCTTTTCGTGGAAGTGGCGGGAAGGGATGAAAGCTCAGCAGGTGGTCGCGTCAGCCAGCAGAGCAGCGTATCGCGTGATGTCGACGTTGCCGCCGCTGACGATGACGCCCACCCGCTGGCCGCGCGCAGGCACCACACCTTGCAGCAGCGCCGCAGCGCCCAGGCCACCCGTGGGCTCGACGACCATCTTCAGACGCTCGGCGAAAAAACGCATGGCCTGCACGAGTTGCGCGTCGCTGACGGTGACGATGCGGCTCACCAGGCGCTGGATGACGGGAAAGGTGAGCTCGCCGCTGTGCTGGGTCTGCGCGCCGTCGGCAATGGTCTTGGGCGTTTCGATGTGCACGATGCGGCCTTGCGCCAGGCTCTGCTGGGTGTCGTTGCCGGCCTCGGGCTCGACGCCGATCACCTCGATGCCCGGGCTCAGGTGATGCGCCGCGACCGCGCAGCCGCTGATGAGGCCGCCACCGCCCACGCACACCAGCAGCTTGTCGAGCGGGCCGGTCTCCTGAAGCAGTTCCAGCGCTGCGGTGCCCTGCCCGGCCATCACATGCGGATGGTCGTAGGGCGGTATCAAGGTCATGCCGCGCTCTTCGGCCAAACGACGACCGATCGCTTCGCGGTCTTCGGTGTAGCGGTCGTAGATCACCACCTCGCTGCGGGCCTGCCCTTGCTGGTAGCCGCGGGTGGCCGCCAGCTTGGCGGCCGGCGAATCGTGCGGCATCACGATGACCGAGGGCATGCCCAGAAGGCGGGCCGACAGCGCGATCGCCTGGGCGTGGTTGCCCGAACTGAAGGCGATGACGCCGGTCTTGCGCTGCGCGGGTGTGAACTGCGCCAGCGCGTTGTAGGCACCGCGGAACTTGAAGGCGCCCATGCGCTGGAAGTTCTCGCACTTGAAGAACAGCATCGCGCCGGTGATTTCATCGGCCGTGCGCGAGCTCATCACCGGCGTGCGGTGTGCCACACCCTGCAGGCGTGCCGCCGCGGCAGTGATGTCGTCGAAGTCGATTGCCAGCTCGCTCATTTCACCGCCTGTTGGCCCTGCGGACCCTGGAAGGCGCCGCGGCGAAAGGTCAGCACCAACGTGTCGCGCCAGGCGGGCTGGCTGCTGTCCAGCGGCTGTATCGGCGTGGTTTCGTGGATCACGCGTTCGTCGTCCAGCAGCAACGCGCTGAAGGGTTCGCGCAGCGTGAAGCGCACGCCTTGCGGGCCGCGGGCGTCGAAGACACGCGTTTCGCCGCCCTTCACGTTGTGGCGGCCGACGATGATCACCGCCACCAGGTCGACGCCGTCGCGGTGCGCGCCTTCGGGCGTGGGGCGACCTATCCCGCCTTCGGTATCGATACGGAAGGGGTGGGCTTCGACGAACCACTCGGAACCTGCGCCGTCGGGCCCGCGCAGCTGATCAGCCACACGCGCCAGGCCTTGCAACAGCCGCGCCCAGGCGCGGTCTGCCACCAGGGCTGGCGGCAAGGGGTCGAACCAGCGCTCGAAGCCGCCGTGCAGCGCGTTGTATTCGACCGGCTGCCAGTGTGGTCTGTGCGCCACGGCGGCCATGCCGCTGGCGCTGACGCGAAAACAGCCATGGCGGCGCTTGCGGTAACGGCCACCATCCCGCAGGTGGGGGTCGGGTGGCAGCTCGGGCCAGTGCGGCAACCAGGCGGTGAATGCAGTGGGAGGCAGCTCGCACAGCGTGGCCAGTGTGGGCGCGTCGACGACGGCCCAGCCGGCAGACGACAGCTGCACCGGCAGGTCGGCCAGCGCGGTGAGCGGGGGCGTGGGATGCATGGTGGGCAGGGGGTGAGGGAGGCGGAAGGACTATGGCAGTGCGGCCGGGGCGCCCGGTTTGGAGGCGCGCCCCCAATCGCGTGTCAGCTTCGGTGGGGATTCGAGCGTTATGGTGCTCTACAGACCATGCGAGCCACCCTAGCCCCCCAGACGACCGGCACCTCCGTGTGCCTGGTCGAAATCATCGAGCTGAAATGGCTCTTGCGCGGTCACGGCATCCACGTGCACGTGGAGCGCCTGCAGAGCGACCCGGAGTATGCCCGCCAGACCCTGGATGCCGCCGTGGCCATGCCCAATGCCGCGCTGCGCTCGGCGGCCGAGCGCCTGCGCCTGTGCCTCCTGGCAGGCCCTTGACGCCCCGGGCCGGCGCTGCTTTACAGCCCAGGAACACCGGCGTAGCCTGAGCCGGCAGCCCGCCGCGGGGTGGGCCACGCCGCCTGGAGGCCCGCCATGCCCCTGCCGACTCCTGCTTCTGCCGTGCCTGGCCTTCTCAGGGCCCTGACTGCGCTGTTGTTGTGCGCGATGGCCGCCTGCAGCACCCCGCCCACCAACCCGCCCACGGCCCAGACCCTGCTGCACGACAGCTTGTTTGCTGCAGCGCCTGAGGGCGTGAGCGCTGAGCCCATCTTTGCGATGAGCGACGCGATGCGACGCTACGTCGACACACAGCTTGCAGGGGTTCGCGGGGAACAGCAGCGCCGCCGCACGCTGCTGGAGGCGCTTCGCAGGCAAGGCCACCTCAACCTCGATTACGACGACGGCTTCACACGCAACGCGGCCGAGGCCTTCGACAAGCGCGCCGGCAACTGCCTGTCGCTGGCGGTGATGACGGCTGCGTTCGCCAAGCATCTGGAGTTGCCAGTGCGCTTTCAGCAGGTGCATGTGCGCGAGAGCTTCAGCCGCGCCAACAGCATCACCTTCGCCAGCGGCCACGTCAACGTGGTGCTGACCACGCTGCCCGCCGAGTCTCGCCGCTTCATTGCCGAGCCCGAGGAGCTGACCGTCGATTTCGTGCCCCCCGAAGACCTGCGCGGCGCGCGCGTGCAGGTCTTGCGCGAAGCCACGGTGGTGGCGATGTTCATGAACAACCGCGCCGCGGAACACCTGACGGTGGCGCAACCCGACGCCGCCTATGCCTGGGCGCGTGCCGCCGTCTTGCAGGACACCACCTACCTGCCGGCGGTGAACACCTTGGCCATCGTCTACTTGCGCAGCGGCCACCTGGCGCAGGCCGAGGCCGCGCTGCGCCACGTGCTGGCGCAGGCGCCCGACGACGAGCCCGCGCTGTCCAACCTGGCAGTGACGCTCGCGCGCGCCGGCCGCCCCGCTGAAGCCGATGCCATCGCACAGCGCCTGGCCAGCCTGCAGCCGCATCCACCGTTCTATTTCCTGGATCTCGGCGTGCAGGCGCTGCAGGCCGGCGACGCCGGCAAGGCACGCGCGCTCATCGCCCGTGAACTGCGCCGCCAGCCCTACCAACACGAGGCGCACTACTGGGCGGGCGTCACCGACGCCGTGCTCGGCGACCGCGCCGGCGCCGAAAGGCACCTGCGCCAGGCGATAGAACACAGTGGCAGCGCTGCCGTGGGCGCGCGCTACAGCGCCAAGCTGGCCACGCTGATGGGCACGCGGCAGCAGTAGTTGCCGCAGACGGCCGCCCGCCAGACCGGTTACGCTGCGCGCCCATGACCCCACAGAGCAAGAAGTCCAACCCGCTGCTGGAGATCGGCATCACCGTGTTGCTGCCGGCCTTCATCCTGATGAAGCTCAGCAGCCCCGAACGTCTGGGCACCCTCGGCGCCCTGATGTTGGCGCTGGCCTTCCCGCTGACCTGGGGCCTGTGGGACGGTCTGCGCCGCCGCAAGCTGAACTGGTTCAGCGTGCTGGGCGTCGTGAGCACGCTGCTCACCGGCGGCATCGGCCTGCTGAAGCTCGACGCGCAGTGGCTGGCCGTGAAAGAAGCTGCGGTGCCCGGGCTCATCGGGCTGGCGGTGCTGGGTTCGACCTTCACCAAGGCGCCGTTGATCCGTGTGCTGGTCTTCAACGCACAGCTCTTTGACGTCGACAAGGTCAACCAGGCGCTCGCGGCAAGGCGCAACACCGTGCCCTTCGAGCTGCGCCTGCGCACCGGCACTTTTCTGCTGGCAGGCACCTTTTTCTTCTCGTCGGCGGCCAATTACGTGCTAGCGCGCTACATGGTGAATGCGCCTGCAGGCACCGAAGCCTTCAACGAACAACTGGGGCGGCTGACGCTGATGAGCTACCCCGTCATCGCCATCCCGAGCATGCTGATGATGATGGGCCTGATGTTCTGGCTGGCGCGCGGCGCGAAGCAACTCACGGGCCTGGAACTCGGCGACATGTTGCAGACGGGCTGAAGGGCTCGCGGGCCCCATCCGCTGCCGCTGCCCTAAACGATGATCGGCTCGGGCTCCAGCCGGATGCCGAAGCGACCGTAGACACTTTCCTGGATGGCACGTGCCAGCGTCACCACCTCGGCACCGCTGGCGCCGCCGCGGTTCACCAGCACCAGCGCCTGCCTTTCGTAGACGCCAGCGCGGCCCACGCTCTTGCCCTTCCAGCCGCAGGCGTCGATGAGCCACCCTGCCGCCAGCTTCACCGTGCCGTCGGACATGGGGTAGTGCACGATTTCGGGGTCGCGGCCGATGATGTCCTTGCACTGCTCCTCGGACACCACCGGGTTTTTGAAGAAGCTGCCGGCATTGCCGATGACCGCGGGGTCGGGCAGCTTCGCGCGGCGGATGGCGCAGATCCAGTCGAAGATGGTTTGCGCCTCGGGTGCGTGGTTGCCGGTCTCGGCCATCTTGCGTTCCAGGTCGAGATAGCCCAGCACAGGCTGCCAGGGTTTGGGCAGG
>JANMMD010000388.1:0-1701 GCA_031372905.1 Betaproteobacteria bacterium
CGATCACCACCACCACATGCGGCAGACGTTCCAGCGGCTCGGGCTCTTCAGGCGTCAGGCTGAAGGGGTTGGGCAACTTGTCGCCGCGCTCGGTGGCCTCAGCGATCTTCTTGTTGTAGCCGGCCAGGTTGCGCACGCCCAGCTTGCTCATCAGCTTGTAGCGGCGCTCCATCTCGCCGACGCACCAGTTCAGCGCGTTGGCGGCCTGCTTCATGTCGGTGACCACGGGCGCCAGCAGGTGCGGAATGCCTTCGTAGACGCTCATCTCCAGCATCTTGGGGTCGATGAGGATGAGCCGCACGTCGCGCGCCTCGGCCTTGTAGAGCAGCGACAGGATCATCGCGTTGATGCCCACGCTCTTGCCCGAGCCCGTGGTGCCGGCCACCAGGCAGTGCGGCATCTTGGCCAGATCGGCCACGATGGGTTTGCCGACGATGTCCTTGCCCAGGCCCATGGTCAGCTGGCTGGATGAATCGTTGTAGACCTCGCTGCCGAGAATCTCGCTGAGCTTGATGGTCTGGCGGCGCGCATTCGGCAGTTCCAGCGCCATGTAGTTCTTGCCCGGAATCACCTCCACGACGCGGATGCTCACGAGCGACAGGCTGCGCGCCAGGTCCTTGGCCAGGCCGACGATCTGCGAGCCCTTCACGCCGGTGGCCGGCTCGATCTCGTAGCGCGTGATCACCGGGCCCGGGCTGGCCGCGACCACCCGCACCTCGACGCCGAAATCCTTGAGCTTCTTTTCGATCAAGCGCGAGGTCATCTCGATGCTCTCGGGCGTCACCAGCTCCTGACGCAGGCCGGCCGCATCCAGCAAGTCCACCTGCGGCAGCTTGGTATCCATCAGTTCCTTGAACAGCGGCTGCTGGCGTTCCTTGGCCACACGCGGCGAGGGCGGCAGATCCACCACCACCGGCTCGATGAGCACGGGCACGTGTTCCTGCACCTCCAGCCGCTGCACGGCCACCACGGCGTCGCGTTCACGCGCAGCCATCTCACCCAGACGGCGGTCTTCTTCGGCTTCGCGTTTGCCCTGGCGGCTTTCACGCAGGCGGTCGAAGGCCGCGCCGATGGCATCGGCCAGATGCAACCACGAGAAACGCAGGGCCAGCGCGCTGCCCACCACCCCCATCGCGATCCACAGCACACCCGAGCCGGCGAAGCCCAGCCAGTGCATCGACAGCGGCCCGAGCGTGTAGCCGAGCACACCGCCGGCGTGGCCGGGCAACAGCGGCTCCCAGCGGTACAGGCGCGTCCATTCCAGCGAACTGCTGGCGGCGATCAACAAGGCCAGGCCCAGCCAGAACATCCACCGCGGCGGTGGCGGCGTTTCGGACGGGCCGCGCAGCAAACGCGCCAGCCCCGACAGCCATGCGCGCAGCGCCACCGGCACCAGCCACCAGGCCGAGAAGCCGAACAGGAACAGCGCCATGTCCGACACGCGCGCACCCAGCACGCCGGCCTTGTTGTGCAGCGCCTCACCACTGCCCGAAGTGCTGAAGGCAGTGTCGCCCGGGTGGTGCGTCACCATCGCCAGCACGAACAGCAGCCAGGCCAGGCCGCCGAGGATCAATGCCGCTTGCTGGCGCCAGCGCGGGGCATCGACTGTGGGGCTCGACGAATCCGGCGCGTCGCCCCGCAAGGTACCCAGAGAGAAGCTCATTCCCGTATCACCCGACCAAGCTTCCCGCCGCGGAACCG
>JANMMD010000040.1:0-35904 GCA_031372905.1 Betaproteobacteria bacterium
CGCGGCGCGCTGAACGAAGCTGGAGAACACTCCGCGACAAATGCGCTATACTTTGAGGCTCAGTCGCGGGGTGGAGCAGCCTGGTAGCTCGTTGGGCTCATAACCCAAAGGTCGCAAGTTCAAATCTTGCCCCCGCAACCACAAAATATCTAACAAAAACAATAACTTAGAACTGAATATGCGCCGCCCCACAAGGGCGGCGTTTTGCTTTGTGAAGAGGTACTTGGCGTCACGGGTGTCGTGTGAATTCACAGGGCAATCACTCTGAGCCTTCGAGTCATGTCGTACGCGCTCAATTCCAGCGCATCGTCGACGAAACGGGCCAAGCGGCCAGCACGCAGCCCATACTCCGCCACCCTTGGCCGCAGCATCATTTGGTGAGGTTTGCAGGGGCCACAGCCCGCATGCAGGCCTCGACAACGCAGGCTCCAGGCCACATAGCGGCACGAGCTGCCCAGGTCTGCCGTGGACGCATACGCCGCTTTGGGGTTCCAGCATCAAGGGGGACAAGCCGCGCCCATGCCCAGCGCTGCGGCACCCCACCGGGCTCGGCGCCGGAATGCACCCGGAGCTTGCTTGGTGGTGCTGCGTGTGCAGTCCGGCCCGATACCGCCTTTTGTCCATAGGCCCACCACACCCTGCGCCCTCAGCGCAGCAGGTTCTTCAGCACCGCCAGTTCTTCATTCACCAGCTTGTCCAGCGCCGCCAGCGACTCTTCGCTGCGTTTGCCCGTGGCTTGGTGGCCCTGAAGTCGCGTCTTTGCGGCCTCGGTCTGCTTCTTCAACTCGGCGTCGCCCTCCAGCACACGCTTGAAGGCTGCGGTTTTCAGGATGGCCGCTATGTCCTTCTGCAGCAGCTCGTTCTTGACGCGCGTGTGCTGCACCCGCGCCGTGGCCGCCTTCAGACCCTCTTTCAGGTCAGCGGCCAGACCGTCGAAGACGGCACCGGCCACCGAGTCCGCACCGTCGATGCCGTCCGGCACCAGCAGCACGGTGCCGGGCTCCAGGCGGTTCAGGTCGAGGTGCGGGTTCATCGCCTTCAGGCGGCCCATCGATGCCGCACCGCCAAGCTGGCTGGCCACGGTTTGCAGGCTCTGCCCCTGCTTCAACACGAACATGCGCATGGGGTGTTCTCCTAGCCGACGACGTTGAGCGCAGCCCAGGGTGCGGCGAGCGGGTTGTTGTTGATTCGCACGACACCGGTGGTGATGTTGCCCAGGGCGGTAAAGCATCTGCTGCCGATAACGGCGATCGACACATCGCCGCTGCGCACGCGGTTGGCATTGAGCAGCGCCACCGGCGTGCTCAGTACGACGGCCGGCAGACCGCGTGTGCCTTGGTGGGTGCAGCGGTTGTCGCTGAACAGCGCCTCGGCGCTGGCCACGACGAACACCGCCGGTGCGCGCCCGCGCGCGGCGAAGGTGTTGCCTTGCACGCTCGCGGCACCACCCTGCACCGCTGCGGTCGCCGCGCCGGCAATGGTGCCGATGAAGTCGCTGCGTGCCGTGGATATCGAAACGCGATTGCCGCTGATCAAGAGTGTGCGGCGGTCGTCCACGCGCACGGTCGTCGTGTTGGCGGTGCGGTTGACGGTCGCACCAGCCGCACTCGCCGCGCCGGGTGCACCAGCCGCAGCGGTGGTGGCGCCTGCGGTGGTGCCGGCGAGGTTGGTGGTGCCGAAGATGCCGGCATCGGCAATCAGCAGCGCCGCCCAGGCCGATTCACCGGCATTGGCCTGCGGGTCGGCATCACGCTCCACCTGGTTGCGCGCCACGTCGCATTCGGCATACGGCGTGGCCACCAGGATGCCGGCACCGATACCGCTGAAATCACCGCGTGGGCCGATCTCGCTGACCTCGTTGCCGTGGATGCGCGAGCGCTCCACGCCCAGCATGAAGATGCCGGCGACGAAACGGCTGTTGGCCGCGGCCAGCGCCACGCGGCGGACCTGGTTGCCCGCCACCGTGGCCGCAGCCGCACGCGCTACGCCGATGCCCACCGCCAGCCCGGCGGCCGCCAGCACGCCGGTGCCGCGGATGTCGCGGATGTGGTTGTTCTCGATGCTCACCGCGCTGGCTTCGGCGTCGTCGCCCATCACGATGCCGGCGCCGCAGTTCTCGATGATGTTGAGCTTGCAGATCAGGTCGCGCACCGGCGCGCTGACCAGCACGCCGGCGTCGGCAAAGCCGCTGATCTGGTTCGCCAGCACCTGGGCCTGGTCGCTGCCGGTGGGGTCCAGCCCTGCCGCCAGCACGATGGCGCTGCCGGTGGGCGCGCGCTCGCCCTGGCGCGTGGCGTTGAGCTTGTTGCCTTCGATCCACGCGCCGTCGACACCACACTCGATGCCCGGGCCGTTGACGCTGAGCGTGTTGCCGCAGATGCGCATCGACGCGCCCGGCAGCGCAAACCCCAGCGCGGCCAGGCCGCCGTCGCGGCAGCCCAGCACCTCGTTGTCCTCGACGCGGTGGCCGAACAGATGCGCCACCGCGCCCTCCAGCGACAGGCCGCGTCGGCGGCACCACAGCACGTTGTCGCGCACCTGCAGCGCGGCCGTCAGCACCAGGGGCGATGCCTGGCCGACGCTGCGCTCGCTGCGGATGCCGTCGGGCGCCACGATCAGGTTGTCGCGGATCGCCACGCCGGCGCACAAGCCCTGCAGGCCGATGCCGGCGCCGTTGCCATCGTTCGCGCCGACAACCACGAGCGCCAGTTCCGAAAGACGTAAGCCCGCCACCGCGCGCGCGGTGATGGCCGACTGCGCGCCCAGGGAGATGACCGAGAGTTTCTCGATCACAAGACCCGCAGCCCCTTCGATCTGGAAGGCCGTGCCCTGCGCGGTGATGACCGTTGCCGCGCCCTGGCCGCGGATGGCCAGGCTGCGCGCGCCGGCCACGCGCACCGGCTCGCGCAGGGGATACAGGCCTGCGTGCAGGCAGACGGTGCCGCCGCCGTCGCGCACTCGGTCTACGGCGGCCTGGATGGTGAGCTGCCCGCTGGCATGCGATGCCGGCGTCACGCATTCGGTGCAGCCGCAGTCGCCTTCGCCACTCGGCGGCCAGGGGGTGCGGCAGTCGGTGACGGCGCCGGCGCCCACGTCCCACAGGCCCAGGCGCGCGTGGTGGTGGTGAACGCCGCGCGGCGGCGCGGCGACGAGTTCCTCCACCGAGGCATCGGCCGTGCGTGCCGCGAAAACCCAGTGGTCACCGGTCTTGAAGCCCGGTGCACCGGTGCTGGAAAACGAGACCGTGACGCCGTTCTCCAGCAGCACGTCGACGCCCGCAGCCGGCATGCGGATCACACCTGTCGAGTTGTTGGCGTCCAGGTTCTGGATCGGCACGTTGCTGCCGGTGCGGAAGATGGCGCCGCGCTGGTCCCAGCGCCTGACGCGCAGGTTGCGCGCGGTTGCTAGCGTGCTGTCGGGGAAGCTGCCGGGCAGCATCGAGCCCGGCAAGGCCGCGCTCAGCGTGATGCGCCGCGTGTCCGGGTTGGCCAGGCTGACGCGGCGCATCTCGCCGGCCTGCAGCGCAAATTCGCGGTGGTCGTCGGTGATCTCGACCCAGTCGCCGTCGGCGATGCCCAGCACCTCGTCGCGGCCCAGACTGTCGAGTTCGAGTTCGCTGGCCGAAATGACGCTCGCCACGCGTGAGCCGACGCTGGCGTTCTCGCGGCTCCACTTGAAGGTGGCGTCGCCGCCGGGCTGGCCGGCATCGTGGATCTCGACGCGGTAGAGCTGGTTCTCCAGCCCCCGGTAGCCGCCCGTGGGGGGCAGCTCGCAGGGGTCGGCCGCGGGGGGCACATCGAAGGTGCCGCTGCTCAGGCGCCCGCTGCTCGGCGCGGTGAGCGCGTTCCAGGCCTCGAGTTCGCTGCCGCAGGCGGTGTCGGCGGGAATCTCGCTGAGCAGGCGAACCTGCCACACCGTCTGCAGGCGCGAACTGGTTTCCACGCCGATGGCTGTTTCCACCAGCGCCGGGTTCTCCAGGTGCGTGAGCTCGCGCTGCCACACGTCCAGATAGACCAGGTGGCGGCCCGCTGTCGGCGGCTGCAGCGGCACCGGCAGGTAGGGCTGCGCGGTCAGCGGCGTTGGCGTGCTGCGGGTGGGCTCGGCGAGCAGCGCGTCGAAGCTGTCGGCGCCGCTGCCGTGGTTCTCGGCCAGCAGGCCGTCGACGTAGAGGCGGCCGATGCCGATGCGCAGCACGCCGGCCACGACGGTGAGGCGGAAGGCATCGGGCGTGGTCTGCGACACCGTGCTGCGGCCCAGCACGTCGCTGGCCAGCGCGCGCAGGCGGCGGTCGAGGATGGCCACGAGCTCGTTCGCGTCGGCATCCAGCAGCACCGCGCCTTGCTTGAGCTCGACCCCTGCATAGTCAAGCAGCGGGTGGTGACGGACTCGGGACAGATCGGCTGCCATGGTGGGCCCCTGTTGGTTTTGCGGTGCGTGGTGGTTCAGGTGGCGTAAAAGATGCCGGCGTGCAGGCCGAAGCGCAGGTACTCGTCGAGCCGTACGCGCAGGTTGCTCTCGCGCTGCGGCTGCGCCAGGGCGTGCATGACGCCCATCTCGCCTTCGTCGTCGGCGCCTTGCCGGATGACCCGCGGCGTGGTGGCGCGCAGCTGCGCGTAGGCGGGCTGGCCGTAGCGCAAGGCGTTGAACTGCGGCCGCACGTTCGGGTGTTCGGCGTCGGGCAGGCAGCGGTGGCGGCGCGGTGCGATGGCCGCCGTGGGCAGCCAGGAGAAGCGCACACAGCCTTCCTGGGTTCGCGCCGCCCACACCGGTGCAGCCCACGGGTCACCGGGCGCTGTGGCGGCCAGCAGGATGCTGTTCGACACATGCGCCAGCATCTCGGCGCGCACCTTGCCGAACACGGTGCATTCGTTCATCGTCAAGGGCGCTCCGGCCGTGCCCCCCGGGCCTTCGTAGGCCGGGTTCGTGGCCGCGTTGGCATCGACGATGCAATCGCTCAGCGCGGCTTGCGCCTCGGCCGCGATCTGCACGGCACCGACGATGCAGGCCTCCATCGTCAGCTTCGCGAACGGGTGCTCGATCACCAGGCTGGCCGCGCCTGGCGTGGCCGGGTCGCCCAGCGGCGTGAGGCCCAGCCCCGGCACCAGCGTGCAGTGGCGAAGCACGATCTCGCGCGGCTCGGTGTCGCCCGGCGCGGCGGGCGCGAGCGTGAGCGCGCCGCCCGCGATGACCAGGCCGTCGAGCACGATGCGGCCGCGTGCGCCGATGTCCAGCACCACGTTGCCCGTGGCGGCGATGAGGGGACGCGCGCCGTTGGCCGCCGCGACCACGAGCTCCAGCCCTTCGGCGCCCGCCGCCGTGACGCCGTCCACACGCAGCACCGGGGTCTCGTTGCAGGTCAATGAATCGGTGATCAGCAGCCGGCCGCCAGTGGCTGCCAGCAGGTCCAGGTGCGGCTGCAGGGCCTCGCCTTCGCTGGCGCTGCGTTGCTGGGCCGGCGCGTGGTTTTCACCGGCCGGTGTGCGCTGGTACTCGCCGCCGCCGATGTCGCGCGCGAAGCCGCGGTTGAAGCTGGCGCGCAAAGGCCCGGCGACGCCGGCGCCAAGCACCACGCGGCCGCGCTCGGGGTCGACGCCGATGGTGCCGGCCGGCACCGTGGTTTCGTGGTTCCACGCCGGGCCGACATCGCGCAGGTCGCACACCGTGATCTCGCTCACCGGCACCGGCTCCCAGCTGCCGGGCTGCGCGCCGGGGCGCAGGAAAAGCAGGCTCTCGCCGGGGCCGTAATCGTCGTCGGTGCGGGCGTCGGGGTCGGCATCGGCCTGCGCGGCGCGCACGGCGGCGGCCATGCCGCGCACGCTGAGCGGCGCCGGCACGTTGATGGGGGTGCTGAGCTGCTCGACGCCGGCTTCAGGCTGTGGCTCGCGGAAGAGTGCGCAGTCGGCGCCCAGCGGGTCGAGGCGGAACTTGGTGCTGGTGGCGTCGCCCGGGTGCGGCACGAGCGGCAGCCCGCTCAGGCGCTGCGGCCGCAGGCGCCACAGGAACAGGCCGACGTTCGGGATGTGGTAGCGGCCGGTGCCGATCTCGGGCCGGCGCATCTCGGCCGTGTGGGCGCTGGTGTTGAAGGCGCCGCCGAGCACGCGCATCGCCGCCTGCGAACGGATGCGCGCCGTGGCCGGTGCATGCAGCCGCACATGCTTCATGTACTGCGTGGCGGCGAGCTGTTCGAAGAACTCTGCCGCGTGCGCCGGCCAGTCGGTCAGGTCGCGTGCCAGCTGCTCCAGCATCAGCGCCGTGCCCTTGCGCCGCCGGTAGGCGATGGTGTTGGCCACCTCGGCACGCGGAGAAGAAACCGCGGGTGTGGCCCCGTGCAGCGGGCGGTAGCCGATCAGGTCGCCGATGTAGGGTGCCACCCAGTCGGCGCAGGTCTCGATGAACTGGTCGTCGTAGAGCTGCTCGATGTTCTCCTCGATGGCCTCCAGCTCGCGTGCAAACAGCGCCATCAGCGCGCGCAGCGGCTCACCCTGCTCGGCATCGCGGATGCGGTAGACGGCGGGCAGCAGCTCGTACAGGCGTTGGGCCGACAGGCTCATGGCATCACCTCCAGCCGGTCAAGGGGCCCGGGGTCCAGCGTCAGCATCTCGGCCGCACGCGGCTGGCCGCCGGCCACATGCATGCGCGTGGCGAGCAGGCGCACCTGACGGCTCTTGATCGTCTGGCTCGGCGGTGCGCTGCCACCGTAGAGAAAGTCCAGATCGAGCGCCAGCACGCCGGGCACGGTGTGCACCACCGCGATCAGCTCCGACTGCTGCACCGGCTGGCCGAGCTCGCGCGCGTCGAAGTGGTAGCGCGCGCGCAAGGCTGCCTCCACCGCCACCAGCACGGCGGCGCTGTCGCAGGCCGCATCCACCTTCACCTTCAGGCCCAGCCTGAAGGTGCTAGCGGCATGCGTGAGCAGGCGCAGCGGCACGTGCGGGTCGCCGCTGTTGCGCAGCGCCGCCAGCAGGTTGATCCACAGCGGGTTGCTTGGCGTCAGTGCAGCGCCGCGGTCGCCCGCCAGCGTGACGCACACGGTGGGTCCAGAGGGCAGCTGCAGCACGGCGGCGCGGGCCTTGGCCACACCGGCGTAGGCGCGGGCGAAGTCTTCGTAGTCGAGCACCGAGACCGCGCGGCCCAGGGTGCGCGTCTGCAGGGGGATGCTGCGCCGCGCTGCGTCGGCGGGCTCGGGGTCGGTGCCACCCTCGGCCGGCGCGAGGTTGGCCACGCTCTTCAGTCCAAGCGGCCGCACGGTCGGCTGCGTGAGCGTGTCGGCGCGCACGTTGCCCGCCACGCCCAGCCCCTTGCGGTAGGTGGCGCGGATGTTGTTGACGCCGCTGGGTGGGCGCGCGCCGAGTTTGCCGTCGCCGAACTGCACGAGAACACGCCCTTGCTCGTCGGTGCGCAATGCGTAGCTGCGCTCGGTGGCGCCGGCGCCGTACAGCGTTGGCCGTTCGGCCCATTCGACGTCGCTGATCCGGACCGTGAGTTCGCTGGCCGCGCCCGTTTCGGTGGCGGCAGCGCGCCAGGTCAGCGGCGACTGCTTGAGCTCGAAGTGCTGGAAGGCCTGCGCCGCGTTGCCAGCACCCAGGATCTGCGCGACGGTTTCGCCGTGCGAGGCCAGGGCCACGTTGCCGTAGACCACCGTGGCATCGCGCCGCAGCGGCGCGGGCAGCGGCGGGTCGATCAGCAGCGTGCCGCCATCGGCCGCCAGCGCGGCCGGTGTTGCCGACACCAGCACCGCATGGTGCACCAGCATGCTACCGTCGTCGACGCGCGGGCCCTTGACGATGAGGCGCCGGCCGGCGGCCATGCCGCTGACGTCGGCCGCGACCTGGATGGCCGCGCCGCTGACCGGCGTCTTCAGCGGCGCGCGCGTACGCTTGAGCACCTCGCTGCGCGCATAGACCGTGGTCTCGCGCACGGCAGTGTCGTAGAGCGACAGGTTCTGCCCCGTCAGCGCAAGGTAGCTCGACTTGCCAGCGATCGCAAACTCGGCGCGCGAGCCCTGTGAGGTGGCGCTGACCTTGAAGAGTTCGCTGTAGTCGGGTTTGTCGAGCAGGGCATAACTGCCGGGGACGATGCCGGGGTAGTCGCGGTCCAGGCTGACACGCCGGCCCGCACGGCCGGCGAACACGCGTGCCGGCCGGCCGGCGCGCAGCTGTTGCACCTGGGCCATGGCGGCCGCGTAGACGTGGCTCACCCCGCGTGTGGCCGAGAGCTGCACGCGGTCGACTGCATGGCCGATCAGCCCGGCGTAGGCCTCGGTCACGCCGATGCCGGCGCGCAGGTCGGCCAGCGCGGCCTGGGCCAGGCTGCCTTGCGACAACAAGTCGCCGCTGGGCCCTTGCAGCGTGGAGGCGAAGCGGCGCCCGACGGCGAGCGCGCTGTCGGCAAAGGCACGCGGCATCGTCGCCAGCGACAGCCCGGCGGTCACGCGTGCACGCAGTGCGTTGGGGACGCCATTGGGCCCCTCCAGCGGATGCAGCGCAGCCAAGGCGTCTTCGTCGGCCATCAAGGCGACGATCAGCGGCGCCACGCGCGGGTCGCCGCCCAGCACCACGGCCGTGACGGCGGTGGGCACCAGGTCGGAGGCCTGGCCCAGCGCGGCCTCGAAGGCGTCGCACACCGACTCGGCGGTGGCGAAGGGCAGCCGTGGCGCTACGGCGAGCACCGCTTCGAGGTGCGCGCCAGCCATGGCCGCGGCAGCGCTGCCGATGGCGCTGTCCAGGCCGCTGGCGGTGGCGCCGCGCAGGTTGCGCGCCGCGTCGGCGGTGTCGTCGGCCACCGCGCTCAGGGTGCCGAGCGCGGCGCTGATGGCGGATTGCAGGCTCATGGCGTCACCTCAACCCCGCAAGCGATTGAATTCTTCGCGCAGGCCGCGCATCGCGCCTTCGACGGCGTCCACCCGCGCCACGGCAGCGCCGACATCGCCGGCGCGCTGCGCCAGGTCGGCCACCGGCTTGAAGGCCTCGGCCAGCACCGAGGGCAACTCCTGGGCCACGCCCATCCAGGCACTGGCCGTCTCGGCGGGCAGCGCGGCCAGGCGCTCGGCGAACTGCGCACCGCCGGCCAGCATCTGCCCGGCGGCAATGGCGCCGCTGGGCGCCTGCTGCAAGCCGGCGGCGCGCAGCGTGTCTTGCAGCACCGAAGCCGCGTCCAGCGCCGTGGCGTGGGCCGTGATCGACAAACCCGCGCCGCCCGGTGCGTAGATGTCGAAGTTCGGCCATTCGGCGAGGTGCTCGGGCTTCAGCTGGCGCGGCCCCGACAGGCCCAGGTAGGCCGCCTTGAACTCCGCACTCATGCTCGACCAGTCGGGTGCGTTGTGGCCGAAGACCGCCGCGCGTTCGCGCAGGGCCAGCACCACTGGCGCCTCGGCGGGGCGCACGAGAGGTGTCACCGAACCCAGGGGCTCTTGCCAGGCCACGCGCGTGCGCTGGTGCGCGTCGTCGGCCTCGACGGCGGTGAGCACACGGCGGTCCCAGCGGTTGCTCGCCGGGTTGGCATCGAACTCCGCGCCGACGAAGACCAGCACGTCGCCGGGCTTGAGCTGCGTGCCGGTGCCGGCCAGCCAGGTCTCGCGGGCGCCGAAACCCGGCACACGCTCTTCATCGGCCATGGCCCGCATGGCATTCCAGGGCCAGCGCGCTTCCAGCGCCTCCACCGTCTCGAAGGCCTGCGGCTTTTCATCCGGGCCGGGCACGCTGTTCACGCGCAGGCCGGTGGCCAGCATCACCACTTCGGGCACGCCGGTGACGAAGGATCCGGGCTCGGGCTTCATCGCCGCCGGCGGCGTGGGCGGTGTCTCCACCGTAAAGGCGAGCCAGGTCTCGGCCGCGACGCCGGGCTTCAGGCGGTAGCCGATCAGGCGCCCCTGTTCCTGCAGCGACACGCGCTCGGTGCAGGTGCGCAGCCAGGACTCGTTGGCGATGCGCTCCTGGTAGAACGTCAGCACATCGGCCGCGCAGGCGAAGGCGTCGATCAGGCCGATGGTGAAGTCTCGGTTGTCGCGCGTGAGCAGTGCACTCAGGGGCGCGAGTTCGGGCGTGCTGCCCTTCGACAGCCCGGCGGTCAGGCTGGCCTGCCAGTCACCGTAGCTGCCGATGCGGTAGTCCACGGCCGACAAGCCGCCGCGGTTGTGGATCAACTGCGGCGTCGCGGTCTCGACGCCGTCGCAGCAGCCGCAGCTTTCACTGCCGGAGGGCAGCGGCTCGACACCGACCTGCACCGAAGGCATCAAGGACGAACTCATTGCCCACCTCCGGCCACCAGCGTGAGCACGCCACGCTCGCGAAAATTGGGGTTGTGGGCGAGCTGCGCGATCTCCAGCCGCCCGATGCTGACAAAACCCTGCTGCAACGGCAGCGGGCTCGTGTCGCCCAGTCGGCCGAAGCGGTCGACGCGCACCGCCTCGACGCCTTCGACCGCCTGCGCGGCGGCGACGATGCGGCTCAGGTACACCGGCTCGCCGAAGCTGAAGTTGTCGGGATGGAACAGGCCCAGCGAGCCGTCGCCCAACCGCTGCGACGAGAGCTTGTTCTTCACGGCCCGCAGCACCGGCGCGCGGAAGTGCCCCGGCGCGACACAGATGTGCAGCGCCACCTCCAACGGCACGTTGCGCGGCGCGTCGACTTCGAGGTCGTAGCCGGCCATGCGGAAACGCTCCAGGTGACGCCGCAGCCGGCGCTCGAAAGCGGCATCGACCTCGGCCCCGCCGGGTCGGTCGGCAGTGACGAAGACCGTGTGCCAGCTGCCCGTCCAGCGGAAGCCGGCTGCGGCGCGCTGCACCTCGCCACTGCGCTCGGCGGCAGCCGCATAGTCGGCCGCGGTGACGGCGCGCTCTTGCACGCGGAAGGCCTCCGGGGCGTCGCGCCGAACCACGTCCACGTATTCGGCATCGGTGCCGCCCACAGCGGCCAACGCGTTGCGCACGGCGATCACCCGCGTGGCATCGGGCAACGGCTCGCCCGGTGCGTGGCGCGTGTACACCTCGGGGTCGATCAGCACATGCGCCAGCGACTCGGCGCCGACATTGCCCGCACTGCCGTTGCCCACGCGGTAGCGCGCGCTGAACACGTCGCCCTCGTTGGGTCGCAGGCCGTGCTGGTCGTCGCCGAAGCGCAGGCGTGCGCGGCCGTCGTGTTCGACCTCGACGACGAACTGCCGGCCCGTCGGGCCGCTGGCCAGCAGGTCGGTGACGGCGTTCCAGGTCTCGGGTTGCCCCTGGCGCTTCAGCGTGGCCTGCGGCGTGGCGTGGCGCACGTCCAGCGGCAGCAGCAGGCTGGACGGCCAGAAGGGTTCGTCGTCCTGACCGGGCAGCGTGCGCAGCAGGTCTGCGAGTTCGAAGCCCTGCGTCACGGGGCTGGCTGCGAGTGCCGGGCGGAACCGCACCGACACCGGCATCGGCTCAGGTGGTTCGCAGCGCTCTGCGCTGCGCGAGGCGGGTGCGTAGCGCCGCGTGGCCGCAGGCACCGCGGGCAGCGTCTCGGGTGCGAGCGTCTGGCCGTGGTCGGCCAGCACCTGGTTGCCGCTGGCGACGCTGATCACGCGGCCCGGGTGGTCGGTGGTGCTCAGGCACAGCGCAAACGGCAAGGCATCGGCGCGGTCCCACTCGATGCCGGTGAGTTCGACAGGCAGGCCCGTCGGTGGGCTGTCGAAGAGGCCACCGGACGGGTCGACGAGCGCGGCATCCACGCGCGTCAGCCGCACGGCCCAGCGCCGGCTGCGGTCGGCATCGGCCCGGGCCGCGTTGTTGTCGGCGGTGGTCGGGCTGCGCTCTTCTTCCAGCACCAGCACGTCGCCCACGGCCAGCGGCGGGCGCCCGCGCAGCGTGGCCGAGGTGCTGCCTATGGGCAGGCAGCAGCCGGCGTCGCCCCAGGTGTAGAACAGCATGCGGTTGCAGCGTTCGTCCAGGGTTTGCGTATGGGCACTCTCGAAGACGAGGGCGTTCGATTCACGCAAGCGGCGTTCGCCCAGGCTTTGCGGCACGCTGCGCAGCAGGCCATATTCGACGCCTTCGGTGCGCGTGAAGATCGGCGTGCCCCGCGCCAGCACGAAGCCACCGCCGCTGACCTGCACCTGCACCCAGGCGCGGGCGTTGCAGCCGTCGTGCATGCGGTAGTCCACCAGGCGGGCGTGACGCCGCACCGAGACGCGTTTGCGTGCGGTGCCGAGGTAGGCCTCGTTGGCCACTGCATCCTGCCGGTACGACAGGTTGTCGGCGGCGTAGGCCAGCAGCTCCACCAGCGTGATACCGAGGTCGGCCGCGCTGCGTTCGGTCCAGCCCGGCGTCAGCAGCGACAGCCGGTCGAGCATCAGCCGGCGCAGGCCGGGGTAGTCCTTGGCCAGGTAGTCGATCGCCGGCTTCTCGCGCGGCTCGGGCGGGCACAGCCGCTCTTCGGCGCAGTCGAAATCGGTCGGGCATTCCACCTTGAAGGAGAACTCCACGCGCGCGAGCACGGGGTCGAAGCCGTCCGGCGGGCTGCTGGCGCCCGGGGCCGAGATCAGGCGCAGCGTGTAGCGCGAGAAGTCGCCCTCGCTGTCGGTGCGGATGACGAGGGTGCGGCTCAGATCATCGGCCATCGCGGCCACGGCAGCCACGAAGGCGGCATCGTCGGCCGGCGCCACCCCTTCGCCGGGCTGCGGCACGGCCGGCAAGGCGTTCGCCATCGCGACCCACACCACGCCGACGCGGCGAATGCGTTCACCGCCGTCGATCAGCACCTGAGCCGGCGTCGGCACGAAGCCCGGTTGCAGCAGCCGCACGAGCAGCGTGCGCTGGCGCGGCACACTGGTCGGCGCCATGCGGTCCATGACCTCGAGGTACTCGATCGCGTTGACGCTGGCGCTGCCCGCCAGGCGCAGCACGTCCAGCCGCCGCTGATCACAGCAGTGCTGCTTCATGAGGCCGCCCCCGGAAGGCCGAAGCTGGCGCGCTGCACACGCCCGTCTTCCAGCACGGTGTAGGACACGTTCACGCGCAACGCGGCGTCGTCGGCGTCGACGCTCACCTCATTCACTGCGATCAGGTGCGACAGGAGCTGCAGCAGCGTGGCCTGCACCAGCATCTGCGTGGTCGCGGCCAGGGTCACGCTGTTGGGCTCGAAGATGAGCTGGGCCAGGCCGCAGCCGAAGTCGGGCCGCATCACGCGCTCGCCAGGCGCGGTGAAGAGCACCTGCTCGATGAGATCACGCAGGTGGTCGTTCTCGCCCGCCTCTGCCGTGCGGCCGCGGCTGTCGATGCGGTAGGGAAAGTCGAGCTGGCCCATGCTGCGTCGCTCCTCAGCTTGCCAAGACACGCGTCTGAAACGCCACCGGCATGAGCCCCGTGCCAGTGGGCACGCAGACTGCCGTGCCGGTGGCGATGGCCACTGGCGTGCCCCCTGCCAGCACCCGCACGGCCCCCACCACCCACTGCGCGCTGACGCAGGGCGGGGTCGAGGTGCTGGCGAGCGCGCAGCTCGCCACCACATGCGGCGTGGCCAGCGTGACCACGGGCTGCCCCGAAACGGTGACACGCGGAAAGGGCGCTGTCGGCTGTGCCGGCCCGCCGTGCATGCACAACACGCTGGCGCCGAGGTGGAGGATGGGGCCGGGCATCGCACTCGCCTCAGACGATGGTCAACGCACCGGCGTTGATGTCGACGCTGGGCCCCAGCATGTTGATGATCGCGCCCTTGCCGTTGGAAATGATGATGCCGGTGTCGCTGACCGAAATCATCGCGCCGGTCGAGGTCTGGATCAGGATGCCGCCGGTCGGCCCGGGCACGTCGGAGATGACGATGCCGTTCTTCAGCGCAGTCTGGATCGTGAAGCCGGGCACCGCGGGCGGCACCATCTTGGCCATCACCGGCACTTCGGCGGTGTTGCCCCAGTAGCAGCCGGTCCAGATCGGGTAGTCGGGGTCGCCGCGCTCGAACTCGACCCAGACCCCAGCGCCGATCAGCGGCACCGTGAACACGCCCTGGTTGATGCCGCCCCAGGGCATGCAAGGCATGGCCCAGCTGATCGGGATGGGTGAGAAGGCCGGCACGATGACCTGCAGCCGCCCGATCTGCTCCGGGTCGACGTTGTTGACCACGGTGCCGCGGTATTTTCCGTAGAGGGGAGCTGTCATACCGGCACCTTCGGAACTGTCGAGATCAAGCCGTTGCGCGCGAGCGAAAAGCTCTGCTTGTAGGAACCACGCTGGATGTCGTGGCTGACCTGCGTGACGTAGTACAGGCCGTCGAAAGGCAGGCCCGCGCCGCGCACACCCACGAGCCGGCGCGGCTTCAGCACACGGCCGTAGCGCACGACGTCGAGCGAGCCGGTGCCGAAGACCGAATCGCTGTGCTGCCCGGCGTAGGCCAGGCCCTTCATCAGCGCACCGGCGGGGCCCATGTGCGCGGTGTCGCTCAGGAATTCGATCTTCGGCGGCAGCGGCGGAATGGCCCCCAGCGGCGGGTTGAGCGGCGTCACGTCGGGGATGGGAATGCCGATCGGCACCTTGCTGTTGGCTTCCTGAAAGAACACCACCGGCATGATCTTCTTCTCGCGGTCGAAGTTGAACGACAGGTTCTCCACCGTGTTCATCGCGTCCATGCCGGTGGTCAGCGCGGGCTGCGGCTCGCCGACGCGGATCTCCGGGCCCCAGTAGGCCTTCGAGGCGCCGGCCACCGGGCCGGGCTCGACATAGAACACATAGCCGGCGTCCGCCGCCAGGCGCTTCACGTAGGCGTAGTCCGACCCCTTCTGCGACGGGATCTTGGCGGTGGGCAGCGGCGGCTCGTCGACGATGCTGGGAATGACCATCGGCACCACGCCGAGCGCCAGGTACTTGGCCAGGATCACCAGCACGCGTGCCGAAGGCGGCATGGCGGGGAAGGGCAGGCCGGGAATCTCGATCACGTCCATCAGCGCCGACAGGTCCTTGCCGCGCACCACCAGCTGGCCGATGCCGCCGCTGCCGGACTTCATGTCGACATGGGTGGCAATGCCGTCGACGATGGGCTCGGACCGACCGCCGATCTGCACCGACAGCACCACGCGCATCAGCGGCACGCCGCCGCCGCCGCCGGAGATGAGGAACAGCGTGCGCAGCGGCGAACGTGCCGGCAGGTCGAAGACCAGCTCGAAGCCGCTCTGCGCATCGCCCGAGCCCATCTCGACCTTCACCGATGCGAGCGCGTCCACCACCTCACGCGGCGCCGGCATCGGCACCGGGCCGATGAGCAGTGAGAGCTGGATGCCGTTGGCGGTGGACACGGTGGCGCCTGCTGGTGGGGGTTCAGTAGCCCGATGGCAGCGGGATCGCCACCCGCGCGCCGGGCGCGTCGGTGAGCTCGAACGGATCGGTCACCGCATTCGCATCGGCGACACGCCAGTAGACGAGGGCATCGCCCAGCGTGCGGTGGGCGATCAGCTCCGGCCTGTCGTTCGAAGCGACGGTGATGCGCCCCGCGAGCGGAATCTCGCGCAGTTGCGGGATGAAGCGGCGCCGCACATACGGCAGCGCAGGTTCGCCGCCGGGCTGCGGCAGCAGCGCGATGGCCACGCCGTGGTAGCGGCTCGTGGCTTCGAACGGGCTCGACGGGATCGCGCCGGCGTCGATCAGCATCTGGACGGGGTCGGTGCTGGTCATGGTGTTTCCTTCAGCGGCGATGCAAGCCGGGTGTCATGGCAGCGCCTCGATGCCCAGCGCCTGCAGCGACGCACTGCCGGCCTTGGCCGCCAGCGCCTCGCGGGCCCGCAAGTGGTTGATGAACAGCGCGCCGCCGCGGTGCGCGTAACCCAGGTCGTCGGTGCTCATCACGCGCAGGCCGAGCGACACCTTGGCGCGTATCGGGTTCAGCGCCGGGTCGAAGGCTTCTTCGGTGATGCTGAGCTCGGTCACGCGCACCGGCTGCACGCGGTTGCGGCTCCACACGAAAACCACCAGCGGCGCATCGGGCGGCACGATCTCCAGCGTGCCCGACGCCGCCAGCGCATCCAGCGCCAGCAGTTCTTCGCTCGAGGGGTTGACCAGTGCTTCCAGCGCCGCCAATTGCGGCGCAATGCCATGCGCCACCGCGTTCGGGTTCTGGTCGGGAAACTGCAGCTGGTCGGTGGCGTCGATCTCGGCCTCGACCTTGAGGGTCTCGATCGCCGGGCCCTTCAGCCGGAAGGGCTGCGCACGTTCGCCGCCGCCATCGCCCCCGGCACCCTGCACCTGGTAGCTGCGCGTGAGCGTGTCCGGGTTGTATTGCAGCGCGATCGTGCGCTTCACCTGGGCGCCCGTCGGGTCCAGCACGACGAGGCCGCCCTTGATGAGGCGTGGGGACGTCGACAGGCTCATCGGTGGCTCCCGGCGGTGAACCAGCCGTGCAGCGCAGCCTGGTTGCGCTGCATCCAGGCCGGGTCGTTGAGGAACAGCGTGTAGGCCTCGGCGTAGAACTCATCGGGCTTGTCGGGCCAGTTGTCGCGCGCGTAGGCGGTGAACGGCTCGATGTGGTTGGCTTCGACGAATTCGACGAAGGCCTGCACGCGCCGCGGGCGGTCACCCTTGTCCAGTGCGGCCTGCAGCGCGTCCAGCCACGCCTGTAACGCCGTCTGCACCGGCTCCAGCGCGGCCAGCGCCGGGTCGGCTGCGGGCATGCCGTCGCGCGCGGCGGCAGCCGCCTTCACGGCTTCGTCGGCGCTGGCCAGGGCGTCTGCGCTGGTGTCTTCCTTCGTCGGGTCGTTTTTCGTGCCGATCGCCTTCGCGGCGCCGTCGAGTTTCTTGACGGCATCGGCCACCGCGTCGCGCAGCGGCTGGCTCTCGGCGCTGCTGCCGGCCGCAGCGCGTGCGGTGGTGAGCGCCGTGCGCGCGGCCTGAGCCTTCTTGTCGGCCGTGGCCATCAGCAGCGGCAGCGCGCTGGCGGCGGTGGCGCTGGCGGCCTTGGTCTTTTCCACCGCCAGTTTGCCCTTGTAGGTGGTGTCGGAGGTTTTTGCTGCGGCGGCCGCCTTCGTGTGCACAGTGCGCTGGGTGTCGACGTCGGTCTTCTTCGCCGCGACCTCGGCCTTCTTGGCGTCGAGGTCGGCCTGCGCCGCGGCGATGGCGACGGCGTCGCCGCCGGTGCGCGCCGTGCCCAGCGTCTGCGCCAGCACGGCCTGTTCGGCCACCAGCGCGTTGTGGTCGTCGATCAGCGTGGTCAGTGCGTCGTTCGCCGAACTTTCGGTGTCGACGTTGGTGTTGTGCTTGTCGACGGCCTCGTTGCGCGCCGCTCGTGCGGTGAACAGCGCGTTCATGGCGTCGCGCTGTGCCTTGCTCTGCAACGCGTGGCCGACCTCGTGCAGGATCGTGAGGTAGGCAGGGTCGGCCGCATTGGCAGCGCCGCCGATGAAGCCCGCACCGCTGGCTGGAAATGCCCCATCGTCGAGCTGCAACTCAGCCGTGTTGACCACCGTGCTGCCTTCGACCGATTGCTCGCTCTCGAAGACGCCGGCTGCGTCGGGGATGTCCAGCTTGCGCACCAGCTTCACGCCCTTGAGCGCGACCTTCTCGGTCGCCGACAGGCGGGCAAAGGCGCCGACCACGAGGTTGAGGTGGTCCAGGGTCCAGACGGCATCGCCGTCAGCGACGTCGATCAATCCGTACTTGGCTTTCAGATCGGCGACCGCGTCTTCCTTTTTCTTGTGAAGCGCCGGAGCGGTGACGCCGCCCTTGGCCACCAATTCGGCTTCGCCCTTGCCCTGCTCGTCGATGCGCACCGTGACGCGACCGCGTGGCGCCGCGGCGGTGGCGGTCTTGAAGCCGATTGGCGCGACGATGTCGATCTCGGCGTTCCAGCGGTCGGCGCTGGCGACCTGGGCGAGCGCGTAATGCAGCAGGATCTCTTCATCGGTACCGGCAACGGCGCCGCGCACGGCGGCCGCCGTGAGGGCACCGTCGGTGATGGCTTGTGCAGTGAGCGCCTGCGCCTCGGCCAAGGTCATCGCCTCCGGGTCTGCGATGGTGAACAGCGTGGTGTCGTAGTTTCGGGTCGTCGGCGGGTCGGGCGTCTTGCGCAGCATCGCCGGCGCGCCGCTGCGCTGCTGCACCACGTGGGCGAGCTCGTGCGCGAGCAGACCGCGCCCCTCGTCGGTGTGAGGCCGCCACTGGCCGGCGCCGAACAGCAGGTGTTCACCGTCGGCCAGCGCCAGCGCGCCGCGCTGCTGCGTGGCACGGGCCGCGGCGCCGTCGGCGTGCACCCGCACCCGCGAGAAGTCGTGCCCGAAACGCGCTTCAAGATCGGCGCGCAACGCGGGCTCGAGCGCGTGGCCGCCGCCCGCCTGCTCGGCCGCACGGCGCGTGCCCGGCAAGGCGGGGCTGCTGCGCACGGGCGACCCCAGCGGCGTGCACACCGGGCCACGCAGCGCTTCGGCCGAGGCGCGGTCGGCCTGGGCTTCGAGGGCATGCACGGCGCTTCTCATGGAAAAATCCTGGCCAGCACGGCCTGGACCCTGCGGGCAATCGACTTGTCGGTGTTGCGCGAGTCGATCTCGTTCTTCACCCAGTCGGCCTTGTCCTCCAGCGTCTGAATACGCTCCATCACAGGCCGGCATGCGCACTCGCGCTGGCCTGTCCGGTTGACCTCGCTGTCGGGTGCCGCGACGGCGGCTGCGCGGCTCACGGCGGGCCTCCGGCAACCAGCGCCTGCGCGGCGCTCTGGGCCAGCTGGCCCGGGGCAGGGGTGAAGTTGTGCCTGTTCCGGTCACGGCTCGGGCTTGCGGCCCAGCGTTCGGCCACGCCGGGCTGCGCGAACCCGTGCTGCAGGGCGGCATGCAGCGCAGCCACCAGCGCGTCACGTTCTGCGGGTGCCACGCCATGCAGCACCAGGCGGTCGATGTGCAGCACCACCTTCACAGCGCCCACCCCTTGGTCTGTGATTCGGGCAAGGGCCGGTCGAGCTTGGCCGATTCGTGGTGCGCGGCCTGCGCGATGTGGCGCATGGCCACCACTTCGTCGGCGGCGGCGGCCAGGAAGGCGGCATTGAGCGCGATGTTGCGGATGTGCCCGCCGGCCATCGGCAGCCGCGCGAGCTTTGCGAAGTCCAAGGCAGCGGACGGTGTGGCGGCGGGAAAGGCGCGGCGCCAGAGGGCCTCGCGCTGGGCCAGGTCGGGGAAGGGGAAGTGCACGACGAAGCGCAGCCGCCGCAGGAAGGCCGGGTCGAGGGCCCCGCGCAGGTTGCTGGTCAGCACCGCCAGCCCGCGGTAGGACTCCATGCGCTGCAGCAGGTAGCTCACCTCGATGTTGGCGTAGCGGTCGTGGCTGTCCTTGACCTCGCTGCGTTTGCCGAAGAGCGCATCGGCTTCGTCGAAGAGCAGGATGGCGCCGGAGTCCTCGGCGGCATCGAAGACACGGCGCAGGTTCTTTTCGGTCTCGCCGATGTATTTGCTGACGACGCCCGAGAGGTCGATGCGGTAGAGGTCGAGCGCCAGTTCGCGTGCGAGCACCTCGCAGGCCATGGTCTTGCCGACGCCGCTCTCGCCATGGAACAGCGCGCTGATGCCCAGGCCGCGCGCGCCTCGGGCGCCGAAACCCCATTCGCCATGCACCCGCAGGCGTTGCCGCACCTGGGCAGCGAGCTGCAGCAGCGTGGCGGTTTGTGCGTCGGGCAGCACCAGGTCGCTCCAGCCAGCCGCTGGCTCGATGCGCTGTGCGAGTTCATCCAGTGCCGGCCGCGAGCCTTCGATGCACGCTTGCCACAGCGACGGGGCGGGCCCCTGTCGCGACGCTGTGCCGCACAGGGCAGCGGCATGGCGCTGGATCGTCGAGGCACTGAGGCGGAACTGCGAGGCCACTTCGCCGACGGCCTTGCGCAAGGCGGGTGTGGCGCCGCCCCCTGCAGCCTGCAACCACAGCGCCGCCTGCGCCGAGGCGTCGGGTTTGTCGATCTGGGCGAGGGCATGCGCCGTGCCCGGCAGGCAGTCACGCGACGACACCATCACCAGGCCGCGCAGCCGCTGCACGAAGCGCAGCAAGGCAGCAGCGTCCGCGCCGTGGCGCTCGTCGGCTTCGATCAGCAACGCCGCGGGCAGCAGCACCGCTTCACGGTGCCAGAGCACGGCCATCGCTTCCTGCTCGGCCGCGCCGGTGGGGATGTCGGCCCGGGCGATGGCAAACAGCAGCTTTTGCGATGCCTGGGCCAAGGCCGCGGCGACGTCACGCCGGCCTCCTGCATCGTCACCGGCCAAGCGCACAACGAAGGCCGGGCTCTCCGCTCCCTGCCACTGTGCGAGCAGCCGCGCGACCTGCGCTTCATGGGCCGGTGCCATCAGCGTGGGCGGCTCCTGCGCACGCAGCAGGGGCAGCAGGCGTGCGTCGATCTGGTTCACACCGGCCAGGTGGTGCAGGATGCGTTCGTCGATGCGCAGCGCGGCACGCGTCGGGCTGCTGCCCTCCAGCTCGAGCAGCCGCCAGGCACGCAGCGGTGCCAGCGGGCTCGTGGCGCTCCAGTGGGCGCCGGCCAGCAGCCCCAGCGCGAGGCCGAAATTCAGCTGCGGCACCAGGCGAGCCAGTGCGCTGTCCATCTCGATGCCCGCGGCCAGCAACAGCAGGGTGCGCTCGAAGGGGCTGAGGCCGAAGACGGTGCAGAGCTGGTCGATGGCGGCCGGTTCGGCCAGCGCGCAGCGCGCGGCGCCCAGATCGACGGCCGGGGCGTCGGGGTCGCCGAGCCGGGCCCGCAACAGCGCGAACTCGGCCACCAGCAGTTGCTGGTTGGCATCGGTCCAGGTGTGCGGTGCGGCGGCGTTCATGGCGTGGCGTGCATCACGCCGGCAGCGTGATGCGGTGGTTGAAGAACACCGGCGGCCGTGCGCTGCGGTCGACGGCCACGCTCTCGATGCCGTCGACTTTCAGGCGCAGCAGCGGTGTGCCGCCGGCTGGTGGCGCGTCGGCAAACTCGAAGCTGAGCTGCGACGTGTTGGCGTTGAAGGGCAGCGCCGCCGCCTCGCGGCCGTCCATCAGCAGCGACACCGCCTGGCCCACGCGCACGGCGGGCGTGCAGGCCAGCGTGAGGCTGAGTACGTTGCCGGCGCTGCGCGCCATCGCCAGCGGCGGAAAACTCGTGATCGCCGGCGCAATGGCCACCGGCAGCGCATTGCTGCTGCGCGGGCGCAACTCACCGGGGCGCGTGACGCGCAGCTCGGCGCGGTACACGCCCACGGGCAGCGCGGCGGGCAGCGCCGGCAGCACGAAGCTGAAGGCCGCGTCGTCGTTGCTGTCGGCCAGCGCGACGGGCTGCTCGATGCCGAAACGGTCGTTGCGCAGCAGCAGCTCCCGGGCCGTGCCGCCGAGGTGGTGCCCGGTTGCATCGATGTTGTCGCCCAGGCGCAGCACCGACGGTGTTTCGTGAACCGGCGCGTGCAGCGTTTCCAGCGTCGGGTAGGGCGGCACCAGGCCGGGCGTGACGGCCACGCCGCGATCCAGCTCGCCGCGTGTCAACACCGGCATCGCGGCCCGCGCCGGGCGTTGCGGCTGTATCAGCACCACCGAAACCTGGAAGGCGACGGTCGGCCGGTAGCGCGCCTGCAGCGCCGACCACAGGCGTGACATCTCCTCGCCGCCCATCGTGACGGGCGTGATCTTGAGCAGCTCCACCTGCTCGGCCAGGTCGGCGCTGCGCAGCGCCTGGAAGATGGTGGGCAGCAGCCCCGCATTCACTGGCGACGGTGTCAGTGCCGCGCGGATCTGTGCGCGTGCCAGCACCGGTGTCTCGTGCAGCAGTTGCAGCGCATAACCGAGCAGCACTTCGGCCTGCAATTCGTCGAAGCCGTAGGCGCTGAGCAGGTAATGCAGGTCCAGCGCGAGGGGCGGGTTGCCGGTGCGTGCGCCGCGGGCGTCCCGCGATGGCAGATCCACATTGCGCCACGCCGCGTTGGGGGTGACCTGATGCAGGAAGAGGTTGATGCGGGGCACGGCATCGGTGCCTTCCAGCGGCACGGCATCGGGCGGCAGCGACGAAACGGTGACGCCGGCGCCGAGGGTGTCCGTGACCTGGTGATCGACGAGGCCGTTGTCCATCAGGTCCTTGAGCACGGCGGTGACGGCGGCCAAGGCCAGCGCGTTGCTCATGACTGCCTCTTCGCGCCAGGGCCGCGCAGGTACTCGGCCAGGCTGCGGCCTGCGGGGCCTTCACGGCGCGTCGGTGAGCGTACGGTGGTGGTCGGCGCGAGTGCCGTCAGGTCGACGCGGCCGATGCTGACGTGCACCTCGGTCGGGGCCTCGGCCGCGGCCTGGCGATGGCGGTCGCCTCGGCGCCCTGGTGACGCTGCATTCACCGTCACCGGCGGTGGCAAGGCGGGGGGTGCCGACGGCGGCAGCAGTGGGGCAGGCACCGCTTGCCGGGCGCTCCGTGCCGTTGTCGCCACCGACGCCGTGGCAGCAGCAGGTTGCTGACATGGCTGGTGTTCGCGTTGCACACGCGCCGCCGCGGCGTCGTCGGTGGCGGCTGCAGGGGCTGAGCTTGGCGACTTGGCCGTCGCAAGCCTTCCTGCCGCCGCAGCCGGCGCATCTTGCGCAGGGGCAGGGCGCGCATCGCGGTCTGCTTGCGGATGCGGTGCCACCGGCGATGACCACGTGCGGATTTTGTCAGGCACCGAGGCCGCGAGCGCAGCGCCCGCGGGCTGAACGTGCTCTGTCCCTGCCTGCGGCAGAGCGCCACGCGGCTGTCGAGACTCGGCTTGTGGCTGTGCCTGCCACCACCCAGGCTCATCGCCCAGGCCCGGCTCGGCCGGCTGCGCGCCAGCGTGCACGCGCCGCGAGCGCAGCGGCGTGTCCACGCCCAGCGCCCGGGCCGCCAGGCCGCGCAGCAGCCCCACGCTCACGCCAGCACCTGCTGCAGGTACAGCTGCCGCCGCGATGCGGGCATCGCGAGGATTTCCCCTTCGCTCCAGCCGTAGGCGCCCGCCAGCAGGTGCACATCGCGCACCGTTGCCTGGGCCTGGGCCGCCAGCTCGTCCCACAACACCGCGGCAATGTCCAGCGGCGCCTGCCAGCCATGCCCGCAGTCTTCGCATTGCAGGGCGATCGTCACGTGGGCCAGCGGGTCTGCCTGGTCGATCGCGGTGTCGAAGGCGTCGACGTGGGCGGCCGTCCAGCCGCCGTCGGGCGGCGCGTCCAGCGCCAGCCGGTCGAGCAGCTGCATGCTCGCTTCCTGCACATCGGCCGCCGTGGCGATGGCGGCGAGGTCACGCGACGTGGGCCGGCGGAAACGGCTGCCGGCCGCATGCACGAAGGCTGGCATGAAGGCTGGCATGAAGGCCGGCACGGCCGCCTCTCGGCCCCCCGGCGCGTTTGCGTCGAGGCTTCGCAGGTCGAGCGCCACCGACAACATGGCCTGGCACGCGGGGCAGGCCAGCACGGCGTTGAACTGCGACCCGAACCAGGCCCGCCGCAGCACGAGCAGCCGAGCATCGCGCACACCGAGCGGCCGGTCGGCCCAGTCGCTGCCGTCCTCGTCGCCGTCAGCACCGTCCGCGGCCGAAACCAGCAGCAGCGCGCGGTCGATGGCATGCCGTGGCGCACCCTGTGCATACAGCGCCAGGCACTGTTCGTCGTGCAGCGGCGTGCGCATGTGGGTCGGCTTCAGGCCGGTTCGGTGAAGCTCGGCTCGCTGGGCTCGGCCACGTCGTAGTCGCGCTCCCAGCCCTCGTTTTCGAGCTTGAGGGTCTGTATCAGCACGGCATTGGCGTTGGCGTCGAGATCGGCCTGGGCCTGGTACTCGCTGACCCAGGCGCGGTAGACCTTGTAGGCCAGCACCACCTGACCCGCCTCGTTGTAGACCTCGATGATCAGGTCCTTGCGGAAGTCCTTCAGCGAGACCTCGGCCCCGAGGCCGGAGCCGAAGTTCCAGACCTTGTTGGCCCACTTCTCGAACTCGGTGTCGTGGGTGACACCACGCTCCAGCGTGATGCCCTCGAACTTGGTGCGGCCCGGCGACTTGCGCGACGTGCTGGGGTCACCGCCCTCGCGGTGTTCCACCACCTCGGTGCTGCGCTTGAGCGCCGAGCACTTGCTGATGCCGGCCACAAAGCGGCCGTCCCACTTGATCCTGAACTTGAAATTCTTGTACGGGTCGAAGCGCGAGGCGTTGACGGAGAACTGGGCCATGGCTTGCTCCTTGGTCGGCTGCCGGGGTCTTGTCAGGCGACGACGTTGCCAGCGATCTGCTGCAGGCGGATCACCACGAACTCGGCGGGCTTCAGCGGCGCAAAGCCGACGACGATGTTGACGATGCCCAGGTTGATGTCGTTCTGCGTCGTCGTCTCGGCGTCGCACTTGACGAAATAGGCCTCGCGCGGCGTGCGGCCCTGGAAGGCGCCCTGGCGGAACAGGTTCTGCATGAAGGCGCCCAGGTTCAGGCGGATCTGCGACCACAGCGGTTCGTCGTTGGGCTCGAACACCACCCACTGCGTGCCGCGGTACAGGCTTTCTTCCAGGAACAAAGCCATGCGGCGCACGGCCAGGTACTTCCATTCCGAGGCGAGTGCGTCGGCGCCGGCCAGCGTGCGCGAACCCCAGACCACCCGGCCGTAAACCGGAAAGTCACGCAGGCAGTTCACGCCCAGCGGATTGAGGTCGCCGTTCTGGCCATCGGTGAGCTTGAGCGCGAGCGCTTGCGTGCCGTTCAGCGTGGCCTCGATGCCGGCGGCCGACTTCCATACCCCGCGCGACGCGTCAGTTCGGGCAATGACCCCAGCCACTGCGCCGCTGGGCGCGTAGTCCTCCAGGGCATTGGCCCGCAAGGGGTTGGGCGCGCGCAGCCGCGGGAAGAAAAAGGCGGCGTTCGTGCTGCGGCCCACGCTGTTGGCGTGGGCCAGCGCTTCGGCCACGGTGTCGGTGGCCGCTGGGGGGTCTACCAACAGGACGGCACGCCGGTCGCCGCAGTAGTCGAGCGCATTCGGCAGGTCGCCCGGCAGCACGTCGGCCGTGGGCGAATAGGGTGGAATGACCAGCAGGTTGAACAGGTCGGCGCGGTCGAGTGCGTAGATGCCGCGCTGGTTGGCCGCGAGCGTGCCACCGGACACCACTTCAGTCGCGGTCACGGCGTTGCCATCGGCGGTGCCGGCGACGGTGAGGGCGGCATCTGCGATCACGCCCGGGCGAGCCCCTGGCGGCGCCACCGTGGCGCGTGCCAGCGCGCTGCCTTCCAGCACGCGCGCCACCGAGCGCATGTGCGCGGCATCGGTGGACAAGCCGAAGTACGACTCGCGCGCGTCGTTCGAGGTGTCGCGCAGGCTGAGGTTGAAGAGCGGCGCAGCGAGCGTGCCGCCCATGCCGTCGGCATGGTCCACCGTCACCTGCACCAGGCCGCCCCAGGTGCCGGGGTTGGCGGCACTGATGGTCACGTCGCCGAAAACCCGCGAGGCCGTGGCCAGCGTCGCGCCGGCGCCCACGCGCACGATCAGCGCCTCGCTGCCGCCGTTCTGGAAGTAGTGATTGACGGCAAACGACATCGGCGCGTCTTCCCACAGGCCGCCGAAGACGCGGTCGTACTCGGCAAAGCTGCGGATGCGGACGGGCGAGAGGCGTTGAACATCGTTGTCCATCGGGCCTCGCCGTGCGCGCCCGACAAAGGCCGTGATCGAGGTGGCGACCCCGGTGATGGTTCGCACCTGGCTGCGCACCTCCTCGATGTAGACGCCGGGGTAGTTCAGGACTGCGGGCATCGCGATCTCCTTGGAACGGTGCTGGGCTGTCGATGAGGCTGAGGCACAGGGCAGGGGTCTGCTGCAAGGTCGGCATGACGCAAAGGCCGTGCGTGCGAATGGGAAGCGGCAGCAAACCGGTTGATTGCAGGCCCCGCTCGGCTTTTCCACAAACCCTAGCCCTAGGGGTCGGGCGTCAGGGCAAGTGCGGGTGCGGCGCTGCTCCCCGTCGTGATGGCGAACGCCGCGGCGCCGTACGCCCTGCAAATGCAGCGCTGCAAGGCGCCGTGCTCGGAGCCTGCGCGGAAGAACCGGGTGGTTCGCGGCGTGGTGTCGCGCGCTGCACCTGCAGTGCCCACAGCGCCGCCGCTTCGCTCAACGTGACGACGCGAACACGGACGCGATAGCGGGCACCCGGTGCCGAAACCTGGGTGAAAGCGGTCGGCTCGATGCTGCGCAAGCGCCCGGCCAGGACACCCAGGCCCAACCAAGGTTCAGCTCGCCAACAGCGGTGTTGCTGGCCGTCGGCAGCTTGTCGCAGCGGCCGCGCGGAGCGCCGCGCAACACGCAAGAGGTAATGCGCGATACGCAACATGGAATACGCGATACGCGATACGCAAGCCTGAGGCACACCCGTTCGTCTTGGCGCACGAGGCGGACTTGTCGGCGATGCGACCGTCCCAGTTGCCGAGATACGCAGCGAAGCACAAAGAAGATGACGCGGGCTTCGAAGGCGCCGGCGACGCGCGTTGTTGCAGGAGTGGTGAACGAAGCGCTGCTGAAGTCGGTGGGAGAGGGCAAGGGATCCGGTACAGCGTCGATGTACCGGGACCGGCGCGCGGCGTGGAAGACCGATGACAAGACCGGTTGCTGCATCCACACCCCTAACTCCAAGGATGGTGAATCCGCTTGCAGCACCTAATCTAGAGCAGCGACTAAAGCGGGCACGACCCTCGGCCCGTGGCCATCACGTCTCGAGAGCCGATGTGGCCAATTGAACAATTGAACAATTGAACTTGGGTCGCCGTCCTTTCTAAGAACTTGGCTGTTTCTTCGAGGCCGCGTTCAGGCCGCTTTGCAGTTTCTTGACTCACGCACAGGGAGTAGGCTCTCATGGCGAAGTCCAAAAAGCCCGTCACACCTGCAGCCCCAGCGGGCGAAGCTACCGAAGCGCCTGGCCCCCGCAAAGTCGACTCAAAAGCGTCGTCTTCCCTCTTCGGTCCCGGTGCCGATAACACCGTGCGCGGCGAGCTGGTTCTCAAGCTTTCGGCCGATGCCGTGAGTGCTGCCACGAGCAGCATCCCGACCGGGCCGCTCGGCGCACTTTCTCGCGGCATCCCGAGCGAATTCGGCCTGGCCGAGGTCGATTCGGTCTTGAAGCGCTTCGGGCCGAGGTCGGTGTCGAGAATGCACCCGCCGCGGTCGGCTGTCAGTGCGATCACCGCCGAGGCGACGACGCTCGCAAACACGTTCCTCGTGCGTATTGCCGAGGCTGCCGACGTGGTCGAAGCGGCGCAGGCCTTGTCGGCGTTGAAAGACGTCGAGATGGCCGAGCCCAACCGCTGGCGCGAGGCTTCGGTGATGCCGGACGATCCACACGTCGCCGAGCAGTGGGGCCTGGCGCGCATCAACATGCCCGCAGCGTGGAGGATCACCACCGGCTCGCCGTCGGTGATCGTCGGTGTGGTCGACACGGGTGTCGATCTCGATCACCCCGAGCTCAGCGCGCTGGTGCTGGCTGGCCAAGACCTGGTCGATCTGGCAGGAACCTCGCCCCCGCCGGGCACGCATTACGAAGGTGACTGGAGCGGGCGCGATGGCGAGCCTCAAGACGAGGTGGGCCATGGCACGCACGTGGCCGGCACGATCGCGTGCGTCGGCAACAACGCGATCGGCGTTGCCGGGGTCACGTGGTGCAGCTCGATCCTTCCGGTCAAGGTGTTGACGCGCGTGGTCGACAACGCGCCGCCGAACCGCGTGCACGGTGTCGGCAGCGCGGTCGACATCGCTGCCGGCATCCGTTGGGCTGTCGACCATGGCGCGCGGGTGCTCAACCTGAGCCTCGGCGGCTACAACGACAGCTTCGTCGAACGCGACGCGATCGCCTATGCCGTCTCGCGCGGCGTCGTGGTGGTTGCGGCGATGGGCAATGACGACAGCACCGACACGTCGTATCCCGCGGGCTACCCCGGGGTGATCGCAGTCGGCGCCACCGACCAGGCCGACCAGCGCGCGCCTTTCTCGAACCGTGGGCCGCACATCAGCGTCGCGGCGCCAGGGGTGGGCGTGCTCTCGACCGCATGGAACGACACCTACGCGTCGATGAGCGGCACCTCGATGGCGTGCCCGCACGTGGCCGGCGTCGCGGCGCTGCTGCTCGCGCTGCGGCCGGAGCTGACGGCCGACGAGGTTCGAAGCTTCATTCTCGAGGCCGCACGCCCGCTGCGCGAAGGTGCTGCCGATCCTGTTCCCAATGACCAGTTCGGCGCCGGGCTGGTCGATGCAGCTGCCAGCCTGGCCTGCGCGCTTGCGGCGTCCTTCCCGCCACCCCCAACCATCACGAGGCCCACCATGCCGCTGCCTACATTGCAAACCTTTCCGACACGGCCGACGTTGACCTTCCCGACGAGGCCGACCCTGCCGACATTTCCTACCCGCCCCACATTGCAAACCTTCCCCACCCGACCGACGTTGACCTTCCCGACGCGGCCCACCCTGCCCACCTTCCCGACGCGGCCCACAGTGACCTTCCCGACGCGGCCCACCGCGCCCACCTTCCCGACGCGGCCGACGCTGACCTTCCCGACCCGGCCCACCGCACCGACGTTCCCGACGCGGCCGACCTTCCCAACGCGACCCACTCAGCCCACCTTCCCGACTCAGCCAACGCTGACCTTCCCGACGAGACCCACCGCGCCGACCTTCCCAACCCGGCCGACGCTGACCTTCCCGACGCGCCCCACCGCGCCGACCTTCCCGACGCGGCCCACGCTCACGTTCCCGACGAGACCCACCGCGCCGACTTTCCCGACGCGGCCAACCTTCCCGACGCGGCCGACCTTGACGTTCCCGACAAGGCCCACGCTGACCTTCCCGACCCGCCCGACCCTCACGTTCCCGACCCGGCCAACCGTCATCGGCCCACCGATCGACTTCGGCGGGTTCGACGCCGGCTACGACCCGTACGCCGCCTCGTACGCGGGCTACGCCGATCCGTATGCCGGGTCGGAATACCAAGGCTACGAAGACCCGTATGCTGGCTACGGTGCATACGAAGACCCGTATGGCGGCGCCCAGGCATCGGCCTACGACGATCCGTACGGCTACGGCGCCACGGGCTACGAGTCGTATGAAGACCCGTACGCGGCTTACGACGAGCCGGCCTACGGCGACCCGTATGCAGCCAGCGGCTACGAGGCCTACGACCCGTATGCCGGGTGGGGCGGAAACGGCGACCCATCTGCCGGGGCGGGCCAGGAGGCCTACTACGACCCCTATGCCGGGCAAGAGGCCTACTACGACCCGTACGGCAACGGTGCCTACTACTGAAGCCGAGCAGAGCGTGCCGCACACCCTGGAGCGCCACTCGTTGAGTCGGCTTGGCGCCGTTGGCAGCCGGGCCGACCCAGGCCCTGTCGGGGTGTTGCGGTACCTGATCGACCAGGGCGTGCTCGCTACCGCCGATGTGGTGCGAGCCACGCCGTTGGCCGAGGACGTGTCTGTTTCGCACCGTTCCTACCGCATCAGCGTCGACGGGAAACCGCGGTGGTTCGTGAAGCGCTCCGACCCCGCACGCAGCGGGGGCCGCGACCTCAGCGTCGAGGCCGCCCTCTACCGGCTGACCGGGTTTCATCGCTCACTCGCCGGGGTGGTGCCGGCATGCCGGCTCATCGGTGACGGTGACGAGGTGCTCGTGCTCGACGCCTTGGCCGGCATGCCGCTCAGCAGCGCGATCCAGCGTCCACCTTCCGCCACGCCGACCGAACCTGCCGCGTCGCTGCACGCCTACGGGCGCGCGGTCGCACAGGCGCACGAGGTGCGGCCAGCGCCGTTCGGGCAGCGCCCGTGGCTGCTCTCGGCGCTCGAACCCGGCTGGGGGCGCTACGCGTGGCTGCCGCCACCGTGCGCCGCGTTGCTGATGCGGCTGGCGGGCTCGCGCTCGTGCCGAGCGGGCTTTTCGGCGGCTCGGCGCGAGTGGCGCGAGTCGTGTCTGGTGCACGGTGACATCCGGTGGGCGAACGCCTTCGTGGCATTCGCAGGTGATGGCGTCCAGGCTTGGCTTGTCGACTGGGAACTTGCCTGCGTCGGCGACCCGGCCTGGGACGTCGGCTCGCTGCTTGCCGACATCGTGGCCACGACCGCACTCGGGCACGCCGGGGCCACGCCCGACGACGTCTGGCCCTGGTGCTCGCACGTGCTCGCCGGCTACCGCGAGAGGGCGAATCTCGAGGCCGGCCCGTGGCGCGAGCTGCTTCGTCGCAGCGTTCGGCTCGCGGCCGTTCGGCTGGTGCAAGCGCTCGTCGAACACGGTCATGGATCGGGCGACACGCTGCCTTCGGCCGAAGCGGCGCTGATGCCGTGGGTGGCGAGTTGGCTGGCCGGCGCGCCTGCCATCGGCGCCGCGTTGGCGGAAGACACCGAGCAGCTCAGGCCAGCGCGCGAGGAGCGATCCGCATGACGCCGCCCTGGGCCATCACAGACCTTTGCGCTGCCGCGCAGATGGTTCAGGTGCACCACGGCCAGCTCGCGCTGCACGGTTTGCCGGTGGGGCGGCTGCCGCGCTCAGCGTTCGAACGGCCGGCCTTCCTGCGCCGGCTTGCGCAGGCCTTCTACACCCAGTGGTTCACGCGCTCCGGGGCCGTGGGCGGCACGCCGAGACCGGTCGAGCTGCCAGGCATCGTCAGCTCGGTGCGGGCGGCGCATGCTGCCAGCGAGCGTTTCGCGGCGGGCTGGGTGGCCACGGTGGTCGGCGCCGGGGGCGAGGTGGTGGCGGCGAAAGACGGCGAAGCCGTGCGCCTCGGGCCCCTGGACTACGCGAACCTGGCCCGCCCCGGCGCACCCGCGCGTGCTGGTGACGCTCTCGCCGCAACCTTGCGGAAAGACTGCATCGACCCCACCGCCGGCTGGTGGGTGACATGGAGTGCCGGACCGGCCGATGAAGACGCTTCGCAGGTGCGCGTCTACTGGAACTGCGGGCCCGACGCCGTGGCGCTGCTCGTCGGCCGCGTGACCGCGTTCTTCGAAGACTCGAAGTTGCCGTATTCGATGAAGTGCCCGAGCGAGGCCACGCTCTTCGACCGCCTCGACCCGGTGGTCTTGTACCTGTCGGCCGACGTTTGGCGGCGGGCGAGGTCGGGCCTGCGTGCCGTGCACGGTGCCATTGCCGCGCGCCTGCGCCCCGCAGTGCCGCCCTTGACGCTGCGGCTCGGCCTGGGCGTTTCCGTGGCGGAAGACCCGCTCGACGGGCGCAGCTTCGGCCAGAGCCGCGCCGACGCGGTGGCCGAGGGTGCGCTGCGGGCGCTGGAGGCCCGGGTCACGAGCCCCGAGGCCGCCGTCGATTGGCTCGCGGGCGCGCTGCAGGCCCGCGGCATCTCGCCGCTGCGGCCGCATCTGCGGGCCGCCGGCCGGCCCGACGAACTCGGCAGCTGGTGACAACGATGGCCCGCTCACCGGCACCGTTCCTTGAAGAAGCCCACCGCATCGGTCGCTTCCTTGACGAAGCCGCGGTTCGGCACGACGGCCGGTGCACCTGGCTCGTCTCCGCCGACGGAGTCGTTGATGGTGTGTGGCGAGCACAGGCGCGAACGGCCACCGTCAATCTGGCCGAGGGTACGGCAGGCATCGGCTGGTTCCTGGCGCGACTGGCTTCGGTGGTGGGCGATTCCGGAATTGCTGAACGCGCGGTGGAGGCGCTCCTGCATGCGCTCGACCAGGTCGAGGAACTCGTCGCGAGCCAGCGACTGGGACTGCTCGACGGCGCCACCGGCGTGGCCTGGGCGGCCATCGACGCCGGTCGGGTACTGGCCCGCAGTGAGCTGGTCGAGGCGGGCCGGCAGACCGGCTTGCGCGCAGCCGCTGTAGCCCGCCAGCATCAGCGCGATGAGGCCGCGCTCGGCTACTTCACCGGGCTGGCCGGCACGCTCGCCGGGCTGGTCGTGTTGTCAGACACCCTGCAAGACACGGCAATCACCGAAGCTGCTGCGGCCGTCGCGCGCGCGCTCGTCGAGCGCCCCGTCCCACTCGAAACCGGGCCCGCGGGTGTCGGGCTCGCGAACGGCGCATCGGGTATCGGTCTCGCCCTGGCGATCTGGTCGGCCCGTGCCGAAGACCCGCAAGCGCTCGCTGCCGCCGCCAACGCCTTCCGCAGCGAACGCGCCTGGTGGTGCCCTGCTGAGGGTTGGTACGGGGCCGCGATCACGCCCGCCTGGGCCGGCGATCGATCGATGTCGAGATCGCTTGCCAGCGGTGCCGCGGGCATCGGCCTTGCGCGCCTGAGCGCCTGGCCGGCGCTCGACCACCTGTGCGTTGCCGACGCAGGCGCGGCGGTCGAACTCATCCGCGAGCCGCCGCCGCGGCCCAGCGCGGATGCATCCATCGGCCTGGGCGCTGCCGGCGAGATCGAGTTGCTGATCGGCGCCGCGACGACGTTCTCCGAACCCGCGCATCTGGAAGCAGCCCGCCGTCTCGGGGGCCGCCTGCTCGATCGCGCCATGGCACGGGGCGGCTATGCGTACGGCCCGGCGAGTGACCCCCACGAGCCGTCACTCCTCTACGGGCTGGCGGGAACCGCACTCACGATGATGCGGCTCGAAGACCCGGGCCTCGCGCCGCTTGCCCTGCTGGCCGCCTGCACGGGCTTGCGGCCATCTACCTCGGAGACCTCATGAACTTCTACGACGACACGGACGTGCATCGCTTGATGGTCGCCGACAAGGTGCGCACCGAAGCGTTTCGCGCCGGCATCGTGGCCGCCGTGAAGAATGGCGACGTGGTGCTCGACGTCGGCACCGGCTCGGGCATCCTCAGCCTCTTTGCAGCCCAGGCCGGTGCCAGCCGCGTCTACGCCATCGAACGCGCGCCCGGCGCCGCCCGCCTCGCACGCCAGCTCATCGACGCCAACGGCTACGCCGATACCGTTCGGGTGATCGAAGGCGACGCGGCTGCCGTAGTGCTGCACGAGCCGGTCGACGTGATCGTCTCCGAGTGGCTCGGCTCGTACGGCGTCGATGAAAACATGCTGTGGCCGGTGCTGCTCGCGCGTGATCGCTGGCTCAAGCCCGAGGGCAAGATGATCCCTGCCGTGGTGACGGCGTGGATCGCGCCGGTGCAGCACGCCGCCAGCGCCGCGGCCTTGACACTGCACGACCGACCTTACGGCTTGGACCTTTCGGCCCTGGCGCCGTACAGCCTCGACGAAGTCGTATGGCTACCCGAAGGCCTGCGATCCGATCAGCTGTGCGCCAAGCCGCAGCCGCTCTGGGTCACCGATTGCGCCCACTTCGCAGCGGCCGACGCGCGCAAACCCTATGCAGCCGAGTTGACGTTCGAGCTCACCGGCGGCGGCGTCAATGGCCTGGTCACCTGGTTTTCGGCCGAGTTGCCGGGCGACGTCGTTCTGGCGAACGGCCCCGACCAGCCCGCCACGCATTGGGGGCAGTTCCTGTTCCCGGTCGCGAATGCGCGCGCGCTGCAGCCCGGCGACCGGCTCGAAGTCGGTTTCCACAACGTGCCGTGGGGCGTCTACGGGTCACAGCACATCTGGTCGACCCGTGCCGCCGATGGTCCGCGAGAGGTGCACGACACGCGGCGGCAATGGCACCCCGCCAAGGGCCCGCCCTGGCGGACTCACCCCGCCGGCTGAACGTCGCGCAAAGGAGCAAACCCGTGATGCCCACCCAAGCATTGGAAGAAACCGCTGCGGCTGCCGCGCGCCTGATCGATGCGTTAACGCCAGACGCATTGCCGTCAGGCGCTTCGTTGACCGTCGTCGGCACGGGGATACGTGCCATCGCTCAGTTGACGCTGGAATCGTTGGCCGCCATGAAGAGCGCCGAGGTGCTGCTGCACGTGATCGGCGAGCCGGTTCAAGAGGAAGCCCTTCTGGCCATCAATCCGGCGGCTTGCACGATGACGCAGTTCTATGGCGACGGCCTCGAACGCTCGGCCACCTATGAGGCGATGGTCGAGCAGGTGCTGGGCTCGCTGGCGCAGGGCCGTCGCACGGTGGCCGCCTTTTATGGCCACCCCGGCGTCTTCACGTACCCGTCTCACGAATCGGTGCGGCGCGCGCGTGCGGCGGGGTACCCGGCCCGCATGCTGCCGGCCGTATCGGCCGAAGACTGTCTCTTCGCCGACCTCGGCGTCGACCCGGGCGACGGTTGCCAGTCGTACGAAGCCACCGACTTCCTCTACCTGAGACAGCATGTCGACCCGATGGCCCATCTTTTCCTGTGGCAGGTGGGCACCCTCAGCAACTGGACTTACGAGTCGGGCGGCTACGACATGAGCACGTTCCCGCAGCTCATCGGCAAGCTGCTGCAGATCTACCCGGCGACGCACCCGGTCACGGTCTATGAGGCCTCGTTCCGGCCCGAAGGCCGGGCGCGTGTGGTTCGCCTGCCGTTGGCGTGGCTCGACGCCTCGCAGGTCTCGCCGGCCACCACGCTGCACATTCCTCCGGTTCCCGTGGCGGGGAGCCGCTCGGGCCATCTGCGGCCTGGGGGCAAACGGGGGGCGTGATTGCGGGCGGGCTTGATCGCGCGCGGGCCTGATACCGGCCCGCTCTGCACACCTACAGCGCGCTGCGGAATTGTTCGACCTCGGCGTTGCGCACTTCGGGCTGGCGCTTGAGCTGTTCCAGCAGGTCTGCCGCATTCACCGCGTCAGCGAGGTTCGCGACGAAGAGCCCGGGCAACTCCAGGTGCGGTTCATGCACATCGCCAGCGCCTGCCTTCTGCAAGATTGCCAGCACCCCGGAAGGCAATGCAGGGCCCGGGGCGGCGATTTGAATGAGGATGCGTCGGTTCACAGCTCCCTCCGTTGCACGGCCTGAATGGCCGAAGTGGCAGCGTCATGCGGCGCGCGTCGATCAGGCCGCCATAGTAGCCAGGCAAGAGTTGGGTTTCGACGAAACCCAACCCGCGGTAGAAAGCCAAAGCCACTGCATTGTCAGCACGCAGCTCGAGGTTGATCCTGCCCATACCCGCCGCCCGCGCTGACGCGATCAAACACGCGCTCAGGCGCCGGCCGATGCCCCGCCTTTGCAGCATGGGTTGCACGCAGAAAAGGGTCAGGTGCGCGTGCGCCCAACCCAATTGCATGACCGAAAAACCTGCCACATGCCCCCCGCGGGAAGCCACCAGCACGAGGCAAGACGGGTCGCTGATCAACGTCGCCATTCGCATCGGCGTGTACCGCCAGCCGAGCCCGGCTTCGATCCACTCGCGCGACATCTCGGCCAGCGCCCCCGCTTCTCGCCAGCTTGCGAGCCTGATCGTCACGGCGCAAGGTGAATGCACGGTGGGTGTCCTGGGAATGAAGCGATCGGTGGGGTGCACTTTGCGCCCTCGACGCGCCGACGACAAGCCCGCGCTTGCGGCTCGCCGGGGCGTGGTTTCGTTCGCAGGCGCAGAGGACAGGCCCACAAGTCTCGACACGCCGCGCTGCGCGGCCTGCAGCGCCAAGGGATGTGCCCGTGGTGTCCAGCCCATTTCGCCCTTTTCAAGATCTACCGCAGCGAGACAATGATCGAGACTGGATTGAACGAGCCCGCCCCATGCTGACCGCACCGATGCCACTGGACGAACTGGAGCGCCTGCGGGCGCTCGAACGGCTCGGCGTGCTCGATTCGGCGCCCGAGCGCGAGTTCGATGCGCTGGTGGCCACCGCTGCCCTGGTGTGCGGCGTTCCGATCTCGCTGGTGAGCCTGATCGACCATGACCGGCAATGGTTCAAGGCCAATGTGGGCCTGCCCGGGGTGACCGAGACGCCCCGTGACGTGGCGTTTTGTGCTCACGCGATCCTGGACGACGGCATCTTCGAGGTGCCCGATGCCCTGGCCGACCCTCGCTTTGCCGACAACCCGTTGGTGGCCACGGCGCCCGACATCCGTTTCTATGCCGGCGCCCCGCTGCGCCTGAGCGATGGCGCGCACGTCGGCACGCTGTGCGTGATCGACCGTGTGCCTCGCCGTCTGAGCGAAAAGCAGCGCGAGGCGCTGCGCCTGCTGTCCATCGCCGCCGTCCAGGCGCTGGAGTCGGGTCGCATGGCGCGCGCTTTCGC
>JANMMD010000045.1:0-17583 GCA_031372905.1 Betaproteobacteria bacterium
GGCTTCACGTAGTGGCTGACATCGGCAATGGCCACCAGCAGGCGCCAGCCTTCGAAGGCGGTCTTGCCGCGGCCGCGCTTGTAGGGCTCGGCGTACACCGCATCGTCGAAGTCGCGCGCGTCTTCACCGTCGATGGTGACCAGCGCCACATCGCTGAGGTCGACACGTTGCTTGCGGTCCGCCGGGCGCAGCTTCTCGGGCAGTGCTGCAGCTTGCGCCAAGGTCTCCGTGCTGAACTGGTGCGGAACCTCGTACTTGCGCACCGCGATCTCGATCTCCATGCCCGAGTCGTCGATTTCGCCCAGCACCTCTGCCACACGGCCCACGGGCTGCGAGTGCAGCGAAGCAGGCTCGGTCAACTCCACCGACACCACCTGCCCCACGGCTGCGTTGGCGGTGGCGTTCTTCGGGATCAGGATGTCCTGGCCGTAGCGGCTGTCTTCTGGCGCTACGAGCCATTGCCCGCCTTCGTGCAGCAGGCGTCCGATGATGGGCGTCTTGCGACGTTCCAGGATGTCGAGCACGCGACCCTCGGGCCGGCCCTTGCGGTCGTAGCGCAGCACGCGCACACGCACACGGTCTTTGTGCAGCACGCTGCGCATCTCTTGCGGTGCCAGATAAACGGCGGCGTCCCCGTTGTCCGGGACGACGAAACCGTGCCCGTCGCGATGCCCTTCAACACGGCCTTCGAACTCGCCCATGAGGGCTTGGCCAGAGGGTGGGCTGCTTGCTGACTGATCTTTTTTAATGGTATATTCCTTCTCTTTCCTGAAGCGCCCAGATGGCGGAATTGGTAGACGCACTAGTTTCAGGTACTAGCGCTTAACGGCGTGGAGGTTCGAGTCCTCTTCTGGGCACCAAATGTATGAAGGCTGGTTGCGAAAGCAACCGGCCTTTTGCGTTTCAGGGTCGTCGTTTCCCAGCCGCAGCGTGCGTAGCCCGCGTCATCAGACGGTGAACTTCTTGGCCAGCGCATCGGGCCTCAAGTTGTCGTATTCCTCGAAGGGCTGGTGGATCCACGGGCTCGTGGGCAAGGTTTCGACGAAGTAGTCGGGCACGTAGCTCGACACACCCTTGACCCAGATCACCGCGGCGCGCAGTTCGCTGATCGACGGCATGCCGCGCAGGCGCTCAACGACTGCTCGCAGCGTGATGCCGGTGTCGGCCAGATCGTCCACCAGCAGCACGCGGCCGGCCAATTCGCCCTTGGGCATGGTGATGTACTTGGCGAGATCGAGCCGGCCCTGGATGGTGCCGGCTTCAGCGCGATAACTGCTGGTGCTCATGATGGCCAGCGGCTTGTCGAACACGCGCGACAGCACATCGCCAGGCCGCATGCCGCCACGTGCCAGGCAGAGAATCTGATCGAACTCCCAGTTCGAGTCGTGCACCTTCAGCGCCAGCTTTTCGGTGAGCAGGTTGTATTCGTCCCAGGACACGTAAAGGTGCTTGCCGTCGTCGGTGAGCATGGCAGGGGTCTCCTCGAAGGATGTTCAGGCGTGAAGGTTCAGGCGCGAAACGCCGAGCGCGCCAATCAAGCGCGGAAGGGGTGACGCAGCAGGATGGTGTGAACGCGGTCAGGGCCGGTCGAAACCATGTCGATGGGCGCACCGATCAAGGCCTGCATGCGCTCGAGGTAGCGCTTGGCATTCACCGGCAGCTGTTCCCAGTTCGTCAGGCCCGCTGTGGTGTCGGGCCAGCCTGGCAGGGCCTCGTAGATCGGCACGCATTCGGCGATCTCGTCGGCATCCATGGGCAGCACATCGAGTTCACGGCCGCCCAGCTTGTAGCCCGTGCAGATGTTGATTTCGGGCAGGCCGTCCAGCACGTCGAGCTTGGTGATGCACAGGCCCGACACGCCATTGATGATGATGCTGCGCTTCAGAGCGGCCGCATCCAACCAGCCACAGCGGCGCGCGCGGCCGGTGACGGTTCCTCGCTCCTGCCCTACCGTGCTGAGGTGGTGGCCAACGCCATGGTCGAGGTCGAGCTCGGTGGGAAACGGCCCCCCGCCCACGCGCGTGGTGTAGGCCTTGGTGATGCCCAGCACATAATGCAGCATGCCCGGGCCCACGCCAGAGCCGGCAGCGGCATTGCCGGCCACGCAGTTGCTGCTGGTGACGTAGGGGTAGGTGCCATGGTCGATGTCGAGCAGCGTGCCCTGCGCGCCTTCGAAGAGCAGGTTCTGGCCCGCGGCATGCGCGTTGTAGAGCCGATAGCCGACGTCAGCCATCAATGGGCGCAGCTGTTCTGCGGCCTTCATCGCACCCTCGAACATGGGCTGCCAGTCCAGTGCTGCGCTGCCCAGGTAGGCCAACTCGGTGTTGTGCAGCTCGACCAGTTCACGCAGTTTGGTTTCGAAGCGCGCCGGGTGCTTGAGGTCCTGCACACGCAGCGCGCGGCGCGCCACCTTGTCTTCGTAGGCCGGGCCGATACCCTTGCCCGTGGTGCCGATCTTGCCGCTGCCGCTGCTTTCACGGCGGCCCTCGCGTGCGCTGTCCAGAGCGACGTGGAAGGGAAGGATCATCGGGCAGGCTTCAGACAGGAACAGCCGCGAACGCACGGATATGCCCAGCGCCTCGATGCGCTCGATCTCGCTGAGCATGTGCGCCGGGTCCACCACCACGCCGTTGCCGATGTAGCAGGCCACACCTTCGCGCATCACGCCGCTGGGGATGAGCTGCAGCGCGGTCTTGCGGCCGGCGATCACCAGCGTGTGGCCCGCGTTGTGGCCGCCCTGGAAGCGCACCACGCCTTGGGCGTGATCGGTCATCCAGTCGACGATCTTGCCCTTGCCCTCGTCGCCCCACTGCGTGCCGACCACGACCACGTTACGGCCCGCGGTCGGGCGGATGGCTGCTTGCATGTTCAAAGAGTTCCTCGTCGAAATTCGTGTTGGTTTCAGGGCGCGTCAAACGCTCAAGGCCTGCAGCATCCAGCGCCCGCCGATCTGCACCAGTTCGCGATCGCAGTCGAAGGCCTGGGCTTCCATCTCATGGCCGGGCAACATGGCCAGCACCGTTTCGCCGGCCTCACGCAGGCGGCGCACGACGGCTCGCAGTTCCGGGTCTTCGCCCCAGGGCGCACGGATGGCCGCCGGCAACGGCGAGGCCTGGCCCACTTCGGCCAGGGCCTTGAGGTCGAGGCTGAAGCCCACGGCCGGCCTGTTGCGGCCGAAGACCGCACCCACCTCGTCGTAGCGACCGCCACGTGCAAGCGCTTCGCTGCTGCCGGCGCCATAGACCGCAAAGCGCGCGCCGCTGTAGTAGGCGTAGCCGCTCATGTCAGACAAGTCGAAGCCGATGCGCAGCGCCGGGTAGGCCGCGCGCAGGTGGCTGGCCAACCACTGCAGCTGGTCCAGTGCTTGTGTCACCAGCGGGCGCTGCGGCAGTTCCCGGCGCGCCACCTGCAGCACCTCGTCCCCGCCATACAGGCGCAGCAGGGCCTTCAGGCCACGCCGCGCCTCTTCCGGGGCGTTGCGGGTCAGCTGGGCCAGCGCCTGTGCGTCCTTTTCCGAGAGCGCCTGCACGACGTCTTGCAGCGCTGCGCCGTCCATGGGCACACCTGCCAGCACGCCGCGGAGCACGCGCGCGTCGGCCAGGTCGATGACCAGCGGTTCAGCGCGCGCGTCCTGCAGGCAATCGAGCGCCAGTTCGGCTGCTTCGAGGTCGGCCTCCAGGCCTGGATGGCCAAAGATTTCGGCACCGAATTGAAGGGGCTCGCGGCTGCCCGACAGACCCGACGGCCGCGTGTGCAACACCGGCCCGCAGTAGCACAGCCGCGACACACCTTCGCGGTTCAGCAGATGCGCATCGATGCGCGCGGCCTGCGGCGTGGTGTCAGCCCGCAAGCCGAGCATGCGGCCGCTGAGCTGATCCACGAGCTTGAAGGTCCTGAGGTCGAGCTCACGGCCGGTACCCGTGAGCAAGGATTCGATGTGTTCCAGCAGCGGCGGAATGACGAGCTCGAACCCGTAGCCGCGGGCCCGGTCGAGCATCGCCCTGCGCAGGTTTTCGACCCGCCGCGCCTGCGTGGGCAGGACATCGGCGATGTGCTCTGGCAGCAGCCAAGCAGAGAGCATGGAAAGCACCGGTGTAAAAACCGGCATTGTAGGGGGGCTGCTCGACGCCACGACGGACGTGAGCCCGGGGCCGCGGGCGCCACGCCCCGCCGCAGCGAGACGGCTCGTGGCAGCCTCGGCAGCAGCCCGGTCAGCGGCCCGGTGCCGCAGCCGGCGAGCCGTTGCGCATGGCGCGGAAGAAATCGCTGCTCGGGTCCAGCACCATCATGTCGCTCTTGCTGCGGAAGGTCGCGCGGTAGGCCTCCAGGCTGCGGTAGAACTGCGCGAACTGCGGGTCGCGGCCGAAGGCCTCGGCGTACAGCGCCGACGCCTTGGCATCGCCTTCGCCCTTGACCTTCTGCGCATCGCGGTAGGCCTCGGCGATGATCACCTCGCGCTGCCGGTCGGCGTCGGCGCGGATCTTTTCGCCATCGGCCGAGCCCTGCGAGCGCAGCTCGTTGGCCACCTGCTTGCGCTCCGATTCCATGCGGCGATAGACCGAGTCGGTGATGTCGGCGACGAAGTCCACGCGCTTGATGCGCACGTCCAGGATCTCGATGCCGAAGGCCTTGGCTTCGTCGCCCAGACGGGTGCGCACATCGGCCGTCACCTTCTCGCGCTCGGTGGCCAACACAGCCCGCACATCGCGCTTGGTGATCTCCTCGTTGAAGGCCGCCTGCACCACCGGCGCCAGGCGGCTGTCGAGGTTGCGGAAATCGACGCCGTTGTTGCGGATGAACTGGCGCGGGTCGGTGATGCGCCACTTCACCAGCCAGTCGATGACCAGACTCTTCTTTTCGGCGGTGAAGATGGGCCGGGTTTCAGGGCTGTCCAGCGTCTGCACGCGCTTGTCCAGGAACACGACGTTCTGGAACGGCGGCGGCAACTTGAACTTCAGGCCGGGCTCGTTGATAACTTCCTTGATCTCGCCGAGAGCGTAGACCACGCCGACCTGGCGCTGGTCGACGACGAACAAGGTGCTGGCGGCGATCATCAGTGCGATGAGTGCGCCGGCGACGGTGAGTGCGATGCGGTTCATTTGTGGGTGTCCTCTCACCGGCCTTCGCGGTCGCGCGTGCGGGCGCCATCACGCGAACGGATGTCGACACTCTGCGTGCCGGTGGGGTCTATCAATGAAGGGGTGGGCGTGGGGGCCGGGGTGGCTGCAGCAGTGGCCGGCGCTGCGCCTTGTTGCTGCAGCAGCTTGTCCAGCGGCAGGTACAGCAGGTTAGAGCCCGCCTTGCTGTCGACCATCACCTTGGTGACGTTGGAGTACACCTGCTGCATCGTCTCGAGGTACAGGCGGTCCCGCGTGACTGCGGGCGCCTTCTGGTACTCGGCCAGCACCGACCGGAAGCGTTGCGCATCACCCTCACCCTGTGCGACGACCCGTGAGCGGTAGCCCTCGGCTTCTTCCAGCAGGCGGCTGGCGGTACCTCGCGCCTTGGGGATCACGTCGCTGGCATAGGCCTGGCCTTCGTTCTTGAAGCGGTCGCGGTCTGCGCCGGCCTTCACCGCGTCGTTGAAGGCGGCCTGTACCTGGTCGGGCACCTGCACGTTCTGCATGTTGACGTTGGCGACGACGATGCCGGCCTTGAGGCGGTCGAGCTGGGCCTGGATCGACTTCACCAGGTCTGCAGCAATGGCGTCACGCTGCTCGTACAGCACCTGGTCGACGCGACTGCGGCCGACGATTTCGCGCACCGCCGTTTCGGCGGCCATGACCACGGCTTCGTCGGGGCGGTTGTTCTCGAAGAGGTAGGCGCGCGCATCGGCCCGGCGGTACTGCACGGTGAAGCGGATGTCGACGATGTTTTCGTCCTGCGTCAGCATCGAAGAGTCTTTCAGGCCCGTGGCCTGTACCACCGTGTTGCGCCCGACGTCCACGCTCTGCAGTTGGGACACAGCCACGATTTCGTGTGCCTGTACGGGGTACGGCAGGCGCCACTTCAGGCCGGCGTCCACCGTGTCGCTGTACTTGCCGAAGGTGGTGACGACCGCGCGGTTGCCTTCCTGCACGATGAAGATGCCGCTGCCCAGCCAGATGAGCAAGGCGACCACGGCAATGAGGCCGATGCCGATGCCGGCGCTCTTCATGTCGGGCTGGAAGGGGCTGCCTCCAGGGCTGTCGTTGCCGCCGCGGCCGGGCTGCGGGCCGCCGGGCTTGCCGCCGAACAGGCCGCTGAGCTTGCGATTGAAATCACGCCACAGCTCGTCGAGATCGGGCGGGCCGTCGTTGCGGTTGTTGTAGATCAGACCGTCGCCGGCAGCGCTGGCGCGAGCGCCACGGCCTGGGCGCAAGGCCCCGAGCAAGGCACGCGATGCAGCGGCCAGCGCACTCAGGCGTTCGGTGAATCGAGGAGGTGTGGCGTCACGCATGCGGGTGCAGTCCGAGAAATCGGCTATCGATCAAAGGGCGGCCGCCGGCGCGGAGCCGGCCAGCGGGGCGATGACAGGAGTGCCATCGGGCAAGGTAAGAAGTGGGGTACGCGAGGAAGCGTTCAAGTGCTCGAGGGCGATCTCGGCGATGGCCTGGCGCAGGATGTCCAAGCCCTGCCCCGTGCGTGCGCTGACAAAGACGCGCCGGCGCCGCACGCCCGGGTGCACCTCGATCCAATCGGCCACCTCGCGCGACCGGCGCGAGTCTTCGAGCAGATCGCACTTGTTGTAGATCAAGAGCTGCGGCACGCCATCGGCCCCGATTTCTTCGAGCACGCGTTCGACTTCAGCCTGCTGTTCGGCCAACGCCGGGCTGGCCGCGTCGATGACATGCAAAAGCAGGTCGGCTTCCGCAGCCTCCTGCAGCGTGGCGCGGAAGGCTTCCACCAGCTTGTGCGGCAGATCGCGGATGAAACCCACGGTGTCCGATAGCGACACCGACGCCTGCGCCTCGCCCAGCCACAGCGAACGTGTGGTCGTGTCCAGCGTCGCGAACAGCTGGTCGGCGGCATAGGCCTTGGCCTTGGTCAGCGTGTTGAAGAGCGTGCTCTTGCCGGCGTTGGTGTAGCCCACCAGTGAAATGCGGAAGCTGCCGCGCCGTTCGCGGGCCTTGCGTTGCGTGCCGCGCTGGCGCTTGACCTTCTCGAGCCGCTCTTTGACGGTCTTGATGCGGTCACCGATCATGCGACGGTCCAGTTCGATCTGCGCCTCGCCCGGGCCACCGCGTGTGCCGATGCCGCCGCGCTGGCGCTCGAGGTGGCTCCAGCGGCCGACCAGGCGCGTGGCCATGTATTGCAGGCGCGCCAGCTCCACCTGCAGTTTGCCCTCGTGGCTTTGGGCGCGCGCGGCGAAGATATCGAGAATGAGCGCCGTTCGATCTGCCACCGAGACGCCGAGATGGCGTTCGAGGTTGCGCTGTTGTGCCGGGCTCAACGCCTGGTCGAAGATCACGCCATGGGCGGCGGTGGCAGCCACCAGCGCCTTGATCTCGTCGGCCTTGCCGCTGCCGATGAACAAGGCAGGGTCGGGTGCACGACGCTTGGCAGTGACGCGCGCCACCGCCACATCGCCGGCCGACTCTGCCAGCAGAGCCAGTTCGTCGAGCGTGGGATCGAAATGGGCAGACCCCCCAATGTCGACGCCGACGAGCACCGCGCGTGTGGGCTCGTCGCCGCGGTGCTCGGCGGGGTGGGCGTGGGAACTCAAGGTGGCGTGTGCGTGGCGCCAGGGTTCGGGCCGGACTTCAGACCAGGCTCGGCGCCGGGCTTCAGGCCTGTTCGCCCGGTTCGCTGGCGTGGAAGTTCACGGCGCGGCTGGGTACCACGGTGGAGATCGCGTGCTTGTAGACCATCTGCGTCACGGTGTTGCGCAGCAGAACCACGTACTGGTCGAATGACTCGATGTGGCCCTGGAGCTTGATGCCGTTGACCAGGTAAATGGACACGGGCACATGCTCTTTGCGCAGCAGGTTGAGAAAGGGATCCTGCAAGAGTTGGCCTTTGTTGCTCACGATATTCTCCGTGTTGAATACGACGAGTTGTTCACGTTATCACAGGGGCTGGCGGCCTCTGCGGGCTACGGCCATTGGGTGACACGGTCGCGCGGAGGTTCCTCTTCAGGACGCCTTTTCGTCGAAAGGGTTCGCTGCCGAGCGCATTTCTATGCGGATCGGTGTGCCCACCAACTTGAAGTGTTCGCGCAGCCGGCTTTCCAGAAAACGCTTGTAGGTGTCGGGAACCCGGTCCAGCGAGGTGCCGTGGATCACCACCACCGGCGGGTTCATGCCGCCCTGGTGGGCGTAACGCATTTTCGGGCGGAAGCGCCCGTCACGGCGCGGCGCCTGGTGTTCCGAGGCCTCGTGCACCAGGCGCGTGAGCACCGGCGTCGTCATCTTGATGGTGGCCGAGGCATGCGCCTGCAGCAGCGTCTTCCACACCGCCGACAGCCCGGCCCGCTTCAGCGCCGAGATGTGCAGCACCGGCGCGTACTTCATGAAGGAGAGTCTGCTCTCGATGCTGCGCTGCAGCGTCTGGCGCTGGTAGTCGTCGGTGGCGTCCCACTTGTTGATGGCGATCACCACCGCACGGCCGCTTTCCAGCACGTAGCCGGCGATGTGGGCGTCCTGGTCGCTCACGCCCTGCGTGGCGTCGATGAGCAGCAGCACGACGTGCGCGTCGGCGATGGCCTGCAATGTCTTGACGACCGAAAATTTCTCGATCGCCTCGAAGACCTTGCCCTTGCGGCGCAGGCCCGCGGTGTCGATGAGTTCGAACTTGCGGCCATCGCGCTCGAAAGGCACGTGGATGGCGTCGCGCGTGGTGCCGGGCTGGTCGAAGGCCACCAGGCGCTCTTCGCCCAGCCAGGCGTTGATCAGTGTGCTTTTGCCCACGTTGGGGCGCCCGGCCACCGCCAGGCGGATGGGACGCTTCTCGTCATCCGGTCCGGAGCCGTACTCGTCTTCTTCAGGCGTGAAGCCTTCCAGGGCCGCTTCGAGCAGGCTGCGTATGCCCTGCCCGTGCGCCGACGACACCGGGTGCAGCTCACCCAGGCCCAGCTCATGAAACTCACCGAGCAGCGGCGATTCCTGCATGCCCTCGGCCTTGTTCACCGCCAGCAGCACTCGCTTTTGTTGCGTGCGCAGGTAGTTCGCAATGTCGTGGTCTTGCGCGGAGAGGCCGCCGCGAACGTCGACCACGAAGATCACGACATCGGCTTCGGCCACGGCCTGCTTGGTCTGCTTGGCCATCTGCGCCACCACGCCGGTCGGCTTCTCGGGCTCGAAGCCGCCAGTGTCGACGACGATGAATTCCTGGGCGCCCAGGCGCGCATCGCCATAGTGGCGGTCGCGTGTCAGGCCGGCGTAGTCGGCGACGATGGCATCACGGCTCTTGGTGATGCGGTTGAAGAGCGTCGACTTGCCGACATTGGGCCGGCCAACGATGGCGATGACGGGCTTCATGCTGTCACCTTCAGCACTGCTTTCAATTCGGGCGGAAGGCGTAGACGCCACCGTCCTGCGCCACCACGAGCATCGTGGCGCCACTCAGCGCGGGCGCGCCGAGGATGGCCTTGCTGCCGGCGCGCAGGCGCAGTTGTTGCTCGCCGCTGCTGGCCTCGATGAAATGCAGGTAACCCTCGCTGTCGCCGAAGACGACGCTGGGGCCGACCGCCAGCGCGCCACTGAGGCCGCGGTAGAGGAGCTTTTCGCTCTGCCAGGCCACGTCGCCATTCGCCGCCCGCCACGCGGTGATGCGGTCGCTGGCATCCGCACCGAACACCAGATCGGCATTGCCGCCCACGGCCTGCGCGCCGGCCGTGTTGCGCGACCACAGCAGCGCGCCGCGCGCGGCGTCGGCACAGCCCACGGCTGACTGGAAGGCACGCGCACAGACGCGGTCGCCAACGCGCACCGTGGGCCCGATCAAATCGGCCAGGCGTTCAACCTCGTTGCTGCCGCGCGGTGAGGCCAAGGGCACTTCCCACAGCACCGTGCCGCGCAGCGGGTCCAGCGCCGTCAGGCGCTGGCCCTGCGCCACCAGCAGGTTGTTGCGGTAAGCGCTGACGACACTGGCTTGGGCCAGCGTCAGTGCATCACCCGGCTTGCTGTAGACCCACAGGCGGCGGCCGTCCAGCGCGTCGAAGGCATGCACGACACGGTCCACACCCATCACGAAGACACGTTCGCCGGCCACGAAAGGCGGCGTCACCACGGCCGAGGGCACCCGCTTGCGCCAGACCTCTCGGCCGCTGTCGAAAGTGACGACCTCGTTGCCGCGCGTCACCACGCTGGTGAAACGGCCATCACTGCCGACGCCGGCAGAAATGGCGGCGCCGGCGCTGGCACGCCACACTGTGGCGCCACTGTCGGCCTGCAGCGCGACGACATCGCCGCTGCCCGCGGCCGCATACAAAACGCCGTCGCGCACGGTGGGCACCATGGGAAAGCCGATGTTGCCGATCCGCGCTTCCCAGACCTGGCTGGCCGAGATCTTGGGGGCGACGTTCTCAAGCGGCGTCGGCTTGGGCTTGTCGGCCGCGCAGCCGGCGAGCACCACCACCAACGCCAGCGCAATGCCACGCAAGGCCATGATTTGCATCACTTGGAGGCTCCGGAAGCTGCGACGGTGGCAGCGGCCGAGGCGGAGGTGGCAACAGGCGCCGCGCCAGGCGCAGCGCCGATGGACGTGAGCTTGGCCTCGATGAGCCGGCGGTAGTCCACCTTGGCGTCCATCGCCGCGTAGGCCGCCTGCCAGGCATTGCGTGCGTCGTCCTTCTTGCCCTGGGCCATCAGCACGTCGCCACGGCGGTCGGCCACCAGGGCCACGAACTCGGGGGACTGGGCCGCATCCAGCACCTTCAGTGCTTCGTCGAACTGCTTGGCGTCGGCCAGCACCGCCGCCAGGCGCAGGCGCGCGATCGTGCGCATCTCGTCTTCGGCACCGTTCTCGGCCACCCAGGTCAGGGTGGCCTTGGCGGCATCAGGCTGGCCCTTGTCCACCTGCAGCTTGGCAGCGGTGAGGCCGCCCTGCTGGGTGATGGGCACCTTGGGGTAGCGCTGCTGCATGTCGGCGAAGACACGCGCGGTCTTCTCGGCGTCGCCAGCCGCGGCGGCGCGGTCCAGGTCTTCGAACATCGCACCGGCCTTCAGCGCCAGGTCACGCTGCCAGTAGTTCCAGCCGTTCCAGGCCGCAAAACCGCCCAGCACCAGGATCAACGTCCAGGTGATGAGGTTGCCTTGCTTCTTCCAGAAGGCCTTGAGCGCGTCGAGCTGTTCCTGCTCTTCCAGGTTGAGTTGTGTGGCCATGGCTGCGGGGCGCCCGATATGAAGAGGAAGGATCAGTGGAAAAAAGAGTGCGCGATTATGCGGTGCGCAACTCGGCGGCCCAGGTGGCCGCATCGGCCAGTGCGCGCGTGGTTTGCGCCGCAGCGGCGTCGCGCAGCGGCTTCACGGCCACTTCGCCACGCGACAACTCGTCAGCGCCGAACACCAGCGCCCAGCGTGCGCCGCTGGCGTCGGCCTTCTTGAACTGCGATTTCATGCTGCCACCGCCGCCGTTCAGCAGCACGGACAGTCCCTGGGCGCGCAGCGTTTCCAACATCGGCATGACCCGAGGCAGTGCGGCGAGGTCAGGCACCACGGCGTAAGCATCGGGCGCCGCTGCGGGCGGCTGCAGGTTCAGGGCGTCCAGCAGCAGCAGCAGGCGCTCGATGCCCAGGCCAAAGCCCACACCGGGCGCGGGCTTGCCGCCAAGTTGTTCGATGAGCTGGTCGTAGCGCCCGCCGCCACACACCGTGGCCTGCGAGCCCAGATGCGGTGTTACCCACTCGAACACGGTGAGGTTGTAGTAGTCCATGCCGCGCACCAGGCGCGGGTTGATGCGGTGGGCCAGGCCGGCGGCGTCGAGCACCGCGCGCAGCGCGTTGAAGTGCGCCAGCGAGGCTTCGCCCAAAAAATCCATCAACTGCGGCGCGCCGTCCACCATCGCCTGCATCGTGGGGTTCTTGGTGTCGAGGATGCGCAGCGGGTTGCTGTGCAGGCGGCGCCTGGCGTCCTCGTCCAGCAGCCCGGCATGGCCTTCGAGGTAGGCGATGAGCGCCGCGCGGTGCAGCTTGCGCTCTTCGGGCTGGCCCAGGCTGTTGATCTCCAAGGTCACGTCGCTGCCTTCCTTCAGGCCGAGCTCGCGCCACAAGGCGCGCAGCATCAGGATGATCTCGGCATCGACATCGGGCCCAGCGTGGCCGAAGGCTTCCACGTCCAACTGGTGGAACTGGCGGTAGCGGCCTTTCTGTGGCCGCTCGTGGCGGAACATCGGCCCCATCTGCCACACGCGCAGCGGGCCGTTGTAGAGCGCGTTGTGCTCGTTGATGGCGCGCACCATGCCGGCGGTGGCCTCGGGGCGCAGCGTGAGGCGGTCGCCATTCATGCTGTCTTGGAAGGAGTACATCTCCTTCTCGACGATGTCGGTGACTTCACCCAGCCCGCGCACGAACAGCGCCGTGGGCTCGACGATGGGCGTGCGGAGGCCACGGTAGCCATAACGCGCCAGCAGGCGGCGCACGGTGTCTTCGAACCACTCCCAGCGCGCCGAATCGGCGGGCAGGATGTCGTTCATGCCTTTGACGGCAACCAGTTTTTCAGCCATGGGGAATGCGGCGCAGTGGCGCGCCGTGGAAGTCGAGGAGGACGAGGCGGTTCGCGACGGGCAGCGTCAATGCGCTGCCGTGACGCTGCCGAACCTTCGTTCGATGTAGCCCTCGACGATCTTGTGGAACTCGTGGACGATGCCCTCGCCACGCAGCGTCATGGCCTTCTCACCGTCGATGTACACCGGAGCAGCCGGCGCTTCGCCGGTGCCCGGCAGGCTGATGCCGATGTCGGCATGCTTGCTTTCGCCGGGGCCGTTGACGATGCAGCCCATCACGGCGACTTTCATCGTTTCCACGCCGGGGTACTTCTCCTTCCACACGGGCATCTGCGCACGCAGGAAGTCGTCGATCTGCTTGGCCAGTTCCTGGAAGGTGGTGCTGGTGGTGCGGCCGCAGCCCGGGCAGGCGGTGACACTGGGGTTGAAGCTGCGCAGGCCCAGGCTCTGCAGGATTTCCGCCGCCACCACCACCTCTTGCGTGCGCGCCTCGCCGGGCTGAGGCGTCAAGCTCACGCGGATGGTGTCGCCGATGCCTTCCTGCAGCAGCACCCCCAGGGCGGTGGCGCTGGCCACCGTGCCCTTGGTGCCCATGCCGGCTTCGGTGAGACCGAGGTGCAACGCGTAGTCGCAGCGCCGCGCCAATGCACGGTAGACGCTGATGAGGTCCTGCACACCACTCACTTTGCAGCTGATGATGATGTTATCGGGGTTCAGGCCGATCTCGCGCGCCACGTCGGCCGAGCTCAACGCGCTTTGCACCAGCGCCTGGTACATCACCTGCTTGGCATCCAGCGGCACCCCGCGCCGCGCGTTCTGGTCCATCAGCTCGGCCAGCAGCTCTTGATCAAGGCTGCCCCAGTTCACGCCAATGCGCACGACCTTGTCGTACTTGGCCGCGGCCTCCACCATCATTGCGAACTGGCGGTCGCGCTTGTCGCCCTTGCCCACGTTGCCGGGGTTGATGCGGTACTTGCTGAGCGCCTGCGCCATCGCCGGGTAATCAGTCAGCAAGCGATGCCCGTTGTAATGGAAGTCGCCCACCAGCGGCACGTGGATGCCCATGCGGTCGAGCTGTTCACGCACATGCGGCACGGCCTCGGCGGCCTCGGGCGTGTTGACGGTGATGCGCACGAGTTCGCTGCCCGCCTGCGCCAGTTCCTTGCACTGGATGGCGGTGCCGATGGCGTCGACGGTGTCGGTGTTGGTCATGCTCTGCAGGCGCACCGGCGCACCGCCACCCACCGTCACGACATGGTCGCCCCAGGCCACGCGCGCCTGTCGCGTCTTGCGCTGGGCGGGCGTGGCTGCCTCGATGATGTCCAGGGTTTCGGGTGAGTTCATGGCGGGGTCTCGTTCACGGAGCTCGTTCGCGCGCATCAGCGCAATTCGACGCGCGCCACATTGTCGCGTGTGCTCGGGGCCAGATCGACGGGCTTGCCGCGGAAGCCCAGCTGCGTGACGGCAGCGTTGCCGATCACCAGGCGCATCGGCAGGCTGCCGTCCAGGCCGACACTTTCGCCAGGCTGCACGGTGCGCGACAACAGCAGCTGGCCGCGTGCGTCGCGGACTTCCACCCAGCTGGCTTCGCTGGTGCGCAGTTGCACCACGCCGTTCGGCGCCGCAATGGCCAAGGGCGCGGCGGCCGTGCCAGCCGATGGCGCGAGCGCGGGCTCGCTGGCAGCTGGCGCCGGGTTCTGCGCAGCGAAGACCGTTTCGACCATGGCTTGTGACGCCGCCGCCAAGGCAGGCTCGGCCACGGCCAACGGGGCGCTGGCCGGCGTGGGTGCGAGCATGGGCTCGGCGGCAGCCGGCGCAGGCGCAGCGGGTAGCGCCGCCGGGCTGGCGGGCGCGCTCCCGCGCAGCAGTTGCCACCAGTTTGCCGGCGCCAGCAGCACTGCCACCGCGGCCAATACGAGCGCCGCAGCCGCCCACACCATCGGCCGCATGACCACCGTGCCCAAGCCTGGCTCTTCGCGGCCCGGGCGCTCGCGAAACGGCGTGTTCAGCCCGCCCCTGCCGGGCTCCAGCGCCAGCGCCGGCGCCGGTGGCAGCAGCTCGAGCACCGGACGCGCATCGACCTTCAGCGTGCGGCAAACGGTTTGCGCCAAAGCACGCGTGAATGTGGCGTCGGGCAGTTCCCCATAACGGTCGCCTTCCAGTGCCTCGAGCTTGCGCTGCTGCACCTTGATCGCCGCAGCCAGGGCCGCGATGTGCAGGCCTTGTTTTTCTCTTGCGGCGCGCAACAAGCTGCCCGCGGTGGCTGCGGTGGCTGCGCCCAGCTGGGGCTCACTCATCAAATCGCCCTTTTTCGTACTGCAGCACTTCGGCCGACTCGGGGAAACGTTCCTGCAACTTGCGGCCTATCTCCTGCAAGCCTTGCAGGTTGCCGAGCCGCCGCTCGATGCGCGCCGCCAGCCAGAGGCTCTGTGCGCTGCTGAGCTCAGGTTGCGAATTGATGCGAGCGATATAGAAACGCGCGCGCTCGAGTTCGCCGCGGCGCAACAGCACGTCGCTGAGGTTGTAGGCCGTCACCGGGTTGCTCGGGTCGAGTTCGAAAGAACGCGACAGCGTGCGTTCTGCTTCGGCCCAGCGCCCGGCGCGGGCCTGGCACACGCCTTGTGCCAGCAGCGTGCGCACCGTGTCGCGGTACTGCGCTTGTCCCAGTGCGCCGTTGAACTGCGCGTCGGCATCGTTCCAGCGCTGCTGCTGGCACAGGAACCAGCCGTAGTTGTGCATCGTGTTGCCGTCGCGCGGCCCCAGCAGCAGCGCGCGCTGGAAGGCCTGGTCGGCAGAGGGAATGTCCCCCTTGGCCGCATAGGCCAGACCCCGCAGGTTGTAGGCCTCGGGCAGGTCGGGCTTGACGGCCAGTGCGCGCTGCACTTCTTCCAGTGCCGTGTCGTGCTGGCCGCGGCCGAGATACAGGCCGGCCAGTTCCAACCGGACGCGGGCGCGCCGCTCCAGATCAGCGGGCTCGTTGGACGGCTTGACCTCGCGCACCTCGACACCGGTCGCGCTGTTGGTCGTGGTGGTGACGCAGCCGGTGAGGACGCCGAACGCTCCACACGCAACCAGCGCCAGCGCTGCTCGGCCTGCCTTGTTCATGCTGGCGCTCCGTGGGTCACGATGGGAATGACCTGGCGCTGGCGCGCCAGGCGCTCGCGCGCGTTCGTGCGGTCTTGCACCTCACCAGCCAGCTGGCCGCAGGCCGCGTCGATGTCGTCACCGCGCGTCTTGCGCACGGTGGTCACGATGCCGGCTGCCTGCAGCACGTGCGCGAAGGCCTGCACACGTTCGCGCGGCGAGCGCAGCAGGCCCGACGCCGGGAAAGGGTTGAAGGGAATCAGGTTGATCTTGCAGGAGATGCGCTGCTTGAGCAGCCGCACCAGCTCGTGGGCGTGTTCCGGTGTGTCGTTCACGCCATCGAGCATGCAGTACTCGAAGGTGATGAAGTCGCGCGGCGCGGCCTGCAGATAACGCGTGCAGGCATCGAGCAGCTCGTTGATCGGGTACTTGCGGTTCAGCGGCACGAGGTTGTCGCGCAGCACGTCGTTCGGCGCATGCAGCGACACCGCAAGCGCCACCGGGCAATCGTCACGCAGGCGGTCGATCATCGGCACCACGCCCGAGGTCGACACCGTCACGCGCCGGCGCGAGAGGCCGTAGCCATGGTCATCGAGCATGGTGCGCAGCGCGGGCACCAGCGCCGCGTAGTTCTGCAGCGGCTCGCCCATGCCCATCATCACGACGTTGTCGATGGCGCGTTCGCCGTCCTTCAAACCCAGCGTCTGACGCAAGCGATGTTCGGCCAACCACAGCTGCGCGACGATCTCGCCGGTGCCGAGGTTGCGGCTGAAACCCTGGTGGCCCGTGCTGCAGAAACGGCAGCCGACGGCACAACCGGCCTGTGAAGACACGCACAGCGTGCCGCGGTCGGCCTCCGGAATGAAGACCGTTTCGACCGCGTTACCGGCACCCACATCGAACAGCCACTTGGTGGTGCCGTCGGTGGAGACATGTTCGCTGATCAGCGGCAGGCCGCGCACCTCGGCAGCGCCTGCCAACTTGTGGCGCAGGCTCTTGGCCAGGTCGGACATCTGTTCGAAGTCGGCCTGGCCCTTCTGATGGATCCAACGGTACAGCTGGACTGCGCGGAAGCGCTTCTCGCCCAGGCTGCCGCAGAAGGCCGCCAAACCCTCGAGGTCGAAGTCGAGAAGGTTGACGGCCACGGCCTGCTTCAGCGGCTGTAGACGTTCATGCCGGGGAAGAAGAACGCGATCTCGACGGCGGCGGTTTCTGGCGCGTCGCTGCCATGCACGGCGTTCGCGTCGATGCTGTCGGCGAAGTCGGCGCGGATGGTGCCCTTCTCGGCCTTCTTCGGGTCTGTGGCGCCCATCAGGTCGCGGTTCTTCAGGATCGCGCCTTCGCCTTCCAGCGCCTGGATCATCACCGGGCCGCTGATCATGAACTTGACCAGGTCGTTGAAGAAGGGGCGTGCCTTGTGCACGGCGTAGAAGGCCTCGGCCTCGCCCTGCGAGAGGTGCGTCATCTTCGCGGCGATGACCTTCAGGCCGGCGCCTTCAAAACGGGCATAGATCTGCCCGATGACGTTCTTGGCCACGGCGTCGGGCTTGATGATGGAAAGGGTACGTTCGATGGCCATGATGAAAAGTGCTCCTGAATCAACGACTTGGCAAAGCTTTTGATTGTAGCGTGCGGGCGGGACTCAAAGCGCCGCCCGGCACGCCCTTCAACGAGGGCCGCGCGGGCCGCCCCGTGGGCCGCCGCGGCCGGGACCGCCACCCCCCCCCCCCCCCCCCCCCCAAACCCCCCCGCCCGGCCCACCCCGGCCCCCCCCCCCCAATCCCGATTTTGCCACGAAACCGGTGACCCCGAAATAGACCCCCCCCCGCGGCCAACGGGAGGGCACCCGCGTGGGGG
>JANMMD010000065.1:0-6313 GCA_031372905.1 Betaproteobacteria bacterium
CGCTGCGAAAGCCGGTGGCGTGGCCTTGAACCTGCCCTTCGCCCCCGGCCGCACCGATGCGACGCAGGACCAGACCGACATCGAGTCCTTCGCCGTGCTGGAGCCGGTGGCCGATGGCTTCCGCAACTACGCGCGCCCCGGGCTGGAAGCCGCGGCTGCCGAGCTGCTGGTGGACAAGGCGCAGCTGCTGACCTTGAACGCGCCGCAGATGACGGTGCTGGTGGGCGGCCTGCGGGTGCTGGGCGCCAACGTCGGCAACGCAGCGCATGGCGTGTTCACCACGCGCCCCGGCGTGCTGAGCAACGACTTCTTCGTGAACCTGCTCGACATGAACACGAAGTGGACGAAGTCTTCGGGCCACGCGCTGGAAGGCCGCGACCGCAAGACCGGCGCGATCAAGGCCACGGGCACGGTGGTCGATCTGGTGTTCGGCTCGAACTCGCAGCTGCGTTCGCTGGCTGAGGTCTATGCCGCCAGCGACGCACAGCACAAGTTCGTTGCGGACTTCGGCGCCGCCTGGACCAAGGTGATGAACCTGGGCCGCTACGACCTGGCCTGAATGGCTTGACCGACGTGACCCCCGGGCTTCGCTAGAGTCCGGGGGTTTTTCATTTCAGGAGCACGGGCATGGCAAAGAAGACGAACGGCGGCGCAACCCTCGACGTCAGCATCAACATCGGCATCAGCGCCAAAGACCGCGCGGCCATTGCCGGTGGCCTGAGCCAACTGCTGGCCGACACCTACACGCTCTACCTCACCACGCACAACTTCCACTGGAACGTGACGGGGCCGATGTTCAACACCCTGCACACGATGTTCATGGCGCAGTACACCGAGCTGTGGAACGCGGTGGACCCGATCGCTGAGCGCATCCGCAGCCTGGGCCACACCGCACCGGGCAGTTATGCGCAGTTCACGGCGCTGAGCTCGCTGCCCGACGCGCCCACCATACCGCCCAAGGCGCTGGCGATGGTGAAGGTGCTCGTCGACGGGCACGAGGCCGTGGCCCGCACCGCGCGCGGCATTTTTCCGTTGGCTGACAAAGCCAGCGACGAGCCCACCGCCGACCTGCTGACGCAGCGCCTCACGGTGCACGAGCAGACGGCCTGGATGTTGCGCTCGCTGCTGGAGACCTGAGCTCGGGCAGCGCGAAACCTGCACGCCGCGAACACGCCAACCCACGGGTTGACGCGCGGTTTTTCCCCTCGATAACCCGCACAAACCAGCACGGACACCGGCAGTGGCTGTGCTACCTTGACCGCATGGACAGCCCCGCCTTCGGCCAGGCCACACTCACCAACTGCGAGCGAGAGCTGATCCACTTGGCGGGCTCGGTGCAGCCGCACGGTTTGCTCTTGCTGCTGCAGGCCGATGCCAACCTGCCGGTATTGCAGGCCAGTGCCAACACCGCTGAACTGCTGGGCATTGACGCAGCGGCCCTGCAAGGCCAAGCGCTTGCACGTTTGGCCGGCAACCTGGCCGTGCAGGTGCAGCACCTGCTGCCCGGGCTGGGCGAAGAACCGCTGCCGCTGCGCTGCCACACCGGCCAAGGCCGGGCGCTGCGTTATTTCGAGGGCACCGCGCACCGCCCGCCTGGCGGCGGTGTCGTGCTCGAGCTGGAGCCGGTGGACCGCGGCAGCGGCATGGCCGCGATCGCCTTGGACGCCGCCCATGGCACCCGCTCCATCGCCGCCGCGGTGGAGCGCTTCTCCGCCGCCGGCACGCTGAACGGCCTGTGCGACGCCGTGGTGCAGGTGCTGCGCGACCTCACCGGCTACGACCGCGTGATGGTCTACCGCTTCGACCCCGACGGCCACGGCCAGATCTTCGCCGAGGCGCGCGCGGCCCAGCTCGAGCCGCTGCTGGGCCACCACTACCCGGCCAGCGACATCCCCCAGCGTGCGCGCGAGCTCTACCTGCGCAACCGCGTGCGTGTGCTGGCCGATGTGCACTACGAAGCCTCGCCGCTGGTGCCCGCGTTGCGGCCCGACAGCGGCACGCCGCTGGACATGTCGATGTGCCACCTGCGCAGCATGAGCCCGCTGCACCTGCAGTACCTGAAGAACATGGGCGTCACCGGCACGCTGGTGGCGTCGCTGGTGCGCGAGGGGCGGCTGTGGGGCCTGATCGCAGCCCACCACTACAGCCCGCGCCACCTGCGCCTGGGCCTGCGCCAGGTGGTGGACCTGCTGGCCGAGGTGGCCTCCACCCGCATCGCCGCCATCGAGAACTACGCCCACGCCCAGGTGGCCTTGATGGTGCAGCGGCTGGAGCAGCGCCTGATCGAGGCCACGTCCACCGAAGGCGACTGGCGCCAGGCGCTGTTCCGCAATCCGCGCACGCTGCTGCAGCCGCTGGAAGCCACCGGCGCGGCGCTGTTCCACGGTGACGAGATCCTCAGCACTGGCGACGTGCCGTCCACGCCCGAGCTCCGCGCCCTGTGCACCTGGGTGCACGAGCAGCCCGCCGGTGCCGACCCCGGCGCGCCCTACACCTGCAACGCGGTGGGCCAGGCCCACCCGCCGCTGGCCGCACTCACGCCCACGGCCTGCGGCGTGCTGGCGGTGCGGCTGTCGACGCAGCGGCCCGACTTCCTGATGTGGTTTCGCAAGGAACAGCTGCTCACCGTGAAATGGGCCGGCAACCCGGACAAGGCCGCACTGCTGGCTCACGAGCCCCGGGACGGCGCCGCGGCCGGCCCGGTGCAAGACCCGCTGCAGCTCTCGCCGCGGCGCTCCTTCGCCACCTGGTCGGAGATCGTGCGCGGTACCGCACGGCCCTGGACGCTGGCCGAACGCACCATGGGCCGCGCCATCGGCATGGCGCTGGTAGACATCATCGTGCAGGTGAACGCGGTGCGGCTGCTGATTGCCGAACACCAGCTGGCGCAGATACGCCAGACCGTCAACGCCGCGCAGGAGCCGGTGCTGATGACGGATGCGCGCGGCGCTTTGATCTTCGCCAACCACGCCTTCCTGGCGCTGCGCGGCGCCGCCGCCGAGGCCCCTGCCGTGGGTTTGCGGGTGGCCGGGCTCTTCGACAATGCCGAAGGCGTACAGCAGGCGCTGGAGAACCTGGCCCGTGTGCCCTGGCGCGGTGAGTGGGTGGTGCTGAACCCGGGCGCCGCGCACGGCGCCGGCACGCCTGTGGCCGTGCGCGCAGAGGCCGTGCCCACGCGCGACGGCGAATTGCTGGGTTGCATCATCGTGCTGGACGACCTGCGTGCACGGCGCGAGACGGCGCTGGCGCGGCAGCGCCTGGAGGCCTCGCTGCTGTTGGCCGGCGGTGCCATTTCGGGCACCGGCTCGAACTCTGCCCCGGGCACGGCCACAGATTCCGGTGCCAGCCAGGGGACGGGCCAGGGTGCTGGCCGGCGAGCCGACGAGGTCTTGGGCGCCATTCTCAGCAACGCCAGCCTGGCGGCGATGGACATTGCCGACGCCGTGGGCGGGCCTTCGGTGGCGCCGTTGCTGCAGGAGCTGGAGGCCTCGGCACAACGCGCCACGGCGCTCTACGAGCGATTTCGCAACTTCACGGCGGGTTAGGTCGCCGCAGCTCGGACGCCTGCCCTCAGCCGCTGGGCAGCAGCTCGGTGAACAGGCGCTGGTGCTGCTCGAAGGCCCAGCAGGCTTCGGCCACCACGCTGTCTTGCTCGGCGCCATCGAAGGGCAGGCTGCCCAAGGCAGCGCGCAGCTGCTGACGCAAGGCCAGCACTTGCGGGGTGTCGCCGAAATCGTAGAAGCGCGTGCCCGGTGCACCGCCTTCGCCGGACAGCCCGTAATGGCGCCCGACGAGCCGCTGCAGCACCTGGCCGCCATGCAGGTCGCCGAGATAGCGCACGTAGGCATGCGCCACCAGCGCCGGCGCGGCGGCCGGCCCGGCCGCTGTCTGCAGGGCCTGCAAGCGTGCCACGTAGCCGAGCGCGGCAGCGGTCAAGGGCAGCTCATCCGACCAGGCCGGGCCATGCAACGCGGCCAGGTCTTCGGCCAGCGGCGCAGCGCGGCCCAGCGTGCCAGCCTGCAAGGCCGCCACGGGCACCGCCGCTGCGTGGGCATGCAGCGCGGCTTCCAGCGCGGCGTAGATGGCGTGCAGGTTGCGCAGCATCGCCAGGTAATCAGCGCGCGGCAGGCGCCCGGCCAGCAGCGCGGCCATGGCACCGGTGCGCTCGGTGGCGGCGTGCAGCTCGCGCGTTTCCAGGCGCAGGCGTTCGGGCAAGGCGCCGCTTGCAGCCGCCTTCATGCCGTCGCCCGTTCTGTCGCGCGCTCAGCAGCCAACGCTGCGGCCAGAGCCACCGCGACCTGCGCGGCCAGGCGCGCATTGGCCAACACCAGCTGGATGTTCGCCGCCAGGCTGGCCCCGCCTGTAAGTTCACTCACCCGCGCCAGCAGAAACGGCGTGATGGCCGCGCCAGCCACGCCCTGCGCCTGCGCTTCTGCCAGCGCCTGCTCGATGTGGGCCGAGATGCAGGCGTGCGGAATCTCGTGCTCGCTGGCGATGGGGTTGGCGATCACCACGCCCCCGCCCAGCCCCAGGGCCCACTGGGCCTGCAGCACACGGGCGATGGCGGTGGGCGTGTCCAGCCGGTGCTGCAGTTTCAGGCCGCTCGCGCGCGAGTAGAAGGCCGGCAGCTCGTCGGTGCCGTGGCCCAGCACGGGCACGCCCTGCGTTTCCAGGTACTCCAGCGTCAGCTTCAGGTCGAGGATGGCTTTCGCGCCAGCGCACACCACCGCAACGGATGTGCGCGCCAGCTCCTGCAGATCGGCGCTGACGTCGAAACTGGTCTCGGCGCCGCGGTGCACGCCGCCGATGCCGCCGGTGGCGAAGATGCGGATGCCGGCCATGGCCGCGATGATCATCGTCGCGGCCACCGTGGTGGCACCCGTAGTGCCGGCAGCGATGAGCAACGGCAGGTCGCGCCGGCTCGCTTTGGGCACGGCCAGTCCCTGGCGCGCCAGGTCTTCGATCTGCTCATGTGTCAGGCCAGCCTTCAGCCGGCCATCGACGACCGCGATGGTGGCCGGCAGCGCGCCGTGTTCACGCACGGCGGCTTCAACGCGAAAAGCCGTCTCGGCGTTCTGCGGCCAGGGCATGCCGTGGCTGATGATGGTGGACTCCAGCGCCACCACGGGCCGGCCGTGGCGCAGCGCATCGGCCACTTCGGGGTGCAGGTCGAGCAAGGGGTTCATCACGGCCGATCATCGCATCGCCGTCGATAATCGCGCTCCTCTCGAAAGCGCCTCATGTCCTCCGATCTCGCCCCGCAGGTGCGCCGCCGCCGCACCTTCGCCATCATCAGCCACCCCGACGCGGGCAAGACCACGCTGACGGAAAAGCTGCTGCTGTTCTCGGGCGCGATCCAGATCGCCGGCAGCGTGAAGGCGCGCAAGGCCACGCGCCATGCCACCAGCGACTGGATGGAGATCGAGAAGCAGCGTGGCATCTCGGTGGCGTCCAGCGTGATGCAGATGGAGTACCGCGACTGCGTCATCAACCTGCTCGACACCCCCGGCCACCAGGACTTTTCGGAAGACACCTACCGCGTGCTGACCGCGGTGGACGCTGCGCTGATGGTCATCGATGCGGCCAACGGCGTGGAGCCGCAGACGCGCCGCCTGCTGCAGGTCTGCCGCGCGCGCAACACGCCCATCCTGACCTTCGTCAACAAGATGGACCGCGAGGTGAAAGATCCCCTCGCGCTGATGGACGAGATCGAGCGTGAACTGGGCATGGAGGTGGTGCCCTTCACCTGGCCCGTGGGCATGGGCAAGGCCTTCCACGGCGTGATGGACCTGCGCGAACAACAGATGCGCGTCTTCAGCCCCGGTGAAGACCGAAAGGGTGCGGAAGACGAGATCCTCGACGGCCTGGACAACCCGGCCTATGCCGAACGCTTCGGCATGCAGTGGACGCAGGCCGAAGGCGAGATCGGCCTGCTGACCGACGCCGCGCCGCCCTTCGACGAAGCCGCGTTTCTGTCGGGCAAGCAGACGCCGATGTTCTTCGGCAGCGCGGTCAACAACTTCGGCGTGCGCGAGGTGCTGGACGCGCTGGTGGACCTGGCGCCACCGCCCGGTGACCGCCGCGCGATGCAGCGCACCGTGAAGCCCGAAGAGGCCAAGTTCACCGGCGTCGTCTTCAAGATCCAGGCCAACATGGACCCCGCGCACCGCGACCGCATCGCCTTCGTGCGCGTGGCCAGCGGCAAGTTCACGCGCGGCATGCGCCTGAAGGTGGCACGCAGCGGCAAGGAGCTGCGGCCCAACACCGTGGTCACCTTCATGAGCCAGCGACGCGAACTGCTGGACGAAGCCTT
>JANMMD010000248.1:0-2290 GCA_031372905.1 Betaproteobacteria bacterium
CCGCCGGGCGGGCCGGGGGTGCGCGTGGATTCGCACCTCTACACGAACTACTTCGTGCCGCCCAACTACGACAGCATGGTCGGCAAGATCATCTGCCACGGCGACACCCGCGACCAGGCCCTGGCGCGCATGCGCACGGCGCTCTCCGAGACGCTGGTCGAAGGCATCAGCACCAACATCCCGCTGCACCGTGAGCTGATGGCCGATGCCAAGTTCATCGAAGGCGGCACCAGCATCCATTACCTCGAAGGCTGGCTCGGCCAGCGCACGCGCTGACAGTGCCATGTACGAACTCGTCTTGCGCGCACCGGCGTCCGTGGTGGAGCCACTGTCCGACCTGCTGATGGACGAGCTGGAGTCGCTGTCGGTCAGCGTCGAGGACGCCGATGCCGACACCGAGGCCGAGCGGGCGCTCTTCGGTGAGCCCGGCATGCCGGCGCCTGCGCCGGGCTGGGACCGCAGCACGCTGAAGGCGCTGTTCGAGACCGAGGCTGCGGCCGACCAGGCGGCAGCCGCGGCGCTGGCGCAGTTCGCCAATGACGGCGCCCACGTGCAGGCGTTGCACGCCGTGGAGGACCAGGATTGGGTGCGCCTGACGCAGAGCCAGTTCGCGCCGGTGGAGATCACGCCCGAGTTCTGGGTGGTGCCCAGCTGGCACGAGGTGCCGCCCGGCGCCAAGCAGGTGATGCGGCTCGACCCGGGCCTGGCCTTCGGCACCGGCACCCATCCCACCACACGCATGTGCCTTCGCTGGCTGGCCCGGCGTGGCGCAGAGCCCGCCGGCGCCGACCTGAGCCGCGTGCTGGATTACGGCTGCGGCAGCGGCATCCTGGCCATCGGCGCCGCGCTGGTCGGTGCGGGTTTCATCGATGCCGTCGACATCGACCCCGCTGCGGTGCAAAGCACCCGCGACAACGCACAGCGCAACGGCGTGGCGCCAACCACGTTGGTGGCCGGCCTGCCAGCGCAGGCGCAGGGCGAGTACGGCGTGGTGCTGGCCAACATCCTGGCCACGCCGCTGAAGCTGCTGGCGCCGCTGCTGAGCAACCACGTCGCCCCCGGCGGCTGGCTGGTGATGGCGGGCATCCTGGCGCGCCAGGCCGATGACATCACCGCCGCCTATGCGCCCTGGCTGCACGTGCAGGTGGCCGACGAGGAAGACGGCTGGGTGCTGATGTGCGCCCGCAAGCCAGCCACCGCCAACAGGGCCCCGACGGCGCCCACGGCCTGAACCCCGGAGCCGCACCGATGGCTTCCGGCATGGCCACCCGCTGCACCGCCTGCGGCACCGTCTTTCGCGTCGTGCCCGACCAGCTGCGCGTGTCCGAGGGCTGGGTGCGCTGCGGCCGATGCTCGGAGGTCTTCAACGCCGCCGAAGCCCTGCTCGACCTGGACACCGGCGCGCCCCGTGGCACGCCGGGCGAGACACCAGGCGCGATGGTGAAATTTGGTGCCGCGCGGCAGGGCGGCACGCCGCCACCGGCCGCACCGCCGCCGGCGCTGGCCGACTTTGGCCTCAAACCGCCGCCACGCCGCGAGCCTGAACCGCCCGCACCCGAGCCCGACGCCGACCCCATGCCGACCATGGACGAGGCGGTGTCACGCTTCCTGGCGGATGCGGCCGACCCGCCCGAGCCGGCCGAACCACGCTCAGCCAGCGAAGCGCAGTCGGCGGCCGAAGACTTCCGCGCGGAGCCTCGCGGCCCGGCACCCGGCGCCGGTGCGGAGCGCGCCAAGAACGCCAAGGCAAAGATTGGCACCACGCCAAGCTTTCTGCGCCAGGCCGAACGCGCCGCGCGCTGGCGCCAGCCGCGTGTGCGCGTAGCGCTCGCCGCCACCGTGGTGCTGGGCGCAGCCGGCCTGGCCCTGCAGATGGCCCTGGAATACCGCGATCTCGTGGCCGCGCGCTTCCCGGCGCTGCGCCCCGGGCTGCAGGCCGCCTGCGTGCCGCTGGGCTGCAGCATCGGCCCGGCGCATGTCATCGACAGCCTGGTGGTGGAAAGCAGCGGGCTGGTGCGGGTGGAGAAGTCCAGCGTCTACCGCCTGAGCGTGGCGCTGCGCAATCGCGAGGCCCTGGAACTCGCGCTGCCGGCGCTCGAGCTTTCGCTCACCGACGCCCAGGGCCAGTTGGTGGCGCGCCGCGTGCTCACCACCACCGAACTCGGCGTGAACACCACCACACTGGGCGCGGGCCGCGAACTGGCGCTGCAGGCCACACTCCAGGCCACGACGGCGCCAGTGGCCGGCTACACCATCGAGCTCTTCTACCCCTGAGTTCGAACACCCGGCG
>JANMMD010000090.1:0-3752 GCA_031372905.1 Betaproteobacteria bacterium
ACCTTTGAAACCTACATCTACTGGTCAGGCAGCATCGGCCGCGAATTCGTCGACGCGCTGCAAGAGCGAGCCCGCGCTGGCGTTCGCGTGCATGTGCTGCTTGACTGGGTGGGCAGCCTGAAGATGGAGCAGGCGCTGGTCGACGAGATGAAACAAGCCGGCGTGCAGGTGGAGCGTTTCCACGAACCCCACTGGAGCCAGTGGAACAAGCTCAACAACCGCACTCACCGCAAGCTGTTGGTGGTGGATGGCCGCATCGGCTACACCGGGGGTGTGGGCATCGCCGACCACTGGCGGGGCCAGGCGCGCGACCCGCAAGAGTGGCGCGACAGCCACTTTCGTGTCGAAGGCCCGGTGGTGGCGCAGATGCAGTCGGTCTTCCTCGACAACTGGATGAAGGTCACCGGTGAGGTGTTGCATGGGGATACCTACTTCCCCACGCTCCAGCCCGCCGGCGACCTGGCAGCCCAGATGTTCAGCAGTTCACCCAGCGGCGGTAGCGAAAGCATGCAGCTGATGTACATGCTGGCCATCACGGCGGCCAAGCGCAGCATCGACCTCGCGAACTCTTACTTCGTGCCCGATGAGATGACGATCCAGACTTTGGTCGATGCAGCGCGCCGCGGCGTCAAGGTTCGCGTCATCGTGCCCAGCGGACACATCGATTCGGAAGTCGTGCGCAAGGCCTCGCGCGGCAGCTGGGGCCCGATGCTGCAAGCCGGCATCGAGATTGCCGAATTCCAGCCGACCATGTTTCACGTCAAGGGCCTCGTCGTCGATGGCGTGTTCTCGTCGGTGGGTTCGACGAACTTCGACAACCGATCGTTCCGGCTCAACGACGAGGCCAATCTGAACGTGCTCAACCGCGACTTCGGCGCCATCCAGCGTCAGGTGTTCGACCAGGACTGGGCGCTGGCGCGTCGCATCACGCTGGCCGAATGGCAGGCGCGACCTTGGACCGAGCGTGTGCTGGAGCGGGTGGCCAAGCTGCTGAACAGCCAGCTCTAGGCACCCAACCAGCCATTTCACGGTGTTCCAGGAAGGTGGCCAGCTCGGCCACCACGGCGCGTGATTACCCAGGAATCAGCCACTCGAGATAGCGGCCCAGGGTGCTTAGGAGCCCGACCTGGTCGACAAAGTGCGTCAGCGCGATCACCGTCAGGATCAAGAGCGGCACGATCGACAGCGAGGCGCAGTAGGCGATGGCGCCGGCCAGCAGCAGGCCCTGGTTGGCGCGAAAGGCCTTGAGGGTCTGCAATGAGAAAGCGCCGGGACGCTGCAGGAACAAGGTTGCCCGATGATTCGGGCGAAGCACGGTGTCGCTGAGGGCCAAGCTCATCGCCCATTTGAAAGCACAAATGAAAAGGCCCTCCAGGAAACCGAGGGCCTTTTTTCTAGAACGAGAGACGAATTAACGTGCGCTGCCCCGACGGAAGAAATTGACGACAGCCAGCAACACGATGGCGCCGAGCAGTGACACGCCCAAACCGGCCAGGCTGAAGTCATTGCTGTTGATGGTGCCCGTGCCGAACATCGGCGCCAGGAGCCAACCGCCCAGCATGGCGCCGACGATGCCGACGACGACGTTCAGGATCATTCCCTGCTGCGCGTCAGTCTTCATCACCATGCTTGCAACCCAGCCGATCAGGCCACCAACGACCAACCAAATGATGAAGTTCATGTTTCTCTCGTCTTTTGAGTTAATGTGCCTGCAGGTTATGGGGCGAGCGAGTGCTGCTTTGTCAGAGAACGGCGTGTTCCGCTGTCGGACGAGGTGTGGCATTCGGGGGCACGCTGCGTGCCTGGACGCTGCGCATGCCGTGGCTCACTCGCGACGCGCAAACCGCTTGCACAGCGGCAACGCCAGCAGCGCCAGCGCGGTCATCGCAAACATCCCGGCTGAGATCGTCCTCCTGAAGGGTATCGCCAGATCGCCCTGGACGATGCCCGGTGCGCGGCGGGAGGTCCGCTCGTCCGCTCGGCCGATGGGCCACGGACATGGCGGGGGATGGGGCTTTCAAACTCGCTTTTTTGCTTCCCGCCAGCGCCCCGTACACAGCAACCGACGCGTGCGTGTCGGCGCCTGCAGGTAGCGGAGACCTGTTGAGTTCTGACAACGCCGCCGGATTCGGTTGCTCTTGGGTGCCGCTTTCGGCGTGTCCCTCGTCGCCAAGCCTTGTCCCTTGGCACAGAAGGGCGGTGGGCAGGGTGCCGCCATTGAGGAGGCCGTCGAAGCCGCCTTTGACGAATTGCTGCAGGTCGGCCGCGAAGGCTGGCTGCCCGGAGTGGCGTGGCCCCATCGGTGCCACGCGCTTGCGCTCACTGCGCGCCCTCACACCCGGCCGGTGCTCGCCGGGATGCAAAAAACCCAGATCGGCGACCCGCTGCGAAACGGCCCGCTAGCGCCAAGGCGCATTGAGATCCCGGCCACGCCACGATCACGCGCCAGACCAGGTCCGCGGACAGTGGCGACCGCGGCCGCGGGGGAGTTCAGTGCGCGGCTTCGGGCAGAGCTGACGTCGCAGCAGCTTCCTCAGGCGTCAGCAGCGGCCGGATGTTGTGCGCAAGATCGCCCTTCGGGCCCTGCACCAGCTCGTAGGTCACACGGCCACCCTGCTTGAGCGTGCGAAAGCCGTCCATCTGCACCGCCGAAAAATGGGCGAAGACGTCTGCGCCCCCCCCTTCAGGCTCGATGAAGCCAAAGCCCTTGGCATCGTTGAACCACTTCACTGTGCCGTTGGCCATTTCCGCTCCCCTTGAGGGCTACAACGAAAAAATTGTCCATCGCTGTGAGACCCGATGTCAAGGCTGCGACCCAGGGAAGTGGCACTGTAGCTTGGACAGAGCCCAGCCACGCTGGTGCCGGACTGGCAGAAAGGCGGTGAAACCCCGTCCAGCTCTGGCCTTGAAAAACGGGTGGCCCGGGCAATATGAGACATCTGATGAGGGACGTGGTGCGGGTTCCTGCGCCGCAGGGCCATCTCGATAGAATGAAGCATGCCTGAAGACACTCCACCGTCCCCGCCCCCCAAGCCGCCGGCCCGCGTGCGCCGCGACGGCGGGCAAGGCGCGGTGGTGGCTGAGCGCAAGGCGGCCCGTACGAAGCCGCCGCAGCTGTACCAAGTGGTGATGTTGAACGACGACTACACGCCGATGGAGTTCGTCGTGATGGTGCTGCAACAGTACTTTCAGCGTGATCCGGATTCGGCCACGTTGATCATGCTGAAGATTCACCACGAAGGTCGCGGGGTGTGTGGCGTCTACACGAAGGACGTCGCCGCGACCAAAGTAGAACTGGTGCTCACCGCGGCGCGCCGCGACGGGCACCCGCTGCAATGCATTATGGAGGCCGCATGATTGCGCAAGAACTGGAAGTCAGCCTGCACATGGCGTTTGTCGAGGCGCGTCAGCAGCGGCACGAATTCATCACCGTCGAGCACCTGCTGATGGCCCTGCTGGACAACCCCAGCGCTGCCGAGGTGTTGCGCGCCTGCGCCGCCAACATCGATGATCTGCGCAAGAGCCTGGCCACCTTTATCAAGGAGAACACGCCCACCGTGGGCGGCAGCGATGAGGTGGACACGCAGCCCACGCTGGGTTTCCAGCGGGTGATCCAGCGCGCCATCATGCATGTGCAGAGCACGGGCAGCGGCAAGAAGGAAGTGACCGGCGCCAACGTGCTGGTGGCCATCTTCGGCGAAAAGGATTCGCATGCCGTTTACTACCTGCACCAGCAGGGCGTGACGCGCCTG
>JANMMD010000108.1:0-5336 GCA_031372905.1 Betaproteobacteria bacterium
GCGGCACCTGCCGCTGGTGGTGGATTCTTTGCCTGGGTCGGCCGCCTCTTTGGTGGGGCACCGACGCCCGCGCCAGCCCCGGTGACCGCTGTGGCTGCACCCGCCGTCACCACCACGGCCGCCCCGGCACCCGAGAAACGCGACGGCCGACGTGGTGAGCGCGGTGGCCGCGGCGGTGAACGCGGTGGCGAGCGTGGCGGTGAACGTGGCGGCGAGCGCGGCGGCCGTGGTGGACGCGAGCGTGGTGAACGTGATGGCGGCGGCCGCGGTGAACGTGGCGGCCGTGAAGGGCGCGAAGGGCGTGACAACAACCGTCCGCCGCGCCCGGAAGGCGCCGCAGCGGATGCTGGCCAGGCCGTGGCGCGCGAAGAGCGCGCGCCGCGCAATGCCGAGCGTGGTGAGCGTGGTGAGCGTGGTGAACGTGGCGACCGCAACGGCGGAGGCCGCGGCCCGCGTGCCGATCGCAATGGCGCCCCGCAGGGTGAGGTGCGCAACGAAGCGCTCGCGCTGGACAGCACGGCACCGCAAGCGCTGGTGGACGGTCTGCCCGGTGCGGAAGCCCCGGCTACGGCCGAGGGTGAACGTGAAGGTGGCCGCCGCCGCCGCCGCCGTGGCGGCCGCGACCGCGGTGAAGGCCGCAGCGACGAAGGCCCGATCACCGAGAACGGTGACGTTCAGGCAGCCAGCGAAGGCACGGCACTTGCGGCAGCGACAGCGGCCGCAACCGTCGATGGCGGGGCGCCGGCCGCCACGGGCGAGGCCGAAGGTGGCGAACGTGAAGGCCGTGGCCGCCGCCGCGGTGGCCGTGGCCGCCAGCGTGACGGTCGTGAAGGCCCGCCGAGCGAGAGCGGCGAGGCCGACGCGGCACCCGCGGCGCTGATGCCGGCGCAGCACGACGATGGCGAGATGCACCCTGAAGCTGCGGTTCCGGCACAAGCCGCCGCGCCCGCGCCTTGGGCACCGGCACCGGCTCCCGAGGCGGCAAGCGCTGCGGTCGTTGCGCCGGTGGGTGCACCTGCCGTGGTGCCGGCACGCGCGGCGGCGGTGCCTGCAGCGCCGGCTCCGGTGCCTGCAGCGGCACCCGCGTCAGCCCCGGTGGCGCCTTTTGTGCTGCCCTTGGCCGACCTGCACGCGCTGGCCGAACAGGCCGGCCTGCAGTGGGTGGGCAGCGACGCCGACAAGGTGGCTGCCGCCCAGGCGGCCATCGCGGCCGAGCCGAAGCCCATCCATGTGCCGCGTCAGCCCAAGCCGGCTGTGGTGCTGGACGAAGGCCCGCTGGTGCTGGTGGAAACGCGCAAGGATCTGTCGCAGCTCAAGCTGCCATTCGATCACCAGGCAGGCTGAGCGCACAGCGCTGGCCCCAAGCAAAAGGTCCCGCCTTGGCGGGACCTTTTTTCATGGCCGGCCAGTTCAGAGCACGAGTTCGCTCACGCCGCTGGCGCCCAGGCTGTGCAGCACGCGGCCAGTGCCGATGCGCAGATCGGCCTGCAGTTCGGCAAAGGCTTCGCCCTGCTGCCAGCGCATCACGAGTTGGTCGTCGGCCGCGTCGACGACGCTGAAGCTGCCACCGAAAGCCGGCTGCGCGTTGCGCAGGCGTATCAACTCGAGCAAGCGCGCCACCACCGGCCGCTGCAGTGCAGCGGCAACCTCTGCCGCCGTGTAGTGGTGGCGGTTGATGTCGCGGCCGACGCCGGTCTTCTCCAGCAGCGCGAGGTCGTTTTCGCCGGCCAGCAGGCCCACGTAGTAGACCTGCGGCACGCCGGGCATGAAGAACTGGATGGCGCGCGCCACGAGGTAGGCGCTGTCGTTGCGGCCGAGCGCGTCGTAGAAGGTGCAGTTGACCTGGTAGAGGTCGAGGTTGCTGGCCGCAGCCCCCGTGGCGCGGCGGCTGCTGCCGCCGCTGTTGTGGTGGATGCGTTCGACCAGCGCGTCCAGTTCCGCCGGCGGCACCAGGCCCGGGCGGCCTTCACGGTCGGCCGCATCGGCGCCGATGTCGATGATGCCGATGCCGTCGTGGGTGTCGAGCACCGTCAGCGCGTTGTGCGGGCGGCGCTGCAGCCAGGCCTTCAGCGGCGCGCTGGTGTGGAAGAACAGCGCGTGCAGCACCAGCGGCGGCAGCGCGAAGTCGTAGACCCAGTCCACCTGCCGCGCGATCTCGATCTGCCGCTGGTAGTAGGCGTGCACCTCCACCAGCACCTCGATGCCCAGCGCCTGCGCCTGCGCGGCGAATTGCGAGATGAAGTCGAAGGTCTCGGGCAGCATGAAGCAGGCGGTGCCCGGCTTCTTGATGGCGTAGCCCACCGCGTCCAGCCGCACCATGCGGATGCCGTGGCTGGCGAAGGTCTGCAGGATGCCCTGCAGGTAGGCCGCGCCTTGCGGGTGCTGCACGTTGATGTCGAGCTGGCTGGGCGTGAAGGTGGTCCACAGCAGGCGCTTCTGGCCATTCGCTAGCGGCACCACCGTGCAGGGCATGCCGGGGCGCGGGCGGTAGATGGCCAGCAGGTCGGCCTCGGTGGCGCCATCGGGGAACACATCGTCCAGGCCCAGGAAGAGCCCGGCATAAGGCGAGGCGCTGCCGCGCTGCGCGTAGTCCAGGAACTGCGGCGACTGGCTCGACATGTGGTTGACGATGACGTCGCCCATCACGTCCACGTGCTCGGTGAGCGCGCGCACGTCGGGCCAGGCGCCCAGGCGCGGGTCGACCAACGTGTGGTCGATGGGGTCGAAGCCGGCATCGGCGCCATCGATGGGGTGGAAGAAGGGCAGCAGGTGCACGCCGCCGAAGAGGCCTTCCAGCAGGCCGCCAGGCGTCATCAGGGCCTGCAGTTCCCTCAGGCCGCCGCCGCCCAGGCGGTCGACATAGGTGATGAGCTGAACCTGGTTCTTCATGCGGACACGCGTTCGCCGCTGCGGCTGGGTGTGGAGGTCGGGGCCGGGGGCGTGAGCCTGACGAAGAGCACCGCCACCGCGGCGCAGGCCAGCAGCGTGCCGGCCAGGCGGATGACGTTGTCGGGCTGGCCGCCGAGCAGGCTGTCGTAGTACAGCGGCAGCGTCAGCATCTGGATGAGCATGGGGATGACGATGAACATGTTGAAGATGCCCATGTAGACGCCCGCGCGCTCGGGCGGGATGCTGCCGGCCAGCATCACATACGGGTTGCCCATGATGCTGGCCCAGGCCAGGCCCACGCCCAGCATCGGCACGAAGAGCCAGGCCTTGCCGGTGCTGGCCGAGATCTCGGGAATGGCCCACATGCCGGCCGCCGCGGCCAGCAGGCAGAAGGCGTGCACGGCCTTGGGGCCGAGCTTGCGCACGAAGGGCACCATCGCGAAAGCGGCCAGGAAAGCGATGAAGTTGTAGAAGCCGCCGATCTGGCCGTTGAGCAGGCTGGCATCTCTGAAGCCCGCCGATTTCGCATCGCTGGTGTCGAACACCGTCTTGGCCAGGCTCGGCACGATGTAGATCCAGTAGCACATCATTCCGTACCACTGGAAGAGCTTCATCCACCACAGCTGGCGCATCGTGGGCGGCATCTCCTTGATGGCCTGCCAGATCTCGCGCAGCGTGGCGGAGAGGCCCGTGGGCTGGGCGCGGATGTGGGCCAGCTCATCGGGCGTCAGCGGCAGTTCGGGCACCTTGCGGATGCTCCACCACACGGTGGTGAAGGACAGCAGCGCACCGATGATGAAGGCCGCCAGCGTGACCTGCGGGATGTGGTTGTCGCCCACCGCGTCCTTGTTCATGCCCATCCACACGAGCAGGCTGGGCGCCAGGTAGGCCAGGGTCTGCGCCAGGCCCGTGAAGGCGCTCTGCGTGAGGAAGCCCAGCGAGTGCTGGCTGCGGTCGAGGCGGTCGCTGACGTAGGCGCGGTAGGGCTCCATCGTCGTGTTGTTGGCGGCGTCCAGGATCCACAGCAGGCCGGCGGCAAACCACAGCGTGGGGCTGAAGGGCATGATCAGCAGGCCCAGGCTGCACAGGATGGCGCCGATCAAAAAGTAGGGCGTCCTGCGGCCCCAGCGGCTGGCGGTGCGGTCGCTCATCGCGCCGATCAGCGGCTGCACCAGCAGGCCCGTCATCGGGCCGGCCAGCCACAGCAGCGGCAGGTCCTTGCCCTCGGCGCCGAGGTAGGCATAGATCGGGCTCATGTTGGCCTGCTGCAGCCCGAAGCTGAACTGGATGCCGAAGAAGCCGAAGTTCATGTTCACGATCTGCCAGAACGACAGACGTGGCTTGATGAGGTTCATGGCGAGCCCGTTTCTTCAGGAGTTTGCACAGGCGCGCCGGGCGCGAAGCCCAGCGTGTCGCGCCAGTGGTGCACGGTGGCGTCGTCGGCTGGCAACGCACCGCGCCAGGTGCACACGGCCGCGGCCAGGCGGTTGGCGGCGTTCAATGAACGCACGAGGGGCCAGCCGTGCGCTTGCCCGGCCAGCACGGCGGCGGTGAAGGCGTCGCCAGCGCCCACGGTGTCTTGCACCTGCGCCACGGGCACGGCGCTGCCGCGCGCGTCGACGTACCCGCTGGTGTCAGCGCTGTACCAGCCTGCGGCACCGCAGGTGACGATCCAGCGCTCGATGCCGAAGCGCTGCGAGAGCCTGTGCAGCGCTTGCCCTTCCGACGGCATCGTGTCCGCATCCGCATCCGCATCCACGCCACCGAACCAGCCCAGCAGCGTGTGCAGTTCTTCGTCGTTCACCTTGACCCAGCGCGCCAGGTGCAGCGCCTGCTCGGCCAAGCCGCGCACGCCGGGTACGTCGCGCAGGTTGAGGTCGAGCAGCGGCAGCGCCGGGCTTGCCGCCACGCAGCGGGAGATGGCGGCGCGTGCATCCGCATGCCGCAACGCCAGGCTGCCGAAACAGACCAAGGCCGGTGCCGCCGCCCGCACCAGCGGCAGCGCGGCTTCGGCGTCGATGTGGTCCCAGGCGCTGTCGGGCGCGATCTCGAAACGGTGCCCCTGCGCCGGTGGCAGCGCCGGCAGTACCTGCACGAGGCCGCTGGGGTGCCGCGGATCGGCCTGCACGCCGGGGCCGTCGAGACCGAAGCGCGCCAATTCAGCGCGCAGCACGCCCGCAGCGGCATCGTTCGCCCCCAGACGCGTGACGAAGAGCGTCGGCACACCCAACGCCGCCAGCCAGCGCGCCACGTTGAAAGGCGCGCCGCCCGGCACCTGCGTGCCGTCGGGGTAGGCGTCGACCAGGGCCTCGCCCAGCACCGCCACGCTCGCCGGGGCGTGCGGCACGGTGGCCGACGGGGGCAGCGGTGCGTGGCTCATGGCCGTCGGTGCGAACGCCGGCGCGTCAGAAGTTGTACTTCACGCTCAGCCGCGCCGTGCGCCCGTT
>JANMMD010000126.1:0-5342 GCA_031372905.1 Betaproteobacteria bacterium
CGTGGCGGCGGCCCCTTGATGAGCGACGCCATCGCCGGCCACGTGCCGCTGTCCATCGGCTCCATCTTCGTCACCAAGCCGCACATCGACACCGGCAAGCTGCGCCCGCTGGTGGTCACCACCGACAAGCGCAGCGCGCAGCTGCCCAACGTGCCCACGCTGGCCGAAAGCGGCTATGCCGGCTTCAACGCGCCGGCCTGGTGGGCGGTGCTTGCACCGAGCAAGACGCCCCCGGAAATCATCAACCGCATGAACGCCGAGATCAACAAGGCGCTGCAGCAACCGGATGTGGCGGCCAAGCTGGCGGCGCAGGGCATCGTGGTGAACATCGGCACGCCGGCGGCCGGGCAAGCCTTCGTCGAGGGCCAGATCGACATCTGGGCCAAGGTGGTGAAGGCCAACAACATCAAGGCCGATTGAGCGGATCGAGGCGGGTGAGCGCGCCGCCCCGGCTGAGTGCCACCGACCTGCAGCAGCTGCCCGACCCGGCAGCGACGCCCGCTGGCTGCGCCTGCGCAGCACTGCAGGCGCCGGGCTGGGAAAGCATCACCGGGCCGATCAAGACCCCGCTGCTGAAGCTGCTGGGCACACTGCGCGACCCCGACATCGCAGAGCCCACGGTGGTGGAGTTCCACCGCGATGGCTCGCGCTACGAATCGGCGCACGCGCCCATTGCGCCGGCCTGGTTTCCGTACAACCGCTGCGAGGTGTGGGCCTGCGTGCAATGCGGCCGCGGCTTTCTGCAGTACACCGAATTCGGCGGTTATTACGTCGACCACCGGCTGCGCGAAATCAACCCGGCACGGGTGGTGGACGCTGCGCTGTAGCGCGGAAATCAGGCAGGCAGACGGGTATCCCTCGGTCTCCTTTGCAAAGCGGAGGCGGGGTGGCGAAATGCACCCATGCGGCCGAACCCGGGCCGCGCCACCCGCCGCCACTCGCCACGCGACAGCGGCACCGCCAGGAGAGATCACCATGGCCCGCTCACGCATCTTCATCAGCTACCGCCGCGACGACGCCGCCGGCTACTCACATGCCATCCACGACCGCCTGGCCGACCACCTGGGCGGCGCAGAGATCTTCATGGACGTGCACGACATCGCCCCCGGTGCCGACTTTGCGCAGCGCCTGCAAAGCGTGGTGCAGGGCTGCGACGTCGTGGTGGCCTTGATCGGCAAGCGCTGGGCCGGCGAGCGCCCGGGCCAGACGGCGCGCATCCAGGACGCCGACGACTGGGTGCACATCGAGGTGGCCGAAGCCTTGAAGCGCGGCATCCGCGTCATCCCCGTGCTGCTGGACGGCGCACCGGTTCCCGCGGCCGAGGCCTTGCCGGCCGACCTGCAGGCCCTGCGCCGGCTGAACGCGATGGAGGTGCGCACCACCCGGCTCGATGCCGACGTACGCGACCTCGTGGGCGCCACCGTGCAGGCGGTGGGCGGCACGTGGCCGCCCGTGGAGCCCGGCGCCCGGCTGCACGCCGCCGTGGGTGGGATCTACGCCTTGTTCGCGGGTGGCGCCATGCTGCTGGCGATGTTGGCCAGCATCTTCATGGACGACATGCCCGGCCAGACCCTGCTGGGCCTGTTCGGCGTGCTCGCCGCTGCCGCCGTGGCCCTGCGCCTGCCCTTGCATGCGCGGCTGCGCGCGCTGACGCGAGAGCACGCCTTGAAAGCGGCTGCCTTCTTGCACGTGGCCGCCTTTGTGCTGATGGCCAACGGCTCGTCGGGCGACACCGACGCCGGCGCGGTCTTCCTGCTCGGCATCGTGCCGGCGGCGATGCTTTTTCTCTCGTCGTACGGTATGCGGCGCGTGGCTCGCGTCTGATGCGTCGACCACCGGCTGCGCGAATTGGACCACGCGCGCTCGCGGTGGTCGATGCGGCCTGGTCAGGCCCGGCCGCGCCGGCGCAGTGCGAACGCCGCCAGCAGCCCGCCCAGCACCAGCACCGGGGTGGTCGGAGCCGGCACGGCATTCAGCTGCTGCACGTTGACGTCCAGGCGTATGTTGTCCAGCAGCCACCCGCTCGCCGGCAATCCAGGGCGGCCGGTGGAAACGATGCGAAGCGTCAGCGGGCCCTGCAGGTTCTGCGCCGTCAGCGGCGCGCCCAGCTGCTGCAGCGTGCCCTCGGCCAAGCCGGTGAAATCGCCGCTGGCCAGAACGCTGGTGAAGTTGTCCAGGCTGCTGTACACCGCCCAGGCGGTGACGCCGTACTCGATGCCGGGCCGATAGCTTTCGAAGCTGAAGCCCAGCACATCGAAGGCGTAGCCGCTCTGGGCCTGCACGGTGAACTGGCTCTGGCTGTCGCCGAAGCCGCCGCAAGCCCAGTTGTTGGTGACGCCGGGGTCGAGGTTCTGGCAGATGCCACCGTAGGGGCTGCCCAAGTTGAAGGCGCTTGCGGTCATGCCGGTGGGCATGCTGCTGACGGCCAACAGGTTGTTGTTGAAGTCGTTGAAGTTGTAAAGCACGGCGGCTGCCTGGGCCGAACCGCAAAGGGCCAACGCGATGGCGGCCAGGGGCTTGTGAAATGTCATGGGTGGCTCCCGGAGTGGTCAGACGCCACCAATCTAGCCACCTCACCGTTAGCCGCGCGTTATGGGCGCAGCAGGCGGGCCGGGATCAGAGCCCCAATTCGCTCAGCCCTGGGTAATCGTCGGGCCGCCGGCCCAGGGACCAGTGGAACTTGCGCTCGGCCTCGGCGATGGGCAGGTCGTTGATGCTCGCGAAACGCCGCGTCATGAAGCCGGCATCGTTGAACTCCCAGTTCTCGTTGCCGTAGCTGCGGAACCAGTGGCCCGAGTCGTCGCGCCACTCGTAGGCAAACCGCACCGCGATGACGTTGCCGGTGTACGCCCACAGCTCCTTGATGAGCCGGTACTCGAGTTCTCTGGCCCACTTTCGGCGCAGGAAGGCCTTCACCTCTTCACGGCCCACCGGGAACTCGGCGCGGTTGCGCCAGCGTGTGTCTTCGGTGTAGACCCGGGCACAGACCTCGGGGTCGCGCGTGTTCCAGGCGTCCTCGGCGCCGCGCACCTTTTTCGCTGCGGTTTCTTCGGTGAAGGGCGGCAGCGGCGGGCGTGTTTCGCTCATCGTGTTTCTCCAGGCTTCACCAGCTTCACCACCCAATCGCCTTGGGCAGCCACAGCGCAATCTGCGGGTAGAAGAACACCAGCGCCAGCGTGCAGCCCTGCAGCACGATGAAGGGCACCACGCCCTTGTAGATGTCCTTGATGCCCACCTCCGGCGGCGCCACGCCCTTCAGGTAGAACAGCGCCCAGCCGAAAGGCGGCGTGAGGAAACTGCTCTGCAGGTTGACGGTGATCAGCATCGCCAGCCACACCGGGTCGACGCCCTGGTTGATGAGCACCGGCAGGAAGAGCGGCACCGCGATGTAGCTGATCTCGATCCACTCGATGAAGAAGCCGAGCACGAAGATCAGCACCATCATGAACCAGATGTCGCTGTTCACGCCGCCGGGCAGCCACTCGAACATGCGCACGATGAGGTCCTCGCCGTGCAGGCCGCGGAAAGCCAGCGCGAACACCTGGGCCATCATCAGGATGAACATCATGATGGCGGTGATCTTGGCCGTCTCCAGCGCCACGCTCTTCAGCACACCCCAGTTGAAGCGGCCCGCGCCCACGGTGATGAGGATGGCACCCACGGCGCCCATCGACGCCGCTTCGGTGGGCGCGGCCACGCCGCCGACGATGCTGCCCAGCACCGCCACCACCAGCATGATGGGCGGCACCACCACCTTCCAGAAGCGCACCCACAGCTGGCGGCGGCTGACGGCGTCACGCTCGGCTTGCGGCAGTGGCGGCATCAGGTCGGGCTTCAGCATGCCCAGCACCAGCAGGTAGATGATGTAGACGGCCGACAGCAGCAGGCCCGGCCCCACCGCCGCCGCGAAGAGCGTGCCGACGCTCAGCTGCATGATGTCGGACAGCAGGATGAGGATGAGGCTGGGCGGGATGATCTGCCCCAGCGTGCCGGAAGCGCAGATGGCGCCGCAGGCCACGCTCTTGTCGTAGCCGCGCCGTATCAGCGTGGGCAAGGTCAACAAACCCAGCGTGATGATGGTGGCGCCGACGATGCCGGTGGTGGCCCCCATCAGCACGCCGAAGAGGATGATGCCCACGCCCATGCCGCCGCGCACGCCGCCGGCGATGTGGCCCATCACGTCGAGCAGGTCGTCGGCCAGGCGCGACTTCTCCAGCATCACGCCCATGAAGACGAAGAGCGGAATGGCCATCCACTGGTAGCCCGCCACGACGCCGTAGATGCGCGCCGGCAGCAGGTTGAAGAGGCCGTCGCCGAAGCCCAGCCAGCCGAAGGCAAAGCCCACCGTGGCCAGCGTGATGGCCACCGGCACGCCCAGCATCAGCAGGATGAAGAAGCCGGCCAGCATCAGCAGGCTGTAGGTCTGCGGCTCAAACATGGCCGACCTTCGCGCCGGCGTCTTGCACGCGCAGTTGTTCTTCGATGAGCAGCTTGAAGAGCGCCCCCAGGGTCTGCAGCAACAGCAGCCCGAAGCCCAGCGGGATGAGGCCCTTCACGGCCCATCGATAAGGGATGCCGCCGGGGTCGGCCGAGGTTTCGCCGATGGCGTAGGACTGGCCGACGTAGGCCCAGGACAGCTTGATGAAGATGGCTGCAATGGCCAGCATCAGGAAGTTCGACACCAGGTTGACGATGAACTTCGCGCGCGGGCTGAAGTCGGCGTAGAACACATCCACGCGCACGTTCTCACCGCGCTGCAAGGAGTAGCTCAGCCCGAACAGGATGACGGCGGCCAGCAGGTGCCACTCCAGCTCTTGTGCCCACACCGAGCCGAAGCTGAAGGCATAGCGCAGCAGCACGTTGGTGGCCACCAGCAAGATCATCGCCAGCGTCAAGTACTGCGTGAGCTTGCCGACGAGGTCGATGAAGCCTTCGATGCGCGCCTGCGCACCGGCCAGTGGGGTCCACATACGGCCGCCGCGCTGTCAGCCGCGCACTTTGAGGTGGTAGCTTTCTTCGCTGACCTCGCTCCAGCGGTCGTACTTGGCCTTGAAGGCCATGTAGCTGTCGTGCACCTTCTTGGTCAACGGGTCTTTCGCCACGGCCTCGGCCAGCACTTTGCCCGTTTCGGTGCGCAGCGCGGCAATCACGGCGTCGGGCAGCGGCTTGGCGGTGACGCCCTGGTTCTTGATCAGGTCTTCCATCGCCTCCGAGTTGGCCTTCTGGCACCAGCCTTCGCTGATGACGTTGCAGGCCGCCGAGGCGTTCTCGACGATGCTCTGCAGCTCCTTGGGCAGCTTGGCCCAGGCGGCCTTGTTGATGAGCAGCTCGGACACCGTGGC
>JANMMD010000157.1:0-14813 GCA_031372905.1 Betaproteobacteria bacterium
CGCACTGGCGCAGACGTCGGCGCCGCAGCGCATCACCGTCACCGGCTCCAGCATCAAGCGCATTGCCGTCGAAGGCGCCCTGCCGGTGCAGGTGATCACACGCGCCGAACTCGACCGCGAGGGCATCACGAGCGCCGAGCAACTGATCCTGCAACTCTCCACCAACGGCAGCGGGCTGGACAACCTGGCCAGCAATGCCGACGTGGTGGGCGGCGCGCAACGCGGCAACAACGGTGCGTCCAGCGCCAACCTGCGCGGCCAGGGCAGCAACGCCACGCTGATTCTGCTGAACGGCCGCCGCGTGGCGGCCCACGGCTTGAACGGCGGCACCGTCGACCTGAACCAGATTCCGATGTCGGCCGTGCAACGCATCGAGATCCTGAAGGACGGCGCCTCGTCCACCTATGGCACCGACGCCGTGGGCGGCGTCATCAACTTCATCCTGCGCACCGACGTCACCGGCCTCAGCGTGCAGGCCGTGGCCGACGTCCCGCAGAAGAGCGGCGGCGCCATCTACCGCGCCAGCGTGCTGGGCGGCCTGGGCAATCTGGACACCGAGGGCTACAACGTGATGGCCTCGCTGTCCTACAGCGACAACAAGGCGCTGCGCGGCGACCAGCGCGATTTCGTCAACACCTTCCAGCCCAACCGCGGCCTGAGCGTCGACACGCGCGGCACGCCTTTCGCCACGATCTTTCCGCTGGCCGGCACCATCATCCCCGCCGCGGCCAACGCGCCCTTCGTGCCCGGCAGCACCACCGTGCGCGCCAGCGGCGGCATCAACGTGCTGGACCTCCCCGGCGGCGCCGGTTGTGGTGCCATCACGGGCCAGGCCCCCTACGACGAGCTCTTGTGGGACTCCCCGACGGCCGCCCTGGCCTGCGCCTGGGACACCGGCCGCGCAGCCGTGCTCCAGCAGCCCATCGACACGCTCACTTTCGTCGCGCGTGGCGCATTCAAGCTCGGCGGCCACGTCGTCACGGCCGAAGCCACGGGCTCGAAGGCTGATTCGGCGAAACGCTTCTCGAACCTGCAGCTCACGCCCAACACCACCACGCAGCAACTGCGCTTCCCGCGCAATGCCGACTCTGCGGCCGCCTACGACGGCGTCTTCAACCGCCTGGTCGCCGCCTTCCCGGGGCTGGAGCCGCAGCGCGGCCAGCCCATCGCCTACCGCTGGCGCTGCATCGAGTGCGGCCCGCGCGAGATCACCACGACCACGGAAACACGGCGCCTTTTCGCCGGCATCGAAGGCCCGCTCTTGGGCTGGGACTACCGCGCCGGCATTTCCCAGGCCGTCAGCGAGAGCAAGTCCACGCTGGGTGGCGGCTACTACTTCCGCGGCACCAACGCCACCGGTCTTTCCGACGGCGGCCCGGGCATCATCCCGGCGCTGAACACCGGCAAGGTCAATGTCTTCCTGTTCCCCGGACAGACGCAAAGCGCCGCCGGTCTGGCCGCGCTGGAAGAAGGCTCGGCGCGGGGCACCGTGCTCTACGGCGGCGAATTCACGATGACGCAGGTGGACTTCACCACCTCGGGCCCAGTCATCAAGCTGCCCGCCGGCGAGGTGCTGGCCGCCGTCGGCGTGGATTTCCGCAGCGAGAAATACAAGTTCAACGGCGACGAACGCGAGGCCACCAACCGCCGCATCATCCTGGCCGCACCCTTCGACGACGGCAACGCGCTGGCGGGTGCGAAGCGCGACGTGAAGGCGGTCTTCGCCGAAGTCATCGTGCCCCTTGCGAAGGATCTCGAAACCACGCTGTCGGTGCGCCGGGACGACTACGACGGCTTCGGCGCCAGCACCAACCCCAAGGTCTCGGCGCGCTGGAAGCCGCTGGACACCCTGCTGCTGCGCGCCTCGTACAGCACGGGCTTCCGCGTGCCCACCTTCAACCAGCTGTACAACGGCGTCTCCGAGGCCGAGTACACCGGCGCCGACGTGGCCGACCCGCGCATCTGCCCAGGCGGCCGCGTCGACACCACCCGCCCGGGTTGTGGCGCCATCCGCCCCCTCATCATCAGCGGCGGCAAGCGCGACCTCGGCCCGGAAGAAGCCAAGATGGCCAGCGCAGGCTTCATCTTCGAGCCCGTCGCCAACCTGTCGATCGGCATGGACTGGTGGAGCATCAAGCGCGAAGGCACCATCCAGCTGCTGGCGCTGCGCACGCTGCTGGAAAACGTGAGCCTCTTCCCCGAGCGCTTCGGCACCGACGGCACCGGCCGGCTGGTCATCGACCAGCGCTGGCTGAACGCCGGTGAAACCGAAACCGAAGGCGTGGAGGTCAGCCTGAAGGGCGGCTTCGCGGCCCTGGGCGCACGCTGGACGGCGGGGCTGGAGGGCACCTACCTCATCAAGAAGCGCTCGCGGGTGCTGGCCAACGCGCCGTTCGGCGCGAGCGAAGTGGGACAGTTCAGCTTTGCCGGCGACCTGGGCCTGCGCTGGAAGCACACCGCCAGCCTGAGCTACAAGCGCGGCGACTGGAGCAGCACCTTCAGCCAGGTCTACAAGAGCGGCTACAACGACCAGGTGCTGCCGGGCGTGGCCTCGGGCCGCGTGTCGCCGCCCGACTTCAATGCCAAGGTCAAGGACTACACCACCTACAACCTCAGCGCCACCTACAGCGGCATCAAGAACCTGAGCGTCACCGGCCTGGTGAAGAACCTGTTCGACAAGGACCCGCCGTTTGCGGCCACCTACGACAGCAACTTCGGCTCAGGCAGCAGCTGGGAGCCCCGCGTGGCCGACCCGCGCGGGCGCGCCTTCGTCGTGAACGTCGAGTACAAGTTCTTCTGACGCGGGCGGCGGTCTCGGCAAGGGGCCTGCCACGGCGCCGGCGCTGGCGCAGCGGGTGAAGTTGCGGATGGCAACGGGCACTGAAACCGCCAACATCGGCGCATGCAAGCCCACGCCTCTTTCGCCGAAACCCTGAGACTGGCCGTGCAGGCCCAGGACTTCGCCGCCACGCCCGACCGCAAGCAGCAGGGCGCGCCCGTCGGCGTGCACCCCAGCATCGACCTGGCCGTGGTGGCTTTCCCGCCCGACGAGCCGCCGCGCTGGGCCAACGTGTTGTTCTCACGCGAACACCCGCAAGGCGTGGTGGCGCACATCGGGCGCGACGCCAGTGCGGTGCAGAACATCACCTACCTGCAAGACCTGCAGGGGCCAGATGGCGAGAGCATCGCTTGGACGCCGGGCGCTGACTGGGCCGCGCTGCCGTGGCAGCCGCTGCCGGGTGCCACCAGCACCCATTCGTCCGCAGGCGCCCACCGCTTTCCCGCGCCTTACCCGGCCTCGCTGTTGAAGCTGATGGTGGCCGTCGGCCTCGGGCTGGCGCTGGACCGTGGGCTCATCACGGGCTGGCCGGCGGCGCTGGAGCCGATGATCACCGTCAGCGACAACGACGCCACCACCGCCTGCGTGGCGCAGCTGCACGCGGCCGGTGCCGTGTCGCTGCTGAACCAGCGCCTGGCCGAACTGGGCCTGGGCACTTTGCAGCTGAACGACACGAAGCCCGACGGCGGCTGGCGCAACGCCGACGGCGCCGGCGTCGGGCACATCCACATGACGGCCTGGGACACGGTGCGCCTGCTCTGGCTGCTGGACGCCGCCGCGCCGCCCACACCCTGGCTGCCCTTTGGCGTGCGCCTGCTCAGCGACGCCGCGCGCGGCGAACTGCACGCGGTGCTGCGGCGGCAGAAGATGGACGAGGTGCTGTCGTCGGGCAGCCTGCGACGGCACCCGGGCTGGGTGCCCGGCCTGCCCGACGCGCCCAGCTTTGCCCACAAGACCGGCGGCACCGAGAACTACGCGGCCGACGCCGGCATCGTCAACGCCAACGGCGCGCATTACCTGGTGGCGGTGCTGACGAACCTGGGGCGGCGCTACGCCCCCGCTGGAGCCGCCAACGACAACTGCGCCACCACCTGGCGCATGCCGGCGCTGGGCGGTGCGCTGCGCGGCCTGCTCGAGAACTGGTCCTAGAGCGGCGGCTCTCGGCGGCTCTCGGCGGCTCTCGGCGGCTCTCGGCGGCTCTCGGCGGCTCTCGCGGCGGCGCTGGCCGCAAAATACGGCGCCATGACCACCTCCACATTGGCCGCCCTCGGCCCCGCGGTGCAGACCACCACGCTGCACTCCCTGCCCCTCATCGCGCGCGGCAAGGTGCGCGACCTCTACGCCGTCGGCAACGACCGCATGCTGATGGTGGCCAGCGACCGCCTGAGCGCCTTCGACGTGGTGATGAAGGCCCCGGTGCCGGGCAAGGGGCGCCTGCTCACGGGCATGGCGCTGTTCTGGTTCGAACTGCTGAAAGACGTGGTGCCCAACCACCTCACCGGCGGAGCGCCGGAGAGCGTTGTTGCTGCCGACGAAGTGGCGCAGGTGCAAGGCCGCAGCATGCTGGTGAAACGCCTCACGCCGCTGCCCTGCGAGGCCGTGGTGCGCGGTTATGTCGCGGGCTCGGGCTGGAAGGAATACCGCCAGAGCGGCACCGTGTGCGGCCAGCCCTTGCCGGCCGGGCTGCAGATGAGCACGCCGCTGGCCGAGCCCATCTTCACCCCCGCCACCAAGGCGGCGGTGGGCGACCATGACGAGAACATCAGCTTCGAGGCGCTGGAGCAGGTGCTCGGCGCCGCACGCGCCGCCGAAGTGCGCAGCACCGCGCTGCGCATCTACACCACGGCGCGCGACTACGCGGCCACACGCGGCATCGTCATCGCCGACACCAAGTTCGAGTTCGGCCTCGACGCGCACGGCACGCTGACGCTGATGGACGAGGTGCTGACGCCCGACAGCTCGCGCTTCTGGCTGGCCGATGAACTTGCGCAGGGCCGCATCACCGCGCTGGACAAACAACCGCTGCGAGACTGGCTGGCATCAACAGGGGTGACCGGCGGCGCCGAGCAGGCCACGCTGGACCTGCCGGACGAAGTCATCCTCGGCATCCACGAACGCTATGCCCGCGCGCACGCGCTGCTGTGCGGAAAGACCGCCGCATGATCAGCAACCGCCAGCTGCGCGTGCATCGGTTCACCGGCCTGGAAGGCGGGGCCAGCGTGCCGCGCCTCATCGTCACTGGCGCCGTGCATGGCAACGAGGTGGCCGGCACACGGGGCATACGCCGGGTCATCGAAGAGCTGGACCGCGGCGAGCTGGAAGTCGTGCGCGGCAGCGTGACCTTCGTGCCGGTGTGCAACCCACTGGCCTACAACCAGGTTCGGCGCATGGGCGAGCGCAACCTCAACCGCCGCCTGCAGCCCACCGCCACGCCACAAGACTTCGAAGACCGCATCGCCAACGTGCTGTGCCCCTTGCTGGCCGAACACGATGTGCTGCTCGACCTGCACAGTTTTCGCAGCCCGGGGCAGCCGTTCGTGATGCGCGGCCCGGCCGACAACCGCGGCGCACTGGAGCCCTTTGCCCACGCCGCGGCCGAAGCGCAGCTCGCCGCGCACGTCGGCGTGAGCCGCATCGTCGAGGGCTGGATGAGCGCCTACGCGGCCGGCGTGGCGCGCAGGCGCGAGCGTGGCCTCACGCCCGGCGCGGTGCATGAAGACCCGAGCTACGGCGTCGGCACCACCGAGTACATGCGCAGCCGCGGCGGCTACGGCGTGACGCTGGAATGCGGCCAGCACGACGACCCCGAAGGCGAACACGTGGCCTACCACGCGATCCGCCAGACGCTCGCACTGCTGGGCCACACCGACACACCGCTGGCGCAGCCGGCACGGCCTTTCGAATGCCTGGCGCTGGCCGAAGTCATAGACCGCCACGCCGAGGGCGACCGCTTCGCCAAGACCTGGGCCAGCTTCGATGCGCTGGCCGCCGGTGAGCTCATCGCCGTGCGTGCCGACGGCAGCGAAGTGCGCGCACCGCAGGCCGGCTACATCGTCTTCCCCGATGTCGGCGCGAAGCCTGGGCACGAATGGTTCTACCTCGCACAAGCCAGTGCGCGACCGCTGAACTGAGTCGCCTTCCCCCAGAAGTTGGTGGTCCCTCCGCCGAGGGATGGGAACCCCCACAAGGCGGGCAGATCATCGCGGCCGTTGCGCCCCTGAACTGCGCCTTGAGGAAAAACCATGCGATTCCACGAAAGCCACGAAGGCGACTACCGCATCTACGTCGGCGCCGTCGAGTCAACGCGCGGCGATGGCTACATCGCAGCGATGGTGCTCAAGCGCATGCAAGGCGGCGCCATCGACGCCGGTGTCGCCTTCCGCGACGACAGCCTGGCCTGCGGTTACCGCTGGCCCTCGGCCGAAGAAGCACTGCAGTACGCGATGAACCGCGCACGCGAACTCATCCGCAAACGCTCGCCCGTGCTGGCCTGCTGACCCCGCCGGCGGCTCAGCGGTGCAAGGCCGCCGCCACGCCCAAGGCCACGCCGAGTGCGGCGACGCCGAACATGCCCCACTCGAGCCAGCGCTTTTTCGTCAGCAAGGCCATGGCCGCCAGCGCGATGGAGACCTGCAGCGCCGTCGTGGCCTGCGCCCAGCGGTGGTGGACATGCATCTCTTCATCTGACTTGCGGTCCCAGTCGGCCGACGCTGCTTCCAGTTTTTCAGCGGCCAGCTTGATCTCGGCCTTTTCCTTCTTGTAGCGCTCGACCTCTTCCTTGTAGACCGCGCGCCGCTCCTCGGGCACCAGCGCAATGGCCAGCTCTGCCAGGTTCTGCTTGCTGCTCTTGGCCTGGTAGAAGTTCCACTGGTTCGAGGCCTCGGTCTTCTTGATGGCCGCGTTGTTCTTGAAGAGGCCCGCGTTGGCTTGTGTCGCGCCGCCCATGTAGGCGCACAGCGCACCGACCGTGGCCAGCACCGCCGTCACCACCGCGATGGTGCTGGCCGAGGGGTCGTGCGCGCCGCCCTTTGCCGCGTGCTCGAGTTCGTGGTCGTGCGGGCCGTGCACGTGAAAGCCGGATCCAGACATGGCGGTGCGCGGTGGGCGGTGGTCGAGGAGCGGGGATTGTGACTCCGCCGGATAATCGGACGATGGCGAAACAGCGCATCGTCGTGGGCTTGAGCGGCGGGGTCGATTCCGCGGTCAGCGCGCACCTGCTGAAGCAGCAGGGCCATGAAGTGGTCGCCATCTTCATGAAGAACTGGGAAGACGACGACGACAGCGAGTACTGCTCGTCGAACGTCGACTTCGTCGATGCCGCCGCGGTGGCCGACGTGCTGGGCATCGAGATCGAGCACGTCAATTTCGCGGCCGAGTACAAAGACCGCGTCTTCGCCGAGTTCCTGCGCGAGTACGCCGCCGGCCGCACGCCCAACCCCGATGTGCTGTGCAACGCCGAGATCAAGTTCAAAGCCTTTCTCGACCACGCGATGCGCCTGGGCGCAGAGAAGATTGCCACCGGTCACTACGCGCGCGTCCGTGAAGCCGAAGGCGGCTTCCAGCTGCTGAAGGGCCTGGACCCGGCCAAGGACCAGAGCTACTTCCTGCACCGCCTGAACCAGGCGCAGTTGAGCAAGACGCTGTTCCCGGTGGGCGAACTGCGCAAGACCGAAGTGCGGCGTATCGCCGACGAGATCGGCCTGCCGAATGCAAAGAAAAAAGACAGCACCGGGATCTGCTTCATCGGCGAACGGCCGTTTCGCGAATTCCTCAACCGCTACCTCAGCCACGAGCCCGGCCCGATGCGCGACGACCAGGGCCGCGAACTGGGCCGTCACCTGGGCCTGAGCTTCTACACGCTGGGGCAGCGCCAGGGCCTGGGCATCGGCGGCAAGAACTTTGGCGGCAAGACCGCAGGTGCAGAGCGTGAGGCCGCAGCAGCGGCCGACGCCGGCCTGCATGCGCCCTGGTACGTGGCGCACAAGGACGTGGCCGCCAACACCCTGCACGTGGTGCAGGGGCACGCGCACCCTTGGCTGTTGTCCAGCTGGCTGGAGGCCGAGGACCTGAGCTGGGTGGCCGGCCGTCCACCCGCGCCGGGTACGCTGGCGGCCAAGACCCGCTACCGCCAGACCGACGCGCCTTGCACGCTGGCGCTGCCGCAGGGCACGGGCCTGCGGCTGGATTTCGACGTCGCGCAATGGGCCGTCACGCCCGGGCAGAGCGCGGTGTTGTACGACGGCGAGGTCTGCCTGGGCGGCGGCGTCATAGCGCGCGCTGCCACGCCGCTGCCACCGCCGGCACGCCTTGCGCCCCGGCGGCATGGGCAGCGACGCGCTGCGGCCACGAACTGAGAAGGCGCCAGGCCCGCACGGCGGATGCGGGCTCAACCCGGGCGGGTGGAGTGCCGATATTCCCGCCATGACCTCACGCTCTCTTCACGCCGCGCCTGGATGCGCCCCGCTCGCCCGCCTGCCTGCCTGCCTGCTGGGCTGCCTGCTGATGACGCCCGTGGTCCACGCCGCCGTCGTCTCGGTGCAGGCCGTGGGCAGCGATGGCAAACCGCTGCCCGAGGCGGTGGTGTTTCTCGAATCGCGCGAAGCCAAGGCGGCGGTGAAGCCAGTGGTCGGTGCAGAAGTGGCCCAGGTCGAGCGCAAATTCGTGCCGCAGGTCACGGTGCTGCCGGTGGGCAGCGAGTTGCGCTTTCCCAACCGCGACACCGTGCGCCACCATGTTTATTCCTTCTCGCCCGCCAAGACCTTCGAGTTGAAGCTGTATGCCGGCACGCCGGCCAACCCCGTGAGTTTTGACAAGCCCGGCATCGCCGTGCTGGGCTGCAACATCCACGACCAGATGGTGGCCTGGGTGGTGGTTGTCGAAACGCCGTACCACGCGGTGGCGGCCAAGAACGGCGCGCTGAAGATCGATGCGCCCGCTGGCACCTACCGCCTGCGCACCTGGCATGCCGGCCTGCCGCCGGGCACACCACCCAGCGACGAAGCCCTGGTGCTGCCGGCCGGCGGAACCAGCGTCACCGTGAAACTGCCCTTGGCGGCCAGCGCGTTGTGAACCCACAGGGCCACGGCTCTGCCCTGCGGCGATGGTGGGCGCAGCGCCTGTCGTCGCGCATCGTGCTGCTCTTCCTGGGTCTGCTGCTGGTGGTGCAATCGGCAGGCCTGGCCGTTGTCCACATCAGCATCGAACGCAACGCGCGCGCACAGCTCACCGAGGACCTGAAGGTCGGTGAAAAGATCTGGCAGCGCCTGCTCGCGCAGCGCGCCACGCGCCTGACCGTCGGCGCCACCGTGCTGGCCGCCGACTTCGGTTTCCGCGAGGCCCTGCTCTCGGGCGATCTCGACACCCTGAAATCGGCCCTGACCAACAGCGGCCAGCGCATCGGCGCCACGGTCACGGCCATGCTCGCCAGCGACCTGACGCTGCGCGCTTTGGGCGAAGGCAGCGACCCCGGTGCCTTTGCCTCGCTGCGGCCGCTGGCGCCCCAGCTGGCGAGCCAGGGCAGCGTCATCGCTTTGCTCGGCGGCCAGCCCTACCAGGTGGTGATGGTGCCGATGCGCGCACCGGTGCTGGTGGGCTACGTGGTGATGGGCTTCCCCATTCAGCAGGAGCAGCTCGACGACATGCGCAGTGTCTCGGGCCTGCACGCGGCGCTGCTGGTGCAGGGGCCAGACGGCCAGCGCCGGGCCTTGATGTCGACGGTGAATGCGCGAACCACGGGTGACCTCGTCGCAGCTGCGATGCAAGGCAGCGAAGCGCTGCTCGGCGGCAACGCGCACCTGCTGCGCCGCATCGCGCAGGCCGAGGGGCCGGCGGGCACGCTGCAGGCGGTGGTGCTGCGCTCACTGGCCGATGCCATTTCGCCCTACACCCCGCTGCAGACCACGCTGTGGGTGCTGACGGCGCTGGGTCTGGGTCTGGCCAGCGTGGCCAGCATGATCACCGCACGCCGCGTGACGACCCCCTTGCGCGGCCTGACGGAAGCCAGCGAGCGCCTGGGCCGTGGTGAATACGAGGTCGCCCTGGAGCACCAGGACCGCGAAGACGAGATCGGCCAGCTGGCTCGCTCTTTCGACCAGATGCGCCAGAACATCGCGGCCAACGAGGTCGAGATCCGCGAGCTGGCGTACAACGACCGCCTGACCGGTTTGCCCAACCGCGCCAGTTTCGGCGCCGCGCTGCGCACTGCCATCGCCAGCGCCGACGCCCATCTGGAGCCCTTCGCCGTGGTGGTGCTGGGCCTGGACCGCTTCAAGCACATCAACGAGAACCTGGGCTATGCGCTGGGCGACGCCGTGCTGCGCGAAGTGGCCAAGCGCCTGCGCCAGCATGTGCGGCGCGAAGGCGACGTGGTGGCGCGCCTGTCCGGCGACCAGTTCGCGCTGCTGCTGCAGGGCGCCGACCTCACACGCGCCACCTCGGTGGTGGACGGCATCAGCGCGCATTTCATTCAGTCGATCGCGGTGAACGGTGAATCGGTGGACGCGCCACTGACCTTCGGCGTGGCCTGTTGGCCGCAGCACGCGCCGCCGCCGGCGGCCCAGAGCGCCGCGACCGGCAAAGACACCGCCTGCACGGAGCCCGGCGCCGCCGGCCGCGAACAGGCCGAGGTGCTGATGTCGCGCGCCGAGCGGGCGATGGCCGCCGCCAAGCGCGGCAAGGCCACGCACATCGTGGTCTACGACCCGGCCATCGACGTCGGCAGCGAACAGTCCCTGACGCTGCTGTCCGAGCTGCGCCAGGCCATCGGCGCCAACGAACTGCGGCTCTTCCTGCAGCCCAAGATCGACGTCGCCAGCCATACCATCGTCGGTGCCGAAGCCCTGGTGCGCTGGCAGCACCCGACACGCGGCATGGTGCCGCCGATGAAGTTCATCCCCTTCGCCGAAGACACCGGCTTCGTGCGCCAGCTTACGCTGTGGATCTTCGAGGAGGCCGCCCGCCAGTGGCCGGCGCTGCACGCGGCCGGGCTGCACCGCATCTCGGTGAACCTCAGCACGCGCGACCTGCTCGACCCCGAACTGCCGATGCGCTTCGACGCCATCCTGCGCCGCCAGGGCGTGCCGGCCACGGCCTTCTGCCTGGAGATCACCGAGAGCGCAGTGATGAACGAGCCCAAGCGCGCGTTGGCGATGCTGCACACGCTGGCCGCCGCCGGCTTCGAGCTCAGCATCGACGACTACGGCGAAGGCCAGACCTCGCTGAGCTACCTGAAGACGCTGCCGGTGCACGAACTGAAGATCGACCAGATCTTCATCAAGCAGATCGACCGCGACGCAAAAGACGCGACCATCGTGCGCAGCACCATCGGGCTGGCGCACAGCCTGGGCTTCCGCGCCGTGGCCGAAGGCGTCGAGAACGAAGCCATCATGGCGCTGCTGCGGGAACTCGGCTGCGATGAAGCCCAGGGCTTCCACCTGGGCCGCCCGATGCCGGCCGCCGAGATGCCGGGGTTTGCGCTGCAGTGGGCCGGACAGCCCACGGGGCGCGCCGTGGCCAGCCCGGCGCTGGTGCCGGCTTAGGCCGGGTTCAAGCCAGCACCACCGGCACGCGGGGCAGCAGCCCCGTCGAGAACGCGGCAATGATTTCCAGCGCCACATCGCGCTCGGACGCGGGCAAGAAGGAATGGCGCGCCGCCTCGGCGGCCATCGCCAGCAGGTCGACCTCCGACAACGAAGTCTGCGCAATCAGGGCTGCGGCCTCCTGGCTCATGTCGACGCAGCTCATGAGCCGGTTGTCGGTGTGGTAACTCAGGCTCACGCCGGCCTGCCAGAGCTGGGTGATGGGATGCGTGGCCAGCGATGCCGCCGCGCCCGTGTGCACGTTGCTCGTGGGGCACACCTCGAGGTGCAGGCCGCGCTGGCGCACGGCATCGAGCATCCACTCACGCGCCGGGTCGCGCAGCGCTTCGATCAGATGGACGCCATGGCCGATGCGCGCAGCGCCCAGCTCGGCGGCCTCCAGCACACGCACCGGCCCGTCGGCCTCGGCCGCATGCAGGGTGATGGACAAGCCGGCATCGCGCACCAGGCGCAGCGCCGTGGCGTGCTCGCTGGGCGGGTGGCCGAGCTCGGCGCCTGCCAGATCGAAGGCCACGACGCCCTGGCCCTGGTACTTCAGCGCCAGGCGCGCGGCGCGCTCGGTTTGCTCGGGCGGCAGGTGGCGCATGCCGCAGACGATCAAGCCGCTGGGCAGCCTGCTGCGCTTCAGCCCCGCGAGCAAGGCTTCGATGACGGCCTCGCCGGACAGGCCGTGGGCCTCGAACAGCAGCGGCGCGATGCGGAACTCGGCCAGCACCACGCCGTCGTCCAGCGCGTCTTCGGCGGCTTCGAAGGCCACGCGCTCCAGGGCCTCGGGGCTGGCCATGGCCGCCACGGTGAGCGCAAAACCCTCCAGGTACTTTTCCAGACTGCCGGCGTGGGCGTTGGCCTGGAACCACGCCGCGAGACCGGGCACGGTGTCGGCCGGGGGCCGCAGGCCGCGTTGCTGCAGCAGCGCCAGCAAAGTGGCCACGCGCAGGCCACCGTCGAGGTGTTCATGCAACAGCACTTTGGGCAGCAAGTGCGCACGTGCGAGCGCGGCAGCGGCGTTGTCGACGGGCGGCAGGGCGGAAGAAGCTGCGGGGGCAGCCGAGTTCGCAGCGGCAGGGTCTTTCGTCATCGCACGATGCTACCCGGCCGCTCGCACCGTGCCTGCGGGGGAAACAGCGGCGCGAGTCTTGCTATCCTGCCGGGCCTCAAGCCGGAGAACCCACATCCATGTTTCGCGCCACCTCGTTTCCGGTTTGTCCGCCCGCCGCCACCCTGGCGCTGACCCTGGCTGCCGGTGTTTTCGCAAGTGGCGCAGCCCTGGCCCAGGCGCAGCCCGCGGTCATCTACGACATGGGCGGCAAGTTCGACAAGAGCTTCAACCAGGCCGGCTATGAAGGTGCCGAGCGCTGGAAGAAGGAAACCGGCAAGGGCTACATCGAGTTCGAGGTCAGCAACCCGGCACAGCGTGAACAGGCGCAGCGCCGCATGGCCCAGCGCGGTGCCGACCCCATCGTGGGCATCGGCTTCAGCCAGGGCAGCAGCATGGAGAAGGTGGCGAAAGACTTCCCGAAGCTGAAGTTCGCCGTCATCGACGCCGTGGTGAAGATGCCCAACGTGCAGAGCATCCTCTTCAAGGAGCAGGAAGGCAGCTTCCTCGTCGGCATGATGGCCGCGATGGCCAGCAAGACCGGCAAGGTGGGCTTTGTCGGCGGCATGGACATCCCGCTCATCCGCCGCTTCCAGTGCGGCTTCGAGCAGGGCGCGAAGTACGCCAACCCGAAGGTGGAGGCGCTGGCCAACATGACCGGCACCACGCCCACGGCCTGGAACGACCCGGCGCGTGGCGCGGAGCTGGCCAAGTCGCAATTCGCAGCCGGTGTGGACGTGGTGTTCGCGGCGGCCGGCGGCACCGGCATCGGCGTCTACCAGGCGGCCAAGGATGCGAAGAAGCTGGCCATCGGCGTCGACAGCAACCAGAACCACGTGCAGCCCGGCACCATGCTCACCAGCATGGTCAAGCGCGTGGACGTGGCCGTCTACACGGCCTTCAAGGGCGTGACGCCCGGCGTCACCAGCCTGGGGCTGAAGGAAGGCGGCGTAGACATCGCGCTGGACGAACACAACGCCAAGCTCGTGACACCCGAGATGAAGAGAAAAGTGGATGCGGCGCGCGCCGACATCATCGCCGGCAAGATCCAGGTCATCGACTACATGGCGAACAACGCTTGTAAGTGATGCCTGAAGCGGTCTCGGCGGCTGTCACGGGGGCCTCGCGGCCCCCGGCTGTTTTGATGCACGGCATCGAAAAGCGATTCGGCGCGGTGCACGCCAACCGCGCCGTGCAGCTGCGCGTGGACAGCGGCACCGTGCACGGCATCGTCGGCGAAAACGGCGCCGGCAAGAGCACGCTGATGTCCATCCTGTACGGTTTCTACGAGGCCGATGCGGGCGAGATCAGCATCGAGGGGCGGCCCGTGCAGATCCAGGGCAGCGGCGAAGCCATACGCCTGGGCATCGGCATGGTGCACCAGCACTTCATGCTGGTGGGCACGCTGAGCGCGCTGGACAACGTGATGCTCGGCGCCGAGCCCAGCTGGCGCCTGAACGTGGCGCGCGCCGAGGTGCGCGCCCAGCTCGACGTGCTGATGCGCGACACCGGCCTGCAGGTGCGGCTCGACGCGCTCGTGAGCGAACTGCCGGTGGGTGAACGCCAGCGGCTGGAGATCCTGAAGGCGCTGTTCCGCGGCGCGCGCATCCTCATCCTCGACGAGCCGACCGCGGTGCTGACGCCGCAGGAGACCGACGCGCTCTTCGTCACGCTGCGCGGCCTGCGCGAGCGCGGCACCACCATCCTGCTCATCACGCACAAACTGCGCGAGATCATGGCCTTGTGCGATGCCGTGACGGTGATGCGCGCCGGCCAGGTGGTGCTGGACGCGAAGATCAGCGACACCAGCATCGACGGCCTGGCCGAGGCGATGGTGGGCCGCCGTGTGAACCTGGGCCGCAGCGGTGCCGTTTCGCAACCGGGCCAGGTGCTGTTGTCCGCACAGGGCCTGGGCATGACCGACAGCCTGGGCGTGGCGCGTTTGAGCGATGTCTCGCTGCAGCTGCGTGCCGGCGAGATCGTCGGCATCGCCGGTGTGTCCGGCAACGGCCAGACCGAACTGCTGGACGTGCTCTCGGGCCTGGCCGCGCCCGGCACCGGCACGCTGGACATCGCCGGCGAACACTTCACGCCCGCGCACTGGCTCAGCACACGACAGGCGCGGGCCCTTCGTCTGGCCCACGTGCCCGAAGACCGCCACCGCCGCGGCATGGTGCTGCCGTTTGCGGCCTGGGAATCGGCCGTGCTGGGCTACCAGGGCAAACGCCGCTACAACGGCTGGTTCGGCTGGATGCGCCAGCGCGCGATGCGCGAAGACACC
>JANMMD010000164.1:0-1795 GCA_031372905.1 Betaproteobacteria bacterium
CACCGCGGTGCACGCACCGTGCTGCTGAACTACCTGATGCCGCGCGACGTGCTGAACGCAGTCATCAAGGAAAAGGTCACCGGCCTCACCGCCGTGCCGCCGCTGTGGATACAGCTGGCCCAGCTGGAATGGCCCGCCACCACCACCGACCATCTGCGCTACATCGCCAACACCGGCGGCCGCATGCCGCTGGACACCCTGCAGCGCCTGCGCCAGCACCTGCCGCGCACGAAACCCTTCCTGATGTACGGCCTGACCGAAGCCTTCCGCGCCACCTTCCTGCCGCCCGAGCAGGTGGACCACCGCACCGACAGCATCGGCAAGGCCATCCCCAACGCTGAAGTGCTGGTGCTGCGCGAAGACGGCAGCGAATGCGCGCCCGACGAACCCGGCGAGCTGGTGCAGCGCGGCGCGCTGGTGGGCCTGGGCTACTGGAACGACCCGGAAAAAACCGCCGAACGCTACAAGCCCCTGCCCGCCGGCCTCGGCGCGCGCCCGCAAGGCCTGGTGCTGCCCGAAATGGCCGTGTTCTCGGGCGACACGGTGCGGCGTGACGCCGAGGGCTACCTGTACTTCGTGGGCCGCCGCGACGAGATGATGAAGACCTCGGGCTACCGCGTGAGCCCGACGGAAGTGGAAGAAGTCATCTACGCCACGCGCCTGGTGGGCGAAGTGGCGGCCTTCGGCGCCCTGCACCCGCGGCTGGGCGATGCCATCGTGCTGGTGGTGACGCCCGAACCCGGCGGCGCGGTAGACCTGGAAGCGCTGAAGGCCGAATGCAAGGCACGCTTTCCGGCCTACATGGTGCCGGCGCACATCGAGGTGCGGCCCGGCCCGCTGCCGCGCAACCCCAACGGCAAGATCGACCGCAAGCTGATCTCGGCCGACTTCCAAGCCCTGTTCGAGAACGCACGATGAACGACACCCCCAAGGCGGCCCCGGTGCATGCGCCGATGGACCAGTTCAAGAGCCAGGGCAGTGAGCTGCTGGTGGGTGGCATGCCGCTCTCGCGCCTGGTGGAGCGTGTGGGCCAGACGCCTTTCTACGCGGTGGACCGCGCCCTGCTGAACGCCCGCGTGGCCAGCCTGCGCGCCGTGCTGCCGGCGAGCTTTTCATTGCACTACGCCATCAAGGCCAACCCCATGCCCGCCCTGGTGCAGCACATGGCCGGCCTCGTGGATGGCCTGGACGTGGCCAGCGCCGGCGAGATGCAGGTGGCCTTGAACGCCGGCATGACCCCCCAGGACATCAGCTTCGCCGGCCCCGGCAAACGTGACGTCGAGCTGGTGCAGGCCGTGGCCGCCGGCGTGCTGCTGAACGTGGAGAGCCCCCGGGAGGCGCGCGCGCTGGCCGGCATCAGCCAGCGCCTGGGCCTGCCCGCACGCGTGGCGTTGCGTGTGAACCCCGACTTCGAGCTGAAGAGCTCGGGCATGAAGATGAGCGGCGGGCCCAAGCAGTTCGGCGTGGACGCCGAGGACATGCCGGCACTGCTGCGCGAAGTGGGTACGCTGGGCCTGGCCTTCGAGGGCTTTCACCTGTATGCCGGTTCGCAGACCCTAAAGGCCGCGGCCATCGTCGAGGCGCAGCAAAAAAGCTATGAACTGGCCTGTCGGCTGGCCGAACACGCCCCCGGCCCGGTGAAGGCGCTGAACCTGGGCGGGGGCTTCGGCATTCCCTACTTCGCGGGCGAGACGCGCCTGGACCTGGGCCCCATCGGCGACAACATGGCCAGCATTGCGGCCGACGCCGTGCAGCGCCTGCCGCAGGCCGAACTCATCGTCGAACTGGGCCGCTA
>JANMMD010000226.1:0-1630 GCA_031372905.1 Betaproteobacteria bacterium
CCGCCATAGGGGCTGCGGCCACCGCCGCCGCCAGCACCACCGGCGCCGCCACCACTACCGCCGCCGTAGCCGCCGCCACCACCACCGTAGCCGCCACCACCACCACTGCGGCCACCACCACCGCCGCCGCCAAAGCCGCCCGGCCGCTCTTCACGGGGACGAGCTTCGTTCACGACGACAGCGCGGCCGTCGATAGGCTGGCCGTTCATGCCATTGATGGCAGCTTGCGCTTCCGGGTCGGAACCCATTTCCACGAAACCGAAGCCCTTGGAGCGGCCGGTTTCGCGGTCCATCATCACCTTGGCAGATGTGACGGTGCCGAATTGCGAAAAAGCCTGGAGCAGCGAGTCATCGCGCACCGAATAGGCCAGATTACCTACGTACAGTTTGTTTCCCACGGGGAGCCCTCAAAAGAACCTGTCAAAAACCATGCGGAGCTCAACCCTGCGTGAACCAATCATGCGAAAGGTGCGGCTGCCAGACACAGACTCCCGATTAGCGCACCGTCCTGCACGGCATGTAAAGAACCCACGTCGCGATTGTTGTTTTCGCGCGCCGCGGAGAAACCCAGGGCCCTGGCTGCCGCCCCTACCATCGCCGCCCTATGGACCTGCTGAAGCCGCTGATCGCCCTGTTGGCCATCGTCAACCCGATAGGCGTGGTGCCGTTCTTCATCCACTTCACGCAGGCGCTGAACCGGGCGGAGCGCCAGCGCACCATCCGCATCAGCGCGTTCTCCGCTTTTTGCGTGATTGCCATCAGCGCGGTGGCGGGCCTGAAAGTCATCGAGTTCTTCGGTATCTCACTGGCCAGTTTTCAGGTGGGTGGTGGCACGCTGCTGTTGATCAGCAGCCTGGCGATGTTGAATGCCGAACAGGCCGACACCAAGCCCAGCGACGTGAGCGAGGGCAACCAGAAGGTCGATGCCGGCGTCAGCATCGCGGTGGTGCCGTTGACCATCCCCCTGCTCACCGGCCCGGCCACGATTTCAACGATGGTGATCTACGCCGAGAAGACGCGCCACGTGTGGCAGCTGGCCGTGCTGGTGGGGTATGGCGTCGTCATCGCGTTGGTGGTGTTTCTCGTGTTTTCGGCCTCGGGGCGCATTGCCAAGGTGCTGGGCCGCACGGGCATCAACATCATGACGCGGCTGATGGGCCTCATCCTGGCTGCGATGGCGGTGGAGTTGCTGGCCGACGGCCTGGTGAAGCTGTTCCCGGTGCTGGCCAGCCACGTGGCGCGCTAGCACTCCTTCCGCAACATCGATGAGCCACGGCGCCCTGGAGTTCGATTACGTCATCGTCGGCGCCGGCACGGCCGGTTGCCTGCTGGCCAACCGGCTGTCGGCAGACCCGAAATGCCGCGTGCTTTTGCTGGAAGCCGGCGGGCCCGACAACTACCACTGGATCCACATCCCGGTGGGCTATCTGTATTGCATCGGCAACCCGCGCACCGACTGGCTGTACTTCACCGAAGAAGATGCCGGCCTGAACGGACGCCGGTTGCGCTACCCGCGCGGCAAGGTGCTGGGCGGCTGCAGCAGCATCAACGGCATGATTTACATGCGCGGCCAGGCGCGTGACTACGACCACTGGGCGCAGATCACGGGGGATGCCGCCTGGGGTTGGGA
>JANMMD010000229.1:0-8978 GCA_031372905.1 Betaproteobacteria bacterium
GTCGAGCCGCCAGGCACGCTGCCGCTGCGCAACCTGCCCGTCATCACGCCGGCGCTGCCACTGGAAGGCGAGTTGCTGGACGCCGAGGCTATTGCTGCTGCCGTGCGTGCCGCCTTGCGCCGGCTGGACCTGCACGAAGGCGAACAGCCCGTGGCGCTGTGTTATCGCTGGGCCGGCAGCGCCACCTTCTGGCGGCTGGACGCGTTCTGCCGCGGCGTGGCGATGGGCCTGGGCGCGGTGCTGCAACGCGGGCTGCCCCTGGTGCTGGTGGGCGACGGCGACATCGGCGGTCTGGTGGGCATCCACCTGCATGCGGAAGTGAAGTTGACGCAGCCCGTGATCAGCATCGACGGCATCGTGCTGCAGGAGTTCGACTTCATCGACATCGGCGCCTTGCTCGACACCTCGGGCGCGGTGCCGGTGGTGATCAAGTCGCTGGTGTTCCCGGTGACGGCGCAGGTCGGCCGCGGCTGAGTTCAGACGCCCCCATGGACACCCTCCTGCCCGGCACCGCGACTCACGCCTGGCAGGTGATGCACCCGCCGCGCCAGCCCTGGCAGCGAGGCTGGCTCGATGTCGGTGGCGGCCACGAGATCGGCTTCGAACAGAGCGGCCACCCCGGTGCGCCGGTGGCGCTGGTGCTGCACGGCGGCCCGGGCGGCAGCAGTACGGCGCAGGATCACCGCTGGTTCGACGCCCGGCACTGGCGCGTGGTGCTGATGGACCAGCGCGGCTGCGGCCGCTCGCGTGCCGCAGAGCTTTTGCACGCCAACACCACGGCCGACTTGGTGGCCGACATCGAGGCGCTTCGCCTGCACCTGGGCATCCCGCGCTGGCTGCTGCTGGGCGGCAGCTGGGGCAGCACGCTGGCGCTGGCGTATGCCCAGGTGCACCCGCATCGCGTGGCCGCGCTGGTGCTGCGCGGCACCTTCCTGGGCACGGCCGGCGAGGGCCGGGCACTCTTCGGCGGCCTGGCCGATGAAGTGCATGCAGGCCTGCAGGCCGGCGGGGCTGCAGCCCAGGCCGCGGCGTGCGCTTGGTGGCAGCACGAACAAGCGCAGATGGCCCACGAAGGCCCGGCGTCGGCGCGCCCGGACGACGTCACGCTGCTGCGGGCTGCGCGCATCGGCGTGCACTACGCGCGCGCCGGCTGGTTCCTGCGCGAGGGGCAGCTGCTGGCCCAGGCCACGCGCCTGCAGGGCCTGCCTGGCGTCATCGTGGCCGGGCTGCAAGACCGCGTCACGCCGCCGGCTGCGGCACGTGCGCTGCACGCCGCGTGGCCCACGGCCCGGCTCGTTGAACTGCCCGCCGCCGGGCATGCTTCCACGCACCCGGCCACGGCCGCCGCGCTCGTCCACCACATCCAAGCGCTGGCGCAGACCAGACTTTTTGATACGCAAGAGGAGACCCCATGAGCAACGACCCCCACGGCGACGCCCCGCAAGAACCGTCCGCCCGGCGCGGCTTCCTGAAGCAGGCCGTGGCAGCCGCAGGCGCGGCCAGCGCGGCGGCCACCGCCATGGCGCAGACGGCCGCCACGCCGGTGCCGCCCGAGGGTGCGGCCAGCACCGCCAAGGCGAACAAGCCGGCCGAGAACCTGATCGAGCACCCGGGCTCGGACTTCATGATCGACGTCATCCGCACGCTCGACATCGACTACATCAGCACCAACCCGGGCAGCAGCTTTCGCAGCCTGCACGAGAGCCTGGTGAACTACGGCGGCAACAAGAAGCCCGAGCTGCTGACCTGCCTGCACGAAGAAAGTGCCGTGGCCATGGCGCACGGCTATGCCAAGGCTGCGGGCAAGCCGATGGGCGTGTTCCTGCACGGCACCGTGGGCCTGCAGCACGCAGCCATGGCCATCTACAACGCCTGGGTCGACCGTGTGCCCGTGATGATGATCGCCGGCAACGGCATCGACGCCAACAAGCGCCGCCCCGGCACCGAGTGGAACCACTCGGTGCAGGACGCCGCGGCCATGGTGCGCGACTACGTGAAGTGGGACGACGCGCCGGCCTCGCTGCAGCACTTCGCCGAAAGCACGGTGCGCGCCTACAAGATCGCGATGACACCGCCGATGGAGCCGGTGCTGGTGATGGCCGACATCGACCTGCAGGAAGACGGCGTGCACGACACGACGCTGAAGATCCCGAAGCTCTCGCGCAGCATCCCGCCCATGGGCGACAGCGCCGCGCTGGCCGAAGCCGCGAAGTGGCTGGTGGAGGCGAAGTTCCCGGTCATCGTGGCCGACCGCATGGCGCGCAGCCAGGCCGGCGTGGATGCACTCGTGAAACTGGCGGAATCCCTGGGGGCAGCCGTGGTGGACATGGGCGGGCGCATGAACTTCCCCAACCAGCATCCGCTGTGCCACAGCGACCGCCGCCGCGCGCTGGTGCGCGAGGCCGATGTGGTGCTGCTGCTGGAAGTGGCCGACCCCTGGGGCCAGTTCAACAGCTTCAGCGACCCGCAGAAGATCCAGCGCTACGTGGCCGCCAAGGGCGTGAAGATCGTCAACCTGTCGATGCAGGACGTCTACATCCGCAGCAACTACCAGGATTTCCAGCGTTACCAGCCGGTGGATCTCAGCATCAACGGCGACGCGCAGGCCAGCCTGCCGGCGCTGATCGAACAGGTGCAGAAGCTGATGACACCCGAGCGGCAGCGTGTGGCTGCCGAGCGTACGGCCGCGCATGGCGAGCAGGCGCGCAAGTCCAAGGCCGCGCTGCGCGAATCGGCCGCGCGCGGCTGGGACGTCAGCCCGGTGACGACCTCGCGGCTGGCCATGGAGACCTACGACGTCATCAAGAACGAACCCTGGGCGCTGGTGGTCAGCGACCGCATTCCCTGGGCGCGCTCCCTGTGGCCGGCCACGCAGCACCACCAGTTCCTGGGTGGCAGCGGCGGCCAGGGCGTGGGCTATGCCGCGCCGGCGGCCGTGGGCGCGGCACTCGCCAACAAGGCCAAGGGCCTGCTCAGCGTGACCTTCCAGCCCGACGGCGACCTGATGTACGCGCCGGGCGTGCTGTGGACTGCGGCGCACCACGAGATACCTCTCTTGATGGTGATGCACAACAACCGCGGCTACTACCAGGAAGTGATGCACCTGCAGCGCATGGCCGCGCTGCACCGCCGCCGCCCCGACACGGCGCTGATCGGCAACGAGATCGACAACCCCGCCATCGACTACGCCAAGCTGGCGCAGGCGCATGGCGTGTGGGCCGAGGGGCCGATCTCGGACCCCAAGCTGCTGAAGCCCGCGCTGCAGCGCGCGCTGGCGGTGGTGAAGAGCAGCCGCCCGGCGCTGCTGGACGTGGTGTGCCAGCCGCGCTGACAGGGGCGTTTCAGCGCAGGGCCGGGATGTCCTTGGCCGCCGGCCCCTTGGGGATGGACGCCAGGTAGCCGTGGATGAGCTGCAGCTGTTCATCGCTGAGGTACTTGACGTCGAAGCGGGGCATCGCCTCGCGCGGCGTTCGCACCAGCACGCGGAAGGCCTCGTAGGGGTAGGTGTCGGGCGCCAGCTTCGGTGCACCGCTGCGTTCACCGCCCTGCCCCGCCGTGCCGTGGCACGCGAAGCAACCGTTGGCCATGTAGAGCGCGCGGCCGCGCTCGGTATCGCTGCCGCCGGCCTGGGCCTGCGCATCAGCGGCGACCAGGGCCCACAGCACGGCGCCAAGTGACGCTGCAGCCCAGCGGCGCGTCTTGAGGTGAGATGTCGTCATCGTCGTCTCCAGTTCTTTGAAGTGGTCACCAGGGCACGAAGGCGCCGGTGATGCCGGCAGCCACGATCAAGACCATCGGCGGCAGCTTGGTGATGCTCAGCAGGAACACGCTCACCGCGATCATGGCTGCGCCCTTCCAGGCGCCCGGGGCCTCGCGCACCAGCAGGTAGCAGGTGGCGCCCATCAAGCCCAGCGCCACCGGCCCCAGGCCCCGCTGCAGCGCCTTCAGCCCGCGGTCGAACTGCGGCAGCCGGCTCGCGCGCGACACCAGCACCGGGAACACCAGCGCCGGCAGCGCCAGCCCCAGCGTGGTGGCCAGCGCACCCGGCAGGCCGGAGATCAACCAGCCCATCACCACCACCCACATCAGGTTGGGCCCAGGCGCGGCCTGGCCCAGCGCGATGCTGCCGACAAACTGCGTGTGGTTGATGTAGCGGTGCTCGTCGACCACATAGCGGTGCATGTCCGAAGCCAGCGCCATCACGCCGCCGGTGGCGAACAAGGACAGCGAGAGGAAGTGGCCGAACAGCGCCAGCAGCTCGGAAGCCGGCAGTGGGCCCGTCATGAGCCGCGCCCCAACCGGTGCCAGGCCCAGGCCACCGAGGCCAGGCCCAGGCTCAGCATCACCGTGCGTACCGACAGGCCGCCCAAAGCCACGGCGCCGAAGGTGGCCGCGGCCACCGCCATGCCCACGCGCTCACCGCGCAGCGTGCGCGACATGCGCGCCGCGGTGTGCACCACCAGGCCCACCGCCGCCGCGCCCATGCCGTTCAGCGCCCCTTGCACCGCAGGGATGTGCTGGTACTGCTGGAACAGCGAGGCCAGCCCGATGACGATGGCGGCCGGCAGCAGCAGAAAGCCCGCGAGGGCCGCGCTGGCACCGCGCAGGCCGAAGAAGCGGTCGCCCACCAGCACACAGAACGACACCCCGGTGGGCCCGGGCAGCACCTGGCTGATGGCGTAGAGGCCGAGAAAATCCTTGGGCGTGAACCAGCGCTTGTCGCGCACCAGCGTGCGCTCGGTGATGGCCAGCGCACCGCCAAAGGCCTGCAGCGAGATGCCGCAGTAGGTGATGAACAGCTCGCGCGGCGACGCCGGGCGCTGCGTCTCCTCAGGGGCCAGGGGCGCCGTCATGCCACCCGGCCCGGTGTCAGCGGACGGCCACGCTGCGGGCGCGTTGAGCCCTCTGCACCAGCAGACGCACCCCGTAGACGGCGCTCGTCAGCAGCACCAGGCCCACACCGGTCCACACGCCCGCGTGTTCCCAGGCCTCGGCAAAACCGACGCGGGTCTCGCGCAGCACGATGGCCGCCACGGTGACCAAGGCCACCACGGCGATGAAGGCGCTGGAAAAGCGGCTGGCTTGCTGCGCGAGGCGGTCGCTGCGCTGCGCAAACCACGCCAGCAGCAGGCCGTTGCCGGCGTCGGCCAGCATCATGCCGGCGCCGAAGGCCCCGGCCAGCAGCGCCACGGCGCCAATGCCGCCGCTGTTGCTGGCACTGACGTTGCCGCCATGCGCGGCAAAAAACGCTGCCTGGGCCAAGGAATCGAGACTGAAGGCAAAGGCCACGCCCACCAGCGCGGGGTGCAGTTCACGGCCGGTGATGCGGAACAGCAAGGCCGCCATCGGGCCGAGCGGGCGCACGCCACCGCTGGCGGGCGCCAGTGCATGCGCGAGGTTGGAGGCCGCGATGACGAGCAGCAGCGCCACGGAAATCGCCACGCCCAGGCCGTCCAGCCAGGAGGGCAGCGCCGCTCCCTGGCCGAACATCAACAGCGCGGCCACCATGATGGTGGCGCTGTGGCCGGCGGCGAACTGCAGGCCCACCAGGCGCGCCGTCCAGTAGTTGCGATGGAGCTGCCGCGAACGCGTCATGCCGTCGACCACCGCGATGTGGTCGGCATCGAAGCCATGGCGAAAGCCCAGCAGCCCCGCCAGGCCCAGCGTGGCCAGGAAGCCGGGGTTCAGGAGCTCGAAGTTCATGCCGTGTCCTTGGTGCCGGCGGCGAGCGCCTGCGGAAAATGCTTGCCCACGTGGTAGGCCCAGACTTTGTGCAGCAGCGCCGGCCGCGACAGGTTGCGCGCGATCACCGCGCATTCCTCTTCGCTCAGCGGCTGCGGCTGGCCGATCTGCAGCGCCTGGTGCTGGCGCTGCGCGTTGTCTTCGATGTAGACCGCCTGCACGAACGCCACCTCGATGCTGGCGGCCACGCTGACAGCGCCGTGGCGGTGCATCAGCGCGGCCTTGTCCGTACCCAAAAAGGCGGCGGCTTCGGCGCCCAGCGCGGCCGAGTTGATGGACGCGGTTTTCGGGAAGGTGCGCACGGCGCCGCCGGCGCAAACCACCGCAGCCTGCATCGTCACTGGCAGCCAGGCGTGGCCGGCGGTGCTGAGCACGGTGCTCCAGCGCGGGTGGGTGTGCACCACCGCCATCACGTCGGGGCGGGCGCGGTAGATCTGCGCGTGCAGGTGGAATTCCATCGGCGGCACGCGTTCGCCGTCGGTCGGCCGGCCGTCGAAATCGATGCGGATGAAATCTTCCGGCGCGATGCGGCTGCGCACGGAATCACCGGCGTTGATCAGCATCTGCTGCGCACCGTCACCCTCGGCCGCACAGCGCGCGCTGAAGTGCCCGTTGAAATCGATGATCTCCTCGCGCTCCAGCATGGCCAGCGCCAGGCTCAGCGTCTGGCGCAATTCAGGCAGCGTGGGCATGAGCTTCGGTCTTTCCGTGGGCACGCGGATCGTCGCTGAAGACCAGCGATTTGATGGTCACCGGCACCGTGTTCGAGGGCAGCCGGATGCGGCCGAGGTCGATGAAGTCGAAGCCCCAGAGCGTGATGCCGTCGATGACCAGCACCTCGCTGCGCAGCAAGGCATCGTCACCGCCCTCAGGCAGCGCAGCCACGCGCGGGTCTTCGTGGATGAGGTAGCCCAGCGTCAACGCGATGTCGCCATCGGCCACGATGTAGAGCGGCCGGCCCGCAGCCACGCTGCGCGCCAGGCCCATCAGCAGGCCGTCCTTCAGCGCCGTGAGCCGCGAGTAGGCCGGCGGCCCGCTCCAGCGCAGCGACACCGCCACGTCCTGCTCCCCTTCCACGAGGTCGTGCGAGGTGAAGGCGCGTTGCAGCGCGCGCGCCACCTCGGCCGCGTTCACCGGCGCTTCGCCGAAGACATGCGGCAGCGGCACCACCTGCAGGTTCTTGCGCGGCAGCAGCGCACGCGGCTCGCTGACGAAGGTGGTGTTGCCGCTCAACTGCACGCTGTACTCGCTGGCGCCCAGCACCGTGGCGCGTATGCATTCGCCGGCAGGCAGCAGCGGCCAGGGCAGTGCATCGGCGTCCAGGCGCTGGCGCAGGGCTTCGCCGAAGAGCTTGCCGAGATCGCCGAAATCGCGCGGCTCGCGGCCGTAGACGTATTCGCCGACGCCGCCGCTGAACATCACGCCCTGCACGGCACCGAGATCGGCGATGGGGTCGGTCAGCATCAGCTCGGCCTGGTCTTCGGCACTCGTCTGGCCTGTCAGCACGCGCAGCAGCGCGTCCGCCATGCCAGCGGCCACCTGCGCCAGCTGCGAGCGCGTGACGGTGCTGCCCAGCCGCCAGTCGAAGCCGGCACGGCGCGCGTGGGCGCGGCCTTGCGGGTCGAGCCGCGTGATGACGCCGGCATCATCCGTGACGAGCAGCCGGCCGCCGCAATGCACGGCGGCGGTGGCGATGAGTTCGCCGCGGTCCACCAGGCCCAGCTTGGTGGTGCCACCGCCGATGTCGATGTTCAGGATGCGCGATTGCGCGTCGAAGCTGCGCCGCGCCGCGCCCGAGCCGAACACCGCCAGCATGCTTTCCATGTGGTGGCCGGCGGTGGCGCAGACGAACTCGCCGCCCTGCTCGGCCAGCATCGCCGCGATGGCCTGGCCGTTTTCGCGGCGCAGCGCTTCGCCGGTGAGGATGACGGCACCGGCGTCGATCTCGTCCGGGTGCAGACCGGCCTCGGCATAGGCCGCCTCGATCATCACGCCGAGCGCCTGCGCGTCGATCAGCGTCTCGCTCGCGTAGGGCGTCAGCGTCAGCGGCGGCTGCGCCATCGGCTCGCGCAGCACCACGACATAGCGGGTGCTGAGCTGGTCGGCCACACGCTGCAGGTGCAGGCGGCTGAAGACCACCTGCGTGCTGGAAGAACCGATGTCGATGCCCACGCTGTGCAGCACCACGTTGTCCTGCATCCACAGCGACTTGTCGATGCCCTCCGGGCCGTTGTCGAGGTCGTCGTGGTCGTGGTCGCTGTCTTCACCGTGCTCGTGCTCGGCGTCGTGCACGCCCAGGCGGTGGTCCTCGAGGCTGTGGCCCGAACCGATGTCACCCATGTCAATAGAACTGGTCGAAATGCTGTTGCTCGGGGGGCACGCCAGCGGCGAGCAACATGCCCTGCACCGCCGTGGCCATGGCCGCGGGGCCGGCGAAGTAGATCTCCAGCTCCTTGAGCTGCGGGCCGTGCAGGCGCAGCGCGGCTTCGTGCACATAGGCCACTTCAGGGCCAGCGGCGTCGTCGCCCGGTGTGCTGATGAAACCTTTCCAGTGCAGACGTTCGCCATAGCCTGGCAGCGCCGCCAGCATGTCCTGGCCGCACAGGTCAGCCGCCGTACGGCCGCCGTAGATGAAGTGCAGTTGCCGCCCGGCCAGTTGCGGCTCGGCCATCGCGCCGCGCGCGATGCTGACCATGGGGGCGAGGCCCGAGCCACCGGCCAGGCAGAGGATGTCTCGCGGGCTGTCGCGGCGCAGCCATGCCATGCCGTAAGGGCCGTCGACGCCGACCCGCGCGCCCTGCGCCAGCGCAAACAGTGCGGCGCTGCCCACGCCACCGGGCACGTGGCGCACCTGGAAGTGCCAGGTGCCAGCGTCGGTGTTGCTCATCGAATAAGCACGTGGCCCCGTCACGCCCGGCAGCTGCACCAGCGCGTACTGGCCGGGCTCGAAAGGCACCGCCGTGTCGAGCGTGAAATGGAATTCGCTGATGTCGTGCGTGATCTCGCGCCGGTTGCTCAAGGTGGCGGCCACACGCTGCGGGCGGTGCGGTGGCTGGTAACGCGCCGCCGGGCGCAGCTTGATGGTGCAAGGCGAGAGCGGCCGCGTCTGGCAGCCCAGGTGGCGCTTGCGCTCGCGGTCTTTGGCGCTCAAGCCGGGTGCTTCGGCCCACGCCGTTTCAACATCACCTTCGATCAACTCGAACTTGCAGTTGCCGCAAGAGCCGACATTGCATTCG
>JANMMD010000262.1:0-3228 GCA_031372905.1 Betaproteobacteria bacterium
GGCCGGGTGCCGCTGCGGATGTGGCGCGGCTTGTCGGCCAGCGCGAGCTCGGCGCCGTCGGGGTTCAGGCGCGGCACCATGTAGACGACGCGCGTGTCCAGCAAGTGCTGCACCTGGGTGTCGCTGTCGTACTTCAGCAGCAGCTGGTGCAGCCAGTAGAGGCAGGCCGTGCTGGCGGTGAGTTCGGCGGCGTGGATGTTGCCGTCCACCCAGAAGGCCGGCTTGTCGGTGTCGGCGCCGGTGCCGGTGTTCGTCAGCGTCAGCAGCCAGATGTCGCGGCCCTCGGTGCTCTTGCCCAGGCTGCTCAGCTGCACCAGGTGGGGCGCGGCGTTGGCGTAATCCTGCAGCAGGCGGGTGAGTTCGGCATGGCGGTAGAACTGGTCGAAACGCGGGACGGGCAGCGCGGGCATGGACAGGTGCAGGTGTGAACGGTGTCTCAATGCTACTGCGCCCTCTGTGCGAGGCTGCGCATGGCGGGCCCGTCACTGGCCCTTGAACAGCCCCTGGAAGTGGCGCGAAACCGGCAGGGTCTCGGGCCGCCCGCGCAGCGTCAGGTGCATGTGGCCCTCGTCCACGCGCACGGCGCTGGCGATGTGGCGATGGTTGACGATGACGCTGCGGTGCACCTGCCAGAACAGCTGCTCGTCGAGCTGGCCCAGCAGCTCCTTCAGCGCGGTGCGGATGAGCGCGTCGCCAGCGCCGCCCGGGCCTTCGAAGACGATGCGCGTGTAACGGCTGTCGCTTTCGAAGTAGATCACCTCGTCGGTGCGTATCAGCCTGACCTCGCGGCCGACGCTGGCCTGCAGCACGGCCAGCGGCGCGCGCCGTGCCTGCGCGGCCAGTTGGCCCAGCAGCACTTGCAGCGTGCCGGGGTCGGGCAGGCCCTGGGCCGGCCGTTGCGCCCAGCGGTCTTGCAGGCGGGCCACGGTCTGCGCCAGGCGAGCGGGGTCCACCGGCTTCATCAGGTAGTCCACCGCACCGGCGTCGAAGGCCGCCAGCGCGTGGTCGCCATAGGCGGTGGCGAAAACCACCGCGGCGCGGCCGGCGATGCGCCTCGCCACATCGATGCCGCTCAGGCCGGGCATGCGGATGTCGAGAAAACACACCGCCGGTTCGTGTTCGAGGAAGGCGTCCCACGCGTCGACGCCGTTGTGGGCCACGGCCACCACGTCCAGCGCCGGCCACGCGCTGCGCAGGGCCGCCAGCAGCTGCTCACGCGGGGCTTCTTCGTCGTCGGCCACCAGGGCCGTGATCCGGGTTGGGTTCATGGGCGGCCTTCCGCCGGGCCCAACCGCCAGGGCAGGCGGATCTCGGCGCGGCAGCCGCCCCCGGCTGCCGCGCCGATGTGCAGGCGCGCTGCGGCGCCGCTGCTCAAGGCCAGGCGCTGGCGTGCATTCGACAGGCCCACGCCGTCATGCATGTCGGGCGCCGGGCCGGCGCCGTTGTCCATCACTTCGAACACGGCTTCATCGCCCGCACGCCAGGCACGCAGCGTGATGTGGCCGCCTTCGAGCTGCGGCTCCAGGCCATGCGCCACGGCGTTTTCCACCAGCGTCAGCAAGAGGCCCGGGGGGAGCAGGGCCTGTTCCAGGCCGGGGTCTACGTCCAGGCTGAAGGCCAGCCGCGCGCCCATGCGCGCCTGCATCACTTCCAGGTACCGCCGCACGGCCACGAGTTCGTCGCCAGCGGCCAGCAGGTCGTGCTTGAAGAGCGGCAGCGTGGCGCGCAGGTAGCCCGTCAGCGCGGCCAGCAGCGGTGCGGCGCGGTCGTCCTTGGTCTGCACCCAGTGCTGCACCGAGGCCAGGGTGTTGAAGAGGAAGTGCGGCTCGACCTGCGCTGCGGCCAGGCGGCGCGCCATCTCGATGGACTTCTCGCGCTCGGCTTGTTCAAGCAGCCGTGCTTCGATGGCCTGCGCACGCCACACCACCAGGAACCAACTCAGCACCACCAGCAGGCCGATGCCGATGCTCAGCGCCAGCACCACAACCTCGCGGTCGCTGCGTTCGGGTATGCGCCAACGCATCACCAGCGCGCTGAGCACCATCAGCACCGCCAAGCCCACTTGCGTCTGCATCAGCGGCTTGCGCCACGGCCGCCACCACAGCCAGCGCGCCACGCCGGTGCCCAGCAGCGCCAACGCCGCAAAGGCCGCTGTCAGCCGGGCCGTGTGCGCAGCGGGCGCCAGCAGCAACGAGACCAGGGCCATCAATGCGAAGTTCAGGCCGGCCACCGCCACCAGCGTGGGGCTGGGCGCGTCGCTGCCGGCCTGCGCCATCTCCGTGGGCGTGAAGGGCCGTTTGCGGCCGGGGTACCAGAGCTGGCTCCAATCGATGGACTGGCGATTCATGCCGGGCAGTGTAGAAGCCGCCCTGCTGGCGGCGGCTGACGCGGCGGCGGTTGGCAGGGCCCGCGCGGCCATTGGCCGAAACCGCGTCACGAACGGCGCTGGGCGCCTTCGACAAACACGCGCAGTTCACCCGGCGCAAACGGCGCCCAGGTCTCGTTGGCGGTGAGCGGCTCGGTGGCGACCACGGCGACGCGGTCGTTCACCGTGGTGTGCGCAGCGAAGTCGATGCTGAGGTCTTCATCGGCCAGCGTGGCCGCCGTGAAGGGGTGGCGGCGTTCGACGGAATACAGCTGGGTACTGCCATGCGCCCACAAGGCCTGCCCGTTGCTCAGCAGCACGTTGAAAGTGCCGTGCGCCGCCGGCTGCGGCAGCAGTTCGCGCAGCGTGTGCGTCAGCTCGTCCACCGTGGGCACGCTGGCGTGGGCCTTGGCCAGCTCCTGCATCAGCCAGCAGAAGGCGAGTTCGCTGTCGGTGCCGCCCACCGGGCGGAAGCTGCCATGCAGGCGCGGCGCGTAGTTCTTCAGGTCGCCGTTGTGCGCAAACACCCAGTAGCGGCCCCAGAGTTCCCGCACGAAGGGGTGGCAATTCTGCAGCGCCACCGCGCCCACCGTGGCCTTGCGGATGTGGGCAATCACCACCTCGCTCTTGATCGGGTAGCGCTTGATCATCTCGGCCACCGGCGAGCAGGTGGCGCCGTCGCGGTCGATGAAGTGACGCAGGCCGCGTTCTTCGAAAAACGCGATGCCGAAGCCGTCCTTGTGCTCGTCGGCGCGCGTGGCCAGGCCGGTGAAGCTGAACACCACGTCGGTCGGCGTGTTGGCGTTCATGCCCAGCAGCTGGCACATGGCGCGTGCGGCCCGGTCAGCGTGTCTGGCGAGCGC
>JANMMD010000242.1:0-8461 GCA_031372905.1 Betaproteobacteria bacterium
CCGCACGGCGGCGGCGGCCCGGGCGTCGGCCCGGTGGCGGTGGTGGCCGACCTCGTGCCCTTCCTGCCTGCGCACCGAACGGCGGGTGTCGGCGGTGAACACAGCGTGGGCGCCGTGAGCGCCGCGCCGCTGGGCAATGCAGCGGTATTGCCGATCAGCTGGATGTACTGCCGCATGATGGGCGCCGACGGTCTGCGCGACGCTACCGAGGTGGCCATCCTGTCCGCCAACTACATCGCTGCGCGCCTGGCCGGGCACTACCCGGTGCTCTACAGCGGCGGCGACGCGAATCTCAAGGGCGGCGGCGTGGCGCACGAATGCATCCTCGACATCCGCCCGCTGGCCAAGACCAGCGGCGTGGGCGCCGAGGATGTGGCCAAGCGCCTCATCGACTACGGTTTCCACGCGCCCACGCTCAGCTTCCCGGTGGCCGGCACCTTGATGATCGAGCCGACCGAGAGCGAACCGCTGGCCGAACTCGACCGTTTCTGCGACGCGATGATCGCCATCCGTGCCGAGATCGCGAAGGTCGAGGCCGGTGCCTGGCCGCAGGACGACAACCCGCTGAAAAACGCACCGCACACCGCTGCCTCGCTGCTGAAGACCGAGTGGCCGCATGCCTACACGCGTGAAGAGGCGGCCTACCCCGTGGCCAGCCTGCGGCGCCAGAAGTACTGGGTGCCGGTGGGCCGCGTGGACAACGTCTGGGGCGACCGCAACCTCAGCTGCAGCTGCCCGCCGATGTCCGACTACGCGGCGTGAAGGGGAAGCCCCAGCTGGGGCAAGGGCTTCGGGCTAGCATGCGGGCCTCCTTCACTGCCTGCCCGGCCGGCCCGGGCGACCGATACCATGGCCACCGTTGAAGAGTGCCTGCGTGGCAAGCCCGACCGCATCGTCTCGGTGGGCTCTGGCGATCTCGTCGTCCACGCGCTGCAGCTGATGCGCGACAACCGTGTGCGCGCCGTGCTCGTCGTTGACGACAACAAGCTCAGCGGCATCATCACGCAGGGCGATTGCGCCATCAAGGTGCTGCTGCCCGGCGGCGACGCGAAGCAGACCTTCGTGCGTGACGTGATGACGCGCAACCCGATGACCGTCAAGCCCAGCGACCCGCTGGAGGCCTGCATGGGCCTGATGGCCAACCGCGGCTTCCGCCACCTGCCGGTGATGGACGGCACGCGCATCGCCGGCGTGGTGTCGGTGGGCGACGTCGTGAAGGACAGCATCCGCCGCATGGGCGAGCAGATCGGCTTCCTGGAAACCTACATCAAGGGCCACGGCCGCTAGGCGCGCGAGCGAAAGCGCCAGCGCCGCAACCTGGAATCTGCAGCGCCATGGCCGTCAGCGTCTTCGACCTCTTCAAGATCGGCATCGGCCCGAGCAGCAGCCACACTGTCGGTCCGATGCGCGCGGCGCGCCTCTTTGCGCTACGTCTGGCGCACGAAGGCCACCTGCAGAACACGGCCCGCGTGCTGAGCCAGCTCTATGGCAGCCTGGGCGCCACCGGCAAGGGCCACGGCAGCGACAAGGCCGTGCTGCTGGGCCTGGCCGGGCACGAGCCCGACAGCGTGGATGTCGACGCCGTGCCGGCGCTGCTGGCGCAGATGCGCAGCGATGGCCGCATCGCGCTGCTGGGCCGGCACGCGGTGGGCTTCAACGAGAAGGACGACCTGAAGTTCTTCCGCCGTGAAACGCTGCCCTTTCACGCCAACGGCCTGCGCTTCACGGCCTTCGACGCCAGCGGCGCTGAGCTCACCAGCCGCGTCTACTACTCGGTGGGCGGCGGCTTCGTCGTCAGCGACGAGGTGGCGGCCGACGGTGCGAGGCAGAAGGTCATCGCGCCCGACACCACGGTGCTGCCCCACCCCTTCCGCAGCGGTGACGAGTTGCTGCTGCGTTGCAAGGACATCCAGGGCCCCATCGCCGCGGTGATGCGTGCGAATGAGCGCCACTGGCGCACCGATGCCGAGATCGACGCCGGCCTGCTGAAGATCTGGCGCGTGATGCAGGACTGCGTCGAGCGCGGCTGCCGCACCGAAGGCGTGCTGCCTGGCGGCTTCCAGGTCAAGCGCCGCGCCAAGCCCTTGCGCGATGCACTGACAGCCAACCCCGAACAAGCGTTGCGCGACCCGCTGCAGGTGCTGGACTGGGTGAACCTGTACGCCCTGGCCGTTAACGAAGAAAACGCCGCCGGCGGGCGCGTCGTCACCGCCCCCACCAACGGCGCCGCCGGCATCGTGCCGGCGGTGCTGCACTACTACACGCGTTTCGTGCCCGGCGCCAACGACGCCGGCGTCATCGACTTCCTGCTCACCGCCGCCGCCATCGGCATCCTCTACAAGGAAAACGCCAGCATCAGCGGCGCCGAAGTGGGCTGCCAGGGCGAGGTGGGCGTGGCCTGCAGCATGGCGGCAGGCGCACTCTGCGCGGTGACGGGCGGCACGCCCGAGCAGACGGAAAACGCCGCCGAGATCGGCATGGAACACCACCTCGGCCTGACCTGCGACCCCGTGGGCGGGCTGGTGCAAATCCCGTGCATCGAACGCAACGCCATCGCCTCGGTGAAGGCCATCAACGCCGCGCGCATGGCCTTGCGCGGCGACGGCACCCACTTCGTGAGCCTGGACAAAGTCATCAAGACGATGCGGGAAACGGGCGCCGACATGATGAGCAAATACAAGGAGACCGCCAGAGGCGGTCTCGCAGTGAACATCGTGGAATGCTGAGCCGCACAGCGGCCGGCTAGTCGTTGATCTGTGCCCGGTTCAGCGTGATGTGGATGTGATCGTTGTGCACGTTGTTGTGCGCGAGCGTGTCGTTGGTGTACGCCGGCAGGCCCAGATTCAGCGTCTGCGGCACACCGCCCGGGCCCGGCCGCGTGGCGGTGCCGGTCAGCAGCAAGGTCCGGCACCAGCCCGCCGGCAGGCCTGAAGCCGCCGGGCCGCTGCAGTAGTACAGGCGCTGCACGCTGGCCAGGTTGGCCAGGTTGGTGAGCCCCGTCCGCGAGGCCTGCACCCACGCCACCACGCGGGCCCGTGCGTCCACGGCGGCCTGCGGCGGCGTCGGGTTGCCGATGGTCTGGAAGGCGGTCACGACATCGGCGCGCAGTGCGTTGAAGTTGGCCAGGCCTCCGCCGGCCGCCGTGGTCACACCGGGGAAGACATAGAAGTGGAACATGTCGATGTCGGTGCCGCGCTCGTGCGTTTCATGGCCGATGTCGCGCCCGTGTTCACCGGAGATGTCGTTGATCTCGCGCACCAGGGCGCCGTTCGTCTGCAGCCACAGGTAGGTGCCGCGCGCGGCCCAGTCGTCGAAACCGGCGTCACGGCCGCCGTAGCGGGCGCGGCCGTCCGGCATGCGCCACAGCGCGCGCTTGCCGTTGAGGTCTTTTTCATCCTCCAGGGCCACGCCGTCGGCATCCGTGCCTTTCACCTTGAAGCGGTAGCCGCTGTCCCGCGTGGGCGGCGGTGTGCCGGCCACGGTGGAGGCCGGTGTCGAGATGGTGCCGCGAACCCGCAAGCGCGCGCTGGTGTCGGTCTGCGCCAGCACTTCAACATCGGCGGTGCCGGGCGCGGCGTCCTGCACCACCGTCATCAGCGGGTTGCCGGCGTCGTTCAACAGTTCGACCGCCACGCTGTCCAGCGTCGAGCCCGCGGGTTTGGTGACGTTCACGGTGAAGGTGCGCGCCAGCACGTTGCTGCCGCCCGGCCGTGGAATGCTGTAGAGGCTGCCGTCGTTGGAGGTGCCGGCCGGCATAGCGCTCGGAGTGATGGTACCGATGAGCAGCGGCACGCCGGCGTCCAGCGTGGCCGTCACGCTGGTGGGCAGGATGCCGTCACCGATGTTCACGCTGGTGGCGCGCACGATGAGCGTGGCGTCGGCGCTGGCCGTGAGCGCCTCGACGTCGAGCTCACGTTTGATCAGCCCGGTGGAACCGTTGGTGCGCCAGGTGGGTTCTTGCGTGAGCTGTGAGTTGATCTGCCGCGTCTGCTCGAACAGGTTGCCGCCGCTGTTGGACAGCACCGACAGACTCCAGACGTCGTTGTAGATGCTCTGCGCCAGCACGTAGGTGGGGTACTCGGCCGTCGACACCGTGTACGACAGCAGCACCTTCTTCACGCCCCGCTTGACCACCAGCTGCGCCGAACGCTCGACCTGCTGGTTCTGCCCGGCGCCGGTGACGCTGATGCTCACGCGGGTCGGTTCGTCCAGCGGCAGGGCTGGGGCCGCGGCCCGCAGCGAGGCATGCAGGGCCTGGCGCTGCGCGCGCTCTTCGGGCGCCACCTCCCGTGCGCTGGAAGCCGACGGGCGCGGCGTACCGGCGGGAAGCGCCTGCACGCTGATGGCGGGCACGCCGGCCAGCACGTCCTGCGCGGCGCGCAAGGTCAGCCGCACGAGGGAGTCACGCGTCAGCGCCGCCGTGCCGCCGCCGGTGTAGGTGATGCCGCCTGCGGCCGTGCTGCCACTCAAGGCCAGGTTGCCGGCAGGCAGGTCGGGCACGGTGATGTAGCCGGCCGCATCGGCCTGGGCCACGAAGCGCACATCGGTGTTCAGCAGGTTGCCCGATATCACCACCCCGCCCAAAGCCAGAGCGGGGTTGGACGGCGGGGCCTGCAACTGCACCCGCACGCGGTAGTCGGCGAGGTAGAAAGACGCGCGGCCCTGGTAGGTGAGCCCGGCCGCGTCTTCGCCGTCGACTTCCAGCGTGAGGCGGCCGCTGCGGCTGCCCACGGCGGCAAAAAAGGCCGCTGGCGCTGCGCTGATCGTGCCGTCTGAAGCGAGCGTGAACACAGAGGCGAAGTTGAAGGCCCGACCCCCCGCGTCGATCAGCGCCGCGTTGTTCAGCGTCGCCAGGCGCACCGGCCGCTCGAAGTCAAGAAAGCGCAGGCTGATGCGCTGTGCGCTGCGCGACAGCAACCCCTGCTGCACCTGCTCGAAGCGCAGGCGGCCATCGCCGTAGATTTCCTTGCCGTCTTCCACGACCACCTGCACGTCGCGGGTCTGGCCAGCCACCAGGCCTTGGATGGTGGCCGAGCCGCCTTCGTTGGGCGGCATCGAAACGGATACCACCTGCGCCGCCACCGGCACGGTCAGGGTCAACCGGCCATTCGCGTCGGTGACGCCACGCAGCACGCCATCCACCTTCACGGCGTAGCCCGCACCCAGCGCCGCGCCCGGGCCGCCCTGGGCATTTGGTGCCACGGCACGCAGTTGCAGCTGCGCGCTGCGGGCGGCGTCCATCACCTGGCCCTCGACCTTGAAATTCACCTGCGTGACCTGCAGGCCGCCGTTGATGAACTTCACGACCACGGTGGCCGAAGCACCCGCCGCCAGCACGCCATTGACCAGCGGCACGGCCACGTAACTCTTGCCGGCCTCGGTGCTGCCGTAGGTGTTGAAGTGCACCACGTTGGCCGGCTGGATGCTGTCGATCACCAGCTGCAGCGGCCCCGACAAGGGCGCCGTGGCGCGGTTGGTGAGCGTGACCTGGGTGTCGAATGTGTTGGTGCTGCGGTTCAGCACGAAGCCCGAGCGCGTGACCTGCACGCTGGCGCTGATGTCGTCGGCCTGCGCGGGCAACACACAGGCCGCCGCGCCGAGCAGCAGCGCGCCCACGCGCCAGCGCCGCCATACCGCGCCACAGAGCGCGCCACGCAGCGCGCCACGGGCCACCAGCAAGAGCAGGGCCAGGGCCACCACCGCCAGCGTCGAGGGCTCTGGCACGGTGCCGGGTGTGCCCAGGGGCTGCACGCTCCACTGCACACCGGGTGCCTGGCTGGCGGCATAGACGTCGAGCAGCCCGCTGTCGCTGCCATCCACGACTTGCAGAAACAGCGCGTTCGCGCCGCTGCCGTCCGTGGTGTCGAACAGCGTGGCGCCGGTGCCCAGGTCGATCAGGAACAGCGAGAAGGCGTCGGCAAAGGCCCCGGCGCCTGGCGCCATCGCACTGGACTCGAACAGGAAGGACAGGCTGTCGCCCCCCGTGAAGCTGAGCAGCAGTTCGCTGAAGAAGCTGCTGTCCTGCAGCCGGTAACCGGTGGACAGGCCACCGACGACGTCGCCCTGCGTCGATACCGTGCCCAGCGAGCCGTCGCCGCTGAAGCCGTACACGTCCACCCGGTTGTCGGGTGGCCCACCGTCGATGAAGTTCAGCGCCAGGCCGACGTTCGGGCCGTAGGCCGCAAGCCCGCTGATCTGGAAGCGCAGCGGGCCGGCGTTGGCAGCCAGGTGCGTGATGAAGAGGGCCAGGGCCAACGCCCAGATACGCCAGCGTGTCATGTGCTTCTCCCTGCCGCTTTGTGCGGTCAGCAAGATGCTAGTCAGGCTTCATGACACCCTGATGTTTGCAAGTTAGGGGGGCACCCTGACCGCCTCAATCTTTGTCCGCCGGCATCATCAGTGGCGCTGCCGCGCTGCCGCCTTCAGCCACCACCGGCTTGGGCTTCTTCGCCCGCGCCAGATAGCTGTAGAGCACCGGCACCACCACCAGCGTGAGGATGGTCGAAGTAATCACGCCACCGATGATGGCCCGCCCCATCGGCGCCTGGATCTCGCCCCCATCGTTCAGTGCCAGCGCCAGCGGCAGCATGCCGAAGACCATCGCCGCCGTCGTCATGATGATCGGCCGCATGCGCGTCAGGCCGGCCTGCAGCAGCGCCTCGGGTACCGTAGCGCCCAGCTTGCGCGCGTGGTTCGCGAAGTCCACGAGAAGAATCGCGTTTTTCGTCACCAGGCCCATCAGCATCACCAGGCCGATCATGCTGAAGACGTTGAGCGTGCTTTTCCAGAACAGCAGCGCCAGCATGACGCCGATGAGCGCGAGAGGAAGGCTGGCCATGATGGCGATGGGCTGCAGGAAGCTGCCGAACTGGCTAGCGAGAACGATGTAGATGAAGATCACCGCCAGCGCCATGGCCGCCAGCAGGCCGCCGAAGGCTTCGGCCTGCTGCTGCATCTGGCCGCCGATGTCGAAGGTGTAGCCCGGCGGCAGCGTGGTTTCCTTGATGAGCTTCTGCACGTCGGCGCCCACGTCGCCGGCGCTGCGGCCCTGCACGCCGGCAAACACGGCCTCGCGGCGCTGCAGGTTCTGGCGCCGGATGACCTCGGGGTTGAAGGTGGTCTCGATGGTGGCCACGCTGTCCAGCGTGATGGGCGTGCCGTCCTTGGCAAAGGCCACCGGCAGCGCGCGCAGCTGTTCCACGCGCTCACGCTGGGTCTCGTTCAGGCGCAGCACCACGTCGACCTGGTCGCCGTCGGGCGTGGTCCAGGTGGTCGCGGTTTCGCCGTTGACGTAGGCGCGCAGGCTGCTCGCCAGCTGCGGTGCGGTCAGACCCAGCTCACGCACGGCGCCGGGCTTGAGCTTCACGGCATAGGCCGGCAGGCCTTGCTGCACCGAGCTCTCGACGTCGACCACGTTCGGGATCTTCTTCACCTTCTCGGCGAACTCCTTGGCCACCTTGGCCAGGCCTTCGGCGTCGCTGCCCAGGATGGCGACGTAGATGGGCCGGTTGAAGCCAACGCTGGCATCGGTGCCCGGCACGCTGGCGATGGCCTTGCGGATGGCCTCTTCCACTTCCTTCTGGCTGCGGCTGCGCTCGCGCTTGTCCACCAGCGAGATGTTCAGCCAGGCCTGGTTGCGCTGGCCCGCGCCGCCGACCCAGGTGGAGACGTTCTTCACCTCGGGCAAGGCCATCACGATCTCTTCGATCTGGCGCACCTTGGCGTCGCTGCGCTCCAGGCTGCTGCCGACCGGCATGCGCAGCTGCAGGCGCGTGTAGCCCTGGTCGGTTTCGGGCGCGAACTCGCTGCCCACCAGCGGTGCCAGTGCGAGTGCGGCGACGAAACTCGCGATGCCGGTGCTGACCACCACACCGCGCGGCGTCAGCGTGGCCAGGCGCCAGCGGCGCTTGCTGGTCTTGTCACGCACGTTGTGGCTGTCGAAGCCGCGGGCGTAGACGGGGATGCCAATCCAAAATTTCTTGAAGCCCAGTGTCCAGCGACGCTCGCTGAAGATCCAGCGGATGGCGCGTTCGTAGATGCGGTGCAGCGCGTCCATGCCGGCGTCGGTGGCGCGGATGGCGTGGCCGATGACCGGCCACTGCTTCATGCGCGTGCCGGGTGGGTCGTGCCAGACCGACGACAACATCGGGTCGAGCGTGAAGCTGACGAACAGGCTCACCAGCACCGCCACCACCACGGTGATGCCGAAGGGGTAGAAGAACTTGCCGATGATGCCGCCCATGAAGGCGACAGGCGCAAACACCGCCACCAGCGCGAAGGTGGTGGCCATCACGGCCAGGCCGATTTCCTCGGTGCCTTCGCGTGCGGCGCGAAAGTGGTCCTTGCCCATGCCGACATGGCGCACGATGTTTTCGCGCACGACGATGGCGTCGTCGATCAAGAGGCCGATGCACAGGCTCAAGGCCATCATCGTCATGAAGTTCAGCGTGAAGCCGAAGGC
>JANMMD010000249.1:0-9187 GCA_031372905.1 Betaproteobacteria bacterium
TTCCAGCAAATCCCCGCTCACGGTGCTGCCGATGTTGAGGGTCACGTTGAAGCCGTTCGTATCTACGTCGCCGTCGCTCAAGAGGCGGAAGTAGAACGGACGGGGTGCGATAAAGTAGCTGTTGCCGAGCGTCGTCAAGGCCACGTTCTGAAACGAGAACGCGAAAATGCCGGGTGCAGCCGCTGCACCGGAACCAGCGAGGAAGTCACCGGTCAGCAGCAAATCATCATCGGTGGTCCCGGTCAAAACAGGATTGAGACCTGCGTCCCAGCCGGTGCGAACCGTGCTGGCTCCGCCCGCTTCGCCGAACTGGTCAGCCCACAGTTCCAGCGACGCCGTCGATGCACTAAACGCCCCACCGGACAGGGTACCGGATGCGCGAACAACCGCATACAGATCATACTGAGCGCCGAGGAGCGAGGATGAGGCGTTGATCGACTGAGCGCCGTCGTTGCGGAAGTACTGGCCCCAGTTCACGAATACCGTGCTTTGGAAGTTGAACACGCCCGCCGTCGACGTGGGGGTGACAACCAGCAATTCAGAGTAGCCGCCGTTCAGCTTGTCAGCCGTGAAACCTGACACCGAGCCAGCCGTGCAGCCGTTGGAGCCCGAGATGAGGCTGCTGTAGTTCGCGGTCGACGATGTGCCTGCCAGCGCCAAGCTGTTGACACAGAAATTTTCAAAAGCAGCCGACGCGGGGTTGCAAGCAAGTGCAGTCAACGCGACTACCGCCGGGCTTACGAACTTCTTAAACATGATGTTCCTTCCAATCGTTTGATGAACACACCGCCCAGCGGTGGCATGCTGGTTCTGTCAGCAAACGCTGTGCCACTGCTGTGATCTCTTTGAAAATCAATGACTTGGGATCGTGGCAGGGGAAGGTCGAATGGCTGCTGTCAAGGTTTCCGACACCTGATTTCAGCCGCTGCAGGCTTCGATGCCGACTTTCGCGGGGGCTGGCGGGTGAATCCGGTGGATCGTTCGAGTAGATTCTCGCGTCGTGGGCCCCCCGGGCCGAGGGGTGTTGATGACCGACCTAGACAAGATTGCCCGTGCGTACAAGAGCGACCCCTGGTGGTACGACGTACGCGGCTTTTTCATCCTCACCTTCGCTTACAACAGCACGCTTCCAACGCAACTGGCCTTCTTCGGCCCCAACTTTGGGCCTCGCCATCTGGAACTTGCCTGTGGCACGGGCACGTTGCTGGAGCTCATCCTGAAGTGGCGGCGTTGGAAGAAGCTGCCGCAGGTGGAGATCGTGGGCGTCGACTACGCGGAAATGATGCTGGGCGGTGCCAGGCATCGCTTCCGCGGGCAGGGGCACATGCAGTTCCTGCATGCGGATGCTGCGGACATGCCGTTCGAGGCCGGGCACTTCGACACCTGCAATGTCGCCAACGCAGTGCACTGTCTGCCCGATGTGGACGGTGGCCTGAGAGGCGTTCTGCGCGTGCTGAAGCCCGGCGGGACAATGGCCGCCAACGTGTTGTTGTACCCGCGTGGCATCTGGCCTTTCCCGCAGATTGCTGCCGCCATCAACCGCTGGGGCATGCGCAAGGGCATCTTGTACACCCCCTACGAGCAGCAAGACATCCGCGATCGCATCGTCCGGGCCGGGTTCGAGATCGTCAGTGAGCGCGTGGGCGGCAACTGCTACGACGTGCTGGCGCGCAAGCCGGCTTGAGCAGTGCCCGTGACGCCAACGTACGGCTACGAGAGCGCAGTTTCGCGCAACCATGGGTGGGTCACGGCGGCCGAGCAGCAGCGGCTGCGGGCGACCCGCGTTGCCGTTGCCGGACTGGGGGGTGTCGGCGGTGCCCATGTGTTGACGATGGCACGGCTGGGTATCGGGGCCGTGAACGTCGCTGACTTCGACCTTTTCGAGGTGCACAACTTCAACCGCCAGGCCGGCGCTTTCGTCTCGACGGTCGGCCTCGCCAAGGCAGATGTCATCGCCGGCATGGCGCGCGATGTGAATCCGCAAGCCGATGTCCGTGTGTTCGGCGGCGGCGTTACGCCTGAAAACGTCGATGACTTCTTGCGTGACGTCGATGTCTACATCGACGGCATCGACTTCTTCGCGGTCGAGGCGCGTCGTTTGATCTTTGCCGCTTGCCGGCGCAAGGGCATACCGGCGGTGACCGCCGCGCCCCTAGGCATGGGCACGTCGCTGCTGTACTTCCCCGCCGAAGGCATGAGCTTCGAGGACTACTTCAGGCTCGAAGGCTGCAGCCGCCCGGAGCAGCTGGCGCGGTTCATTGCCGGTTTGTCACCTGCCATGCTGCAGCGGGGCTATCTCGCAGCGCCCGAGGCGGTGAACTTTGCCGAGCAGCGGGGCCCGTCCACCATCATGGCCTGCGAGCTCTGCGCGGGTGTGACGGGCACGGCGGTGCTGAAAATCCTGCTCAACCGTGGGCGCGTTCGGGCAGCTCCTTGGACGATGCAGTTCGACGCCTACGAGCAGCGCCTGTCGTTCACGTGGCGTCCGTTCGGTAACGCCAACCCCCTGCAGCGCCTGCTGCTGGCAATGATCCGGCCCCGCCTGAACATGCCCCCTTGATGCGCTTGGAATGCCTCTCAAAATAGCCCCAAGCTGTGCGAACCTGCCAGCTATGCCGCTCCCGAGCCGTGACCAACCGTCGCACGGCGTGCCATCATCGAAGGCGCAGGCAGTTCACTCCAACCTAGATTTCTGGAGACCCGATTTGGAGTCCACCCCACGCATGTCCGCTTTCCTGGCTCGGCTCATTTTCATCTTGGGCGCCGTCGGTGTCGTGTCCGGTTGCACGAGCCTTTCCAACAGCGTACCGCCCGCACCTGCGATGGCAGCCAGCAGCGACTACACCTACGTGATCGGTGCCGGCGACAGCCTGAACATCGTCGTGTGGCGCAACCCCGAGTTGTCCATGTCCGTGCCGGTGCGCCCCGACGGCAAGATGTCGGCGCCCTTGGTTGAAGAGCTCCAGGCGCAGGGCAAGACGCCGGTGGAACTCGCCCGCGACGTTGAGAAGCGCTTGTCTACCTACGTGCGTGATCCCATCGTCACTGTGCTCGTGCAGGGCTTTGTCGGACCCTACAGCGAACAGATTCGTGTCGTTGGCGAGGCCGCGCGCCCGCAATTCCTGCCGTTCAAGCAGAAGATGACCCTGCTTGATCTGATGATCGTCGTGGGCGGGCTGACAGACTTTGCCGACGGCAACCGCGCGATCATCCAACGCACCTCCGAGGGCAACAAGCAGTACTCGGTGCGTTTGAAGGATCTGCTCAAGCGTGGCGATCTGTCGGCCAACGTCGAAATGCGGCCGGGCGACATCTTGATCATTCCCCAGAGCCTGTTCTGAGCCCGGCAGGCAGGCGGTAACGCGGGCCTTTCAAGCACTTCCATGCAAGAACCGATCAAACAACTGTTAGCCGCCCTGCGTGGCATGTGGAAGTTCCGCTGGCCCAGCCTGGTCGTGGCATGGATAGTGGCAGCCATTGGCGTCGTGGTCGTATGGCGAATCCCTGATCAGTACGAGGCTGCGGCGCGCATCTACGTCGATACCGACTCGATCTTGAAGCCACTGATGGCGGGCTTGGCGGTGCAACCGAATGTAGATCAGCAAATCGGCATGCTCACCCGCACACTCATCAGCCGCCCCAGTATCGAAAAGCTGATACGGATGGCTGACCTTGACCTCAGGGCCACGAGCAAAGGCGATCAGGATGCCTTGGTCGATAGGTTGATGAAGGGCATCGAAATCCGCACTGCCGGCGGCCTCAACCTCTACTCCATGGTCTACAGGGATCAGGAGCCGGAAAAGGCCAAACGGGTCATCCAGGCCCTGGTGTCCATCTTCGTGGAGTCTGGGCTCGGGGCGGGGCGCAAAGATACCGATTCGGCCAAGACTTTCCTGTCCGAGCAGATCAAGACTTTCGAGGGCAAGCTCGAAGAGGCGGAGACGCGAATGAAAGAGTTTCGCCTGCGCAACCTCGGTGCACAGGCCGGGGACGGCAAGGACTCAGCGGGCCGACTCGCCGAAGCCAGTGCCTTGCTGCAGCAGGCGCAACTCGAATTGAAGGAAGCCGAAAACGCCAGGGATGCAGCCAAGCGGCAGATCGCCGACGAAAAGACGAACGGCAACATCGTCGCGACAACCAGCTTGATGCAGGAATCGGTGGCGGGCATCGCAACGCCGGAGATTGACGCCCGGATAGAAACCCAGAAGCGCAACATCGATCAGTTGCTCCAGCGCTACACCGAGTCCCACCCAGACATCGTTTTCAGCCGACGCATGATTCGAGAGCTCGAGGACCAGAAGAAGAAGGAAATGGCTGAGCAGCGGCGTATGGCTGCGGCCACCAAGCCGGTTTCCGGGGGTAACAACGCCGTGAGCTCCCTGGCCATGCAGGAATTGGGGCGAATGGTGGCCACTTCCGAAGTCCAGGTGGCGTCGCTGAAGGCGCGGGTGGCCGAGTACGCCGGTCGCTATGCCGCGGCCAAGGAGGCCTTGAAGACAGCGCCCCAGCTCGAGGCGGAGGCCGCGCAGCTGAACCGCGATTACGCGATCACCAAGAAGAACTACGAGGATCTGGTGGGACGGCGGCAGTCGGCGGTGATGTCCGGAGAGCTGGACGTCGCGTCCGGAGTGGCCGAATTCCGTTTGATCGACCCGCCACGTGTGGCGCCGAAACCCGTCTCGCCAAACCGGCCGGCGCTGCTGCCGGTGGTGCTGCTCGCGGCTCTGGGGGCAGGCTTGGCAGTGGCGTTTGCGGCGAGCCAGCTGCGGCCGACCTTTTCCGATCCCGAGCAGCTCAGGCTGATGACTGGTTTGCCTCTGCTGGGCGTCGTGACAGCGCTGACGACAGACGAGGACCGTCGCTACCAGCGCAGCAGTCTGATGCGTTTCGTCGCTGCATCTGGCGGGCTGGTCGGCCTTTTCATTGCCGGTCAGATTGCGATGACTTTGAGCAGTCGTTACGGGGCCTGATGCCATGAGCAGCCTCATCGAGCAAGCCGCGCAACGCCTGGAGCAACTTCGCCAAGCAGGCATTGCCATTCCCGAGCCCGGCCCACGTCCCTCAGAGGCCTTGGCCGCTCAGGCGCCGGTCACCGTCTCCACAGCAACGGCGGTACCAACGGCGAATTTCAGCGCTGACGCCGAGGTGGTACCTCAGTCGCGTCAGGTGGAGATCGACCTGGCAATGCTGGGCAGGGCGGGCATCGTCACGCCCATCTCCCCGCGTTCGCACATGGCCGACCAGTACCGCGTGATCAAGCGCCCGCTGATCGCCAACGCCATGGGCAAGGGTGCGGCAACGGTTGCGCACGGAAACCTGATCATGGTGACCAGCGCATTGCCGGGCGAAGGGAAGAGTTTCACTTCGGTGAATCTGGCGATGAGTATTGCCGCCGAACTTGATCACACCGTGATGCTGGTCGACGCCGATGTGGCGCGTCCTTCGATTCTGCGGATGCTCGGATTGCCCCCAGGGCCGGGGCTGTTGGATCTGCTGGAAGGCAAGGCAGACATGACGAGCGTGCTGTTGCGCACCAATGTCGACAAGCTGACCATCCTGCCCAGCGGCTCGCCGCACCCCCGAGCGACTGAGCTGTTGGCCAGCGACGCCATGACCAGTCTCCTGGACGACATGGCCACGCGCTACTCGGATCGCATCATCATTTTCGACTCTCCGCCGTTGTTACTGACTACCGAGTCGCGCGTGCTGGCCACGCACATGGGCCAGATTGTCGTGGTGGTGCATGCCGACAGCACTTTGCAGGGAACGGTCAAGCAGGCGCTTGCAGCCATCGAAGCATGTCCGTTGAAGCTGATGGTGCTCAACAAGGCGCGCAGCCAGGCCTCGGGTGATTACGGCGGCAGCTACGGCTATGGCTACGGCTACGGTTATGGCTACGGATATGGTCACGGCTATGGCTATGGCAGCCCTTCATCGGCTGGCGGCGTCGGTGGGGCGGGTGCGGCGCCAGGGTCTGAGGGTGACCCTGGCAACAGCGCGCCCGCGCAGCCGCGCTGAAGCTGCCTTCCTTGTCATGTTGCTGAGGCGCATTACCCCGCAAGGGGGCCGGCATGTTGTTGCTGGCCTGTCAGTCTGTGCCTTGGCGGTCATGGTCGCGATGCCAGCGCCGGCAGTCGCTCAAGCCTCAGGCCGGTCCTCAGGGCTGGTGAGCACGCTCGACAGTTCTCTGTCGTACACCGACACCCGCCGTTTCGGCGGCGGTTCGTCCTTGAGTGAGCTCGTCACCGAGGTCCGCCCGGGCCTTCAGTTTCGCAGCCAGTCGGGGCGGCTTCAGGGCGCGGCGTCTTACTCCTTGGGCCTGGTGCACCGCTCGCGCAGCGAACCTGCTTTCCAGGCGCAGCATCAGTTGTCGGCAGCGCTGACCGGGTCGCTGATCGAGAATTTCGCATTCGTTGATGTCTCCGCTGGCGTCAGCAAGCAGTCGCTCTCGGCGTTCGGACTGCAGTCGTTCTCGCCACAGAACGCCAACAATCCGAACCAGCAGGAGGTGGCGACTCTCTCGATATCGCCATCGCTGCGCGGCAGCTTGGGCGGCGTGGCTGTCTACGACCTGAGGCTGAATGCTTCGGCCACCAACACGCGCAGGTCCATCCAGGGCGACTCGACGTCCCAAGGTGGTTCGCTGTCCATCAATTCCGCCAACCGGAATGCATTGTTGGGTTGGGGCTTGAACGCTGCCACCAACACGGCCGAGTTCCGGGCGGGTGGCAAGTCCACGAACGACCGCGCCACAGCCTCGTTGAACTGGAACCCCGACATCGACCTGGGTTTGAGCTTGCGCGCAGGTCGCGAGTCCACCGACATCGGCTTTGCCGAACGCCGCTCGTCCAGCAGCTGGGGCGGGTCTGTGCGGTGGTCACCCAGCCCGCGCACGCTGGCTGATTTCGGCACGGACCGGCGCTTTTTCGGACGCTCGCACAACATCAGCCTGGCGCATCGCCTGCCAATGGCCAGCTTGCGTTTCACCAGTGTGCGCGACGTCTCCCTCTCGGCCAACCCCAACAGCCTGGGCCAGCCGCTGACGCTGTTCGATCTGTTCTTCCAGCAGTTTGCGTCTCAGGAGCCTGACCCAGTGCGGCGGCAGCAGTTGGTACTGGGATTCCTCGCGGGGCTGGGGCTGGACCCATCCGCCAGCATCGGTGGCGGCGCCATCAACCGCGGGCCCACGCTGCAGGAGCGCAACGACATTTCGGCGAGCTACTCGGCCAAGCGCCTCACGCTGTCAGCCCAGGCCTACACCAGCCGAACACGCCAGCTCGAAGGCGCTGCAGGCGTGGGCCTGGGTGATATCAGCCAGCGTGGCTACACCGGCTCGGTGTCCTACCGGCTGACGCAGACGGCAACCGCCAGTCTGGTGGGCTCGCGGCTGATGACGCCAGCCGTCGCGCTGCAAAGCGGCACGGATCTGAAGTCGCTGGGCCTGACACTCAGCGACCGGATCGGCCCGTCTGCCACCGCCGCTCTGAACGCCCGCTACACCATGTTCAACAGCGCCTTCACCCCTTACCGTGAGACCGCGGTCGGCGCCTCATTGGGCCTGCGGTTCTGAGCCATGTACGAAGCTTTCTACGGGCTCACCGCCAAACCCTTCCAGCTCAACCCCGACCCGAGCTTCTACTTCGCCAGCAAGCAACACCGTCGTGCCAAGGCCTACCTGGAGTACGGGGTCTCGCGCAACGAAGGTTTCATCGTCATCACGGGCGAGATCGGTGCCGGCAAGACCATGGTGCTGCGCAGCCTCATCGAAGGCCTGAACGGCAGCAACGTCATCACGGGCCACCTCGTCACCACGCAGCTCGGCGCCGAAGACACGCTGCGCATGGTGGGCGCAGCCTTCGGTTTCCGCGTCAAGGACGTGCCCAAGAGTGAACTGCTGATCACGCTGGAAGCCTTCCTCATCAGCCAGACGAGCAAGGGCAAACGCTGCCTGCTCATCGTCGACGAGGCGCAGAACCTGACGCCGCGGGCCGTGGAAGAGCTGCGCATGCTCAGCAACTTCCAGTTCGGCAACCAGGCGCTGCTGCAGAGTTTTCTCGTCGGCCAGCCCGAGTTCCGCGAAACGCTGCAGCAGCCCGAGATGGAGCAGTTCCGCCAACGCGTCGCAGCCACCTGCCACATCGGGCCGCTGGATGCCGAAGAGACGCGCGGCTACATGGAGCATCGGCTGAAGTGCGCTGGCGCCAAGGGCAAGCCCAGCTTCGATGTGGGTGCCTTCGCCGGCATCCATGCGGCCACGGGCGGCATCCCGCGCCGCATCAATGCCGTGTGCGACCGGCTGCTGCTGGCCGGTTTCCTGGCGGGACGGCCCCACATCACCGAGGCCGACGTGGCCGAGGTGGTGCGTGAGTTCGAGCAAGAAAACCAGGTGCCCGCCCGCGCGCAGCGGCCGGCCATGGCCGCGGCCACCGATCCGAACATGCCCGGCGGCATGGCTGGCGCGCTGCTGGATGTGGACCTGAGCGCGGTGCAACTGAGTGCGGCGGATGCCGATGCGATGTCACAGCAGATCGCCTCGCTGACGGCCGACCAGCGGGGCGACCAGCTGCAGCGCCTGGAACGCAGCCTGTTGCGTCTGGAACGCATCAACATCCAGACCTTGGCCATGCTGCAGAAGCTGGTCGACGCCACGAAGAAGCCCAGCGAGAAGTGATGACGACGAACTCGCAGCCGCTCGGCGGCCCGGTGATGTGCATCGTCGGTGCACGTCCCAACTTCATGAAGATGGCGCCCATCCTGCGCGCCTTGGCCTCGCACAGCCCGCCTTTGCCGGCGTTGCTGGTGCATACCGGCCAGCACTATGACGCCAGCATGAGCGACCGCCTGTTTGCCGACCTCAAGCTGCCCACGCCCGACATCAACCTGGAGGTGGGGTCGGGCTCGCACGCCGTGCAGACCGCCGAGGTGATGAAGCGCTTCGAGCCCGCGGTGGACGCCCACAAGCCGGCGTGTGTGCTGGTGGTCGGCGACGTCAATTCGACCCTGGCCTGCGCCTTGGTGGCGGTGAAGAAGGGCGTGCCTGTCGTGCATGTGGAAGCCGGTTTGCGCAGCTACGACCGCAAGATGCCGGAAGAAATCAACCGCGTGTTGACCGACCAGATCGCTGACCGCCTGTACACCACGGAACGCAGCGCCGAGGCCAACCTCGTCCGCGAGGGCGTCGATGCCG
>JANMMD010000254.1:0-11258 GCA_031372905.1 Betaproteobacteria bacterium
GCTCGGCTTGCCCTTGGCACCAGCCTTGGGAACCGGAGTCCGACCAGCCTCGCCGTTCAGCCGCGCGACCAGGCGTTCGGCATCGCGCACGCTCAGTTTCTTCAGCGCGATTTCCTGCGCGCTGGTGACCTGCTGCGCGCCGGCCAGCGGCAGCAGCGCGCGGGCGTGGCCCATGTCCAGGTCGCCGGCGAGCAGCATCTGCTGCACCGGCTCGGACAGCTGCAGCAGGCGCAACAGGTTGCTCGCGGCACTGCGCGAGCGGCCCACGGCCTGCGCCGCCTGCTCATGCGTCAACGCGAATTCGGTGACCAGGCGCTGCAGGCCTTGCGCCTCTTCCAGCGGGTTCAGGTCTTCGCGCTGGATGTTCTCGATCAGCGCCATCACCGCGGCGGCTTCGTCGGGCACGGCCCTCACCAGCACCGGCACTTCGTTCAGCCCGGCCAGCTTGGCAGCGCGGAAGCGGCGCTCGCCGGCGATGATTTCGTACTGGCCGGCCTCGGCCAGCGGGCGCACGAGGATGGGCTGCATCACGCCCTGGTTCTTGATGCTCTCGGCCAGCTCGTAGAGCGAGCCTTCGTCCATGCGCGTGCGCGGCTGGTACTTGCCGGCGCGCAGGCGGGCCAGCGCCAGGCTGGTGGGCTGGGCCGCATCGGCCGGGGTTTCGGCCACCTTGGGGCCGAGCAAGGCCTCCAGGCCCATGCCCAGGCCCTTCTGTTTTTTGGTCACCATGGGCGGATTGTCATGCAGCGTCGTCGTGCCGGGCCTGGGACGGCGGCTTGGCGCCAGGTGCCGCCTCGTGGCGGCGCTGCGCGGGGTAGAGCACGTCGCGCTCGAGGTAGCGCCGCAGCTTCTGGATGCGAGGCTCGTCACGCCCCGGCATCTGGGCCAGATGCTGGACGACGGCGTCCACACGCAGCATCAGCACGCCGCGCGCGTTGCGCCGCCAGGCGCCGGCATGCCGCGCGGCCTGGGCCTCGTCGGGCTCGCGCCTTCCCAACACACGCTGCACGCCGGGGCCGTCTATCCACACATGGCGGCCGTCGTCTTCGATGTGCAGGCGCACGGCACCGAAGGCATGGTGCTTGCCGTCATCGGCGCGGCCCAGGCGTTCGCGCACCGCGGCGGTGGCGTCGCCGGTGCGCTGGATCGCCCACCACAGGCCCGCCACCGTCAGCACGCAAAGCGTCGCGACGAGGAACACCGACGAGGCCATCTCGGCACCCAGCAGCATGCTCCAGCCGATGATGGCGGCAAACACGATGCCGGCCACGCGGGCATAGCCCCTTCGGCTGTTCATCGCGTGGCGTGGCCCAAGGCCAGGAGATGGGCAACACCGACCGGCCAGTCACCGAGGCCCGACTCGCCGTTGATGTGGCCGGCTGCGCCGATGCTGTGCGCCGCGGCACCCCAGCTTTCTGCCAGGGCGCGGGCGCGCGCGGGCGCGCAGTAGGGGTCGTCGTCGCTGAAGAGCACGGTGGCCGCCAAGGGCAGACGCGTGCGCACCATGGGCCGCCAGTTGTGCAGTTGCGGGGGCATGTCGTCGCGCTCGGTGTCGGGCGGCGCCACGAGCAGCGCGCCAGTCACACGGGCCGTGTGCTGGCTGTGCGCCGCCCAGGCAGCGACGAGCTGACAACCCAGGCTGTGCGCCACCAGCAAGGCCGGGCGGGCGTCTTGCAGCAGCACTTCTTCCAGACGCGCCATCCAGTCGCCGCGGCGCGGCCATTGCCAGTCAGCCTGCTGCACACGCTCGAAGCCGTGCGCTGCCTCCCAGCGCGTCTGCCAATGTGTAGGGCCGGAGTCGAGCCAGCCCGGCAGCAGCAGCACGCGGGGCGCGTCTTTCATGGCCTGTATCCTCGGCGCATTGCAGATGCATTGTGTGCGAGAGGCCCTTCATGTCCACCAAAGTCTTCGTCGACGGCCAGGAAGGCACCACCGGCCTGCGCATCCACGACTACCTGGCCGCCAGGCCTGACATCGAAGTGCTGCGCATTGCCGCCGACAAGCGCAAGGACAGCGCCGAGCGCGCACGCTTGCTGAATGCCGCTGACGTGGCCTTTCTCTGCCTGCCCGACGCGGCCTCGCGCGAAGCCGCCGCGATGATTCACAACCCCAGGACCTGCCTCATCGACGCCAGCACCGCGCACCGCACGGTGCCGGGCTGGGCGTACGGCCTGCCGGAACTGGCGCCCGGCCAGCGCAAGGCCATCCGCGCGAGCAAACGCATCGCCAACCCGGGCTGCCACGCCAGCGCCTTCATCCTGCTGCTGCGGCCGCTGGTCGACGCCGGCCTGGTGCCGGCCAGCGCCGTGGTGGCGGCCACGTCCATCACCGGCTACTCGGGTGGCGGCAAGAAGATGATCGAGCAATACCAGGCGCTACCGACGGAGCCTGCGCTCACATCGCCACGCCCTTACGGGCTGACGCTGGCGCACAAGCATTTGCCCGAGATGGCCGCGCACACCGGTTTGGCGCTGCCGCCGGTCTTCCAGCCCATCGTGGCCAACTTCTACAAGGGCTTGTCCGTGAGCGTGCCGCTGTCGCTGGCAAGCCTCTCCACCACGGCCGAAGCGCTGCAGCAGGCGTTCGAGGCACATTACGCCGGCGAACAATTCATCCGCGTGATGCCGCTGCGCGACGCTGCAAGCTTGGAGAGCGGCTTCTTCGACGTTCAGGGTTGCAACGACACCAATCGTGTCGACATCTTCGTGTTTGCCAGCGACACCCAGGCCGTCGTGATGGCTCGTTTGGACAACCTGGGCAAGGGCGCCAGCGGCGCCGCGGTGCAGGCCATGAATGTCCACTTGGGCGTGGACGAGGCACTCGGGCTTTAGCCTTGCGAGGTGGGCTTGGGCGCCTGCCACATTCAGCCCAAGCGCTGAACCATCTCTTTCGCGAATTCGACAAAAGCCTGCGCGCCCTTGCTGGCAGGGTCGAAGGTGACACCGGGCTGGCCATAGCTCGGCGCTTCGGCCAGGCGCACATTGCGCGGAATGACGGTGTTGAAGACCTTGTCGCCGAAGTGAGCCTTGAGCTGGTCGCTCACCTGCTGCTGCAGGGTGATGCGGGGGTCGAACATCACGCGCAACAGGCCGATGATCTGCAACTCCGGGTTGAGGTTGGCGTGCACCTGCTTGATGGTGTTCACGAGGTCCGACAAACCTTCCAGCGCGAAGTACTCGCACTGCATCGGTACCACCACGCCGTGGGCGGCACACAGGCCGTTCAGCGTCAACAGGCTCAAGGAAGGCGGACAGTCGATGAGCACGAAGTCGTGGTCGGCAGCCACCTCGGCCAGGGCGGCCTTGAGGCGCTTTTCGCGGTGATCCAGCGGCACCAGCTCGACCTCGGCACCGGCCAGATCGCGGTTGGCACCCAACACCATGTAGCCGCCCTTGGGGCTGGGCTGGCGCGCTTCGGCGATGCCAGCCTGCTCCAGCAGCACGTCGTAGACGCTGAGCTGCAGCGCTCGTTTGTCGATGCCCGAACCCATCGTGGCATTGCCCTGGGGGTCGAGGTCGACCACCAGCACGCGTTGGCCGATCAAGGCCAGGCCGGCCGCCAGGTTCACCGTGGTCGTCGTCTTGCCGACGCCGCCCTTCTGGTTGGCGACGCAGAAGATGCGCGGGGGTTTGATAGGCAGGTTCATGAGGTGCCAAGCCGGACGCCGAAGCCAACGAGAAAGACACCGGCCAAGCGCTCGAGCCAACGGCCCACCGCGGCATGGGCTTTCAGCCGCTCGCTGATGGCATCGGCGAAGAAGACCAGCGTCAGGCAATAGACCGCGGTGATGACGGCAATGGTGGTGGCCATGGCCACGAAAGTGACGGCACCTTGGTGCTGGGCGGGTTCGATGAAGAGCGGAAAGAAGGCCATGTAGAAGACGATGGCCTTGGGGTTGAGCAGCGTGATGAAGAAGGCTTGGCGCGCATAGTGGTGCGGCTCGATGCGCACGGGCATGGCACTGCCCGGCTGGGCAAAGAGGAGCTTCAGGCCTATCCACACCAGGTACGCCGAGCCCAGGTACTGCACGGCTTTGAAGACCACCGGGTTGGCTGCCAGCAACGCGGCGACGCCGGCCACTGCCGCCCACAACAGCACTTGGTCGCCAATGATCAAGCCCAGCGTGGCTGCCGCTCCGCCGCGCACGCCACCCTTGGCGGTGGAGGTCAGCAGCGCAAACGTGCCTGGGCCGGGCAAGGCGAGGAAGAGCAGGATGGCGGCGCAGTACGCGCCGTAGTCGCCGATGCCGAACATGAGAGAGGGTTCTTCTTATGTGGAGGTGGCTGCAAGCGTAGTCTAGATTCACGCACACACCGACCGGCCAAGCGTCGGGTGACGCCCTTTTCTAGGCGACCTCGCTGCTTTCCGGGCGCATCCAAACCAGGCAGCGCTGCGCCTCCAGGCCAGGCACCGCCAGTTGTTCCACGTGAAACACGCGCACATCGGCCGGCATCGCGGCCAGTTCCTCGTCGGGCGCCCTGCCCTTCATCGCCATCCACACACCACCAGGCGCCAGATGCGGGCGCGTCAGTCGCACGAAGTCAACCAGCGACGCGAAGGCGCGGGAGGTGATCAGATCGAAGGCGGGTTGCTTCAGCTGCTCGATGCGCGTGTGCTCAGCACGCAGATTGGGCAGTGGCAAGGCACCCGCAACCTGACGCACGAAGGCCATCTTCTTGCCGACCGAGTCCACACAAGTGACTTGCCACCCCGGCAACAACACCGCGATCACGACCCCCGGCAGGCCGCCGCCGCTGCCCACATCCAACAAACGGCCGCCTTCTGCACGACGTCGCAGCGGCGCGATCACGGCCAGGCAATCGGCGAGATGCTGCGTGAGCATGGCCGCCGGGTCGCGCACCGCGGTGAGGTTGTAAGTGGCGTTCCAGCGTTGCAGCAGCGACAGGTAATCTGCCAAGGCTCGAAGCTGCGCTTCGCTGGCGCTCAGGCCGCACTGCTGGCAAAGCGCGCTGATCTGATCTTGCACCGCACCGGTCACCGAGTTCACAAGATCGTTCAAGCCGCCTGCGGATCGGCCGCAGTGCGGCCAAAACCCGCCACCCGGCTCTTCTTCAAGTGCACCAGCAGCAACGAGATGGCTGCCGGTGTCACACCCGAGATGCGGGAAGCCTGCCCCAAGGTCGTCGGACGGTGGCGAGCCAGCGTTTGGCGCACTTCACAAGACAGCGCGGACACGCTGGCGTAATCGAACTGCGCCGGCAGTTTCAGGTTCTCCAACGTCGCGGCGCGCTCGACCTCATCGTTCTGCTTGTCGATGTAGCCCGCGTATTTGATGGCGATCTCGGCCTGCTCGATCACCGCGTCGGCTTCGCGCTGCCCCCAGACCGCGCGCAGTGTTTCACGTGAAACACGATGCTCGGGTGAGCTACCACCAACGGCCGCAACAGCACTCACGGCATCGAAGCCGACCCCCGGCCGGCGCAGCAAATCCTCCAGCGGGTATTCGTGTTCCAGGGCCTTGCCGAGCAGGCGCTCAGCGTCGGCAGCTGGCACCGTCGCCGGGCGTACCCAGGTCGAGCGCAGACGTTGGCGCTCCTGCTCGAGGCGCTCGCGCTTGGTCTCGAAGGCTGCCCAGCGCACGTCGTCCACCAGGCCCAATTCACGGCCCATGGCCGTCAAGCGCAGATCGGCGTTGTCTTCGCGCAGCTGCAGGCGGTACTCCGCGCGGCTGGTGAACATGCGGTAGGGCTCGGTCACGCCCTTGCTGGTGAGGTCGTCCACCAGCACGCCCAGGTAGGCCTGGTCGCGGCGAGGCAGCCAGGCCTCACGGTCCCTCACCTGCAGCGCGGCATTGGCGCCGGCAAACAGGCCCTGCGCGGCGGCCTCTTCATAGCCCGTCGTGCCGTTGATCTGCCCGGCGAAAAACAGGCCTTGGATGGCGTGGGTCTCGAAGCTGGGCTTCAACTCACGCGGGTCGAAGTAGTCGTACTCGATGGCATAGCCCGGCCGAAGAATGTGCGCATGCTCCAAACCTTGCATCGAGCGCACCGCCGCCAGTTGCACGTCATAAGGCAGCGAGGTGCTGATGCCGTTCGGATAGAACTCGTGCGTCGTCAGGCCTTCGGGCTCGAGGAAGATCTGGTGGCTGCTCTTGTCGGCGAAGCGGTTCACCTTGTCTTCGATGCTCGGGCAATACCGCGGGCCCACGCCTTCGATGACGCCGGTGAACATCGGGCTGCGGTCGAAGCCGCTCTTGATGATGGCGTGGGTGCGCTCGTTGGTGTGCGTGATCCAGCACGGCACCTGGCGTGGATGCTGCTCGGGCGAGCCGAGAAAGCTGAATACCGGCACCGGATCCAGATCGCCGGGCTGCTCTTGCAGCTTGGCGAAGTCGATGCTGCGCCCGTCGATGCGCGGCGGCGTGCCGGTCTTCAGCCGGCCCTGCGGCAGCTTCAACTCCTTCAGGCGTGCCGACAGGCTCATCGCCGGCGGGTCACCCGCCCGCCCGGCGCTGTAGTTCTGCAGCCCGACATGGATGCGGCCGTCGAGAAAGGTGCCCGCCGTCAGCACCACGGCACGGGCGCGGAAGCGCAGGCCGATCTGCGTCACGGCGCCCACGACGTGGTCACCCTCCACGATCAAATCGTCCACAGCCTGCTGGAACAGCCACAGCTTGGGCTGGTTCTCCAGGCGCAGGCGGATGGCCGCGCGATACAGCACACGGTCGGCCTGGGCGCGCGTGGCGCGCACCGCCGGGCCCTTGCTGCCGTTGAGGATGCGAAACTGGATGCCGGCCTCGTCAGTGGCCGCGGCCATCGCACCGCCCAGAGCGTCGATCTCCTTGACCAGGTGCCCCTTGCCGATGCCGCCGATGCTGGGGTTGCAGCTCATCTGCCCCAGGGTCTCGATGTTGTGCGTCAAAAGTAGCGTGTTGCAGCCCATGCGGGCCGCGGCCAGAGCCGCCTCGGTGCCGGCATGGCCACCACCGACCACGATGACGTCGAACTCCTGCGGGTGCAGCATGGCAAACCTCTACAAATGAACGCGCGGCCGGGCGGCCGCGCGTCAGCCCCTGATTTTACGAGCGTGCCACGCAGCGCGCGCTAGCATGGCACGCATGGACTGCCGCCCCGACTGCGGCGCGTGTTGCACCGCGCCGTCGATCACCTCGCCCATCCCAGGCATGCCCGGCGGCAAGCCAGCCGGGGTGCGCTGCGTGCAGCTGGATGCCGATGAAAGATGCCGGTTGTTCGGCCTGCCTGAGCGCCCTGCGGTCTGCGCATCGCTGCAACCGGCGCCGGAGATGTGCGGCGCCAGCCGAACCCACGCCCTGGCTTGGCTGGCGCGGCTGGAACTGCAAACCTCCCCCGCCTGAGCGTGGCGTTCCTTGAATGCCGAACGACACGGTATTGGGCACGAGCCCCGAGCTGGCGGCAAAATCGGGCCGGTGCGCTGCGAACGCCAGCAGCGCCAGCACCTTCCACCCTGAAAGAGAACGCCATGATCGCCAAGAACATGTCCGGTTACGACCGCGTCTTCCGCATCCTGCTTGCGCTTTTCCTCATCACCTTCTCAATCAGCGGCAAGATCGGCGGCTGGGGTTGGGTGCTGGGCCTGGTGCTGCTGCTCACCGCAACCCTGGCACGCTGCCCGATGTACGCGCTGCTCGGCTTCAAAGCACGCAAGTCCGGCTGAGCGGAGACTGGGCGCCGTTGTTCACTGCAAGGGCGCGGTGCCCCCGATCGGAAGGTTGGGAACGTTGGGGAGGTTGGGAAGGTTCGGCGCGTTGGGCACGCTGCGCCGGTCTTGCGCCACCCGCCCGTCGTGGAGAGCCACCACCCGCCCCGCGGAATTGATGGTTTCTGGCCGGTGGGCGACGATCACCCGCGTCAGCGCGAGCTGCCGTATGGCCTGGTTCACCGCACGCTCCCGCTCCACGTCCAAAGAGCTCGTCGCCTCGTCGAGGAACAAGATCTTCGGCCGCTTGTAGAGCGCACGCGCCAGCAGGAGGCGCTGCTTTTGCCCTCCGGAGAGCGCCGCACCCATGTCGCCGATGAGCGTGTGGTAGCCCATGGGCATGGCACGTATTTCCTCGTGCACCGAAGCCACGCGCGCACATTCCTGCACCCAAGCCAGGTCGGGCTGAGCGCTGAAAAAGCTGATGTTGTCGACGATGCTGCCGGAGAACAAGGGCTCGTCCTGCATCACCACGCCCACGTGGTCACGCCAAGCGCGCAGGCCGGCGCGTCCCAAAGGGACGCCACCCACCAGCACTTCCCCGGAAGTGGGCGCATGCACACCCAACATCAGTTTGAGCAGGGTGGTCTTGCCGCAGCCGGAGGGGCCGACGATGGCCACGCTTTCGCCAGCCTCGATCTTCAGGTTCACGCCGCGCAGCACCTCGGGCTCGCCGTCGGCGTAGCTGAAGCGCAGGTCGCGCAGTTCCAGGCTGCCATCCAGTTCAAGGGCGGGCGCGGCGAGGTCGGCCTCAGGCGCGGTGAGCACGATATCGGCCAGGCGCTCACCCTGCAGGCGCAACATCTTCAGGTCCACGGCCTTGTCCACGAGCGCGCTGACGCGGCCGGCGAAGGTTTCTTTGTACGCAAAGAACGCGAACAACATGCCGAGCGAGAGCTTCTGGTCGATGACCAGCAGCGCACCCAGCCAGATCACCGCCACGCGCTCCAGGCCGAAGAGCAGGCGGTGCATCACCGCCAGCACCAGCTCCAGCTTGCGCACGGTGAGCTGCGAATTCATCGTCTCCACCACCAGGCTCGCGAAACGCGATTGCCGATCGCCTTGGGCATTGAACAGCTTGATGGCCTGCACGCCGCGCAGCGATTCGAGAAAGTGGCTGCTCTGGCGCGCCTCGAACACCAGCGCTTCTTCGCTGGCCGCGCGCAGCGGGCGGTAAAGCGCCCAGCGCAAGAGGGCGTAGCCCAACACCGCTGCCAACGCCACGGCAGTAAGCACCGGGCTGTAGAGCCACATCATCACCAGCGTCATGAGCACCAGCAATCCGTCGAGCACCGCCTCGATGAAGCTGGTGGTCAGCGTGCGCTGAATCTGCTGCACGGCGCCGAAGCGGCTCCAGATGTCGCCCGCATGGCGTTTCTCGAACCAGGCCACGGGCAGGCGCAGCAGGTGGGCGAAGACGTTCACCAGCCATTGCAGGTTGAGGCTGGCCGACAGCGCCAGCACCGCCCAGCTGCGCGCGGCGGCGGTCGCCGCCTGTATCAGCACCAGCAGCCCGAAGCCCAGGCCCAGCGTCAGCACCAGGTCGCGGTCGGCGCTGACCACGGCACCATCCACCACCCATTGCATGAAGAACGGGCTCAGCAGCACGAAGACTTCCAGCGCCAGCGCCAGCAGGAAGATCTGCCCGAGCGAGCGCTTCAACCCGTTCACGGGGCCCAGCAGCTGGCGCAGCGTCACGCGCTGGCGCTGCTCGGCGGGCGTGAACCCGGGCGCCGGTTGCAACTCCAGCAAAACGCCGCTGAAATGGCGGGACAGCTCGGCCAGTGTCAGCGTCAGCTGGCCGCGTGCGGGATCGTGGATCACGGCCCCATGGCGCGTCAGCGCCACCAGCACGACAAAGTGGTTCAGGTCCCAGTGCAGCACGCAGGGCAGCTGCACCTGCGCCAGCTCTTGCGGCTCGGCGCGCAGAGCGCGGCTGTTGAACTGCAGGGCGTCGGCCATGCGCACCATCTCGGCCAGCGTCACGCCTTTCAAGGACAGCGAAAAGCGTTGTCGCAGTGTCGGCAGGTCGGTGTCCAGCCCGTGCGCACCCGCCACCATGGCCAGGCAGGCCAGGCCACACTCGGCGGCCTCGGCCTGCAGCACCACAGGCACGCGGCTGCGCCGAGCGCCGAGATGCAGGCCGTTCAGGTTCATGCCGGCATTGTCAGTGCGACATTCGCGGCAGACAGACGGGCCGAACGACGAGCCAGCGAACAGGTCTTCACAGCCGCCCCTTCAAGCCCAGCAGCGGCTCGAACAGCCACTCGATCAAGCGTCGTTTCTCCAGCAGCACATCGGCCTGCAGCCGCATGCCGGCAGACAGTGCCGCCACGGGGGCACCTTCCAGCGCCACGGTGATGCGGAACAGCGGCTCGCCACCCGGGCCCAGGCTCGAAGACGCCGGCAGCGCCAGCGCTGCCAGTTCGCTGGCGGCCAGCGGCGTGCGTGACACCTGCAGCACGCGCGCCGGTTGCTGGCCAAACTTCTGGTAGGGAAAGGCCTCGAAGCGCAGCCGCACCGCCTGCCCCGGCTGCACGAAGCCGATAGCGCTGGACGGCGCAAACAGCTGCGCCTGAAGCACCGCGCCCTGAGGCACCAGGGTCGCCAAGGCCGAAGCGGGCGACACGCTCTGCCCCGGCTCGGCCAGCAGCGTGCTGACGGTGCCGGCCTGTGGCGCGCGCACCACCAGGCGCTGCTCAGCGTCTTGCTCCGCGGCATCGCGGTTGGCCTGGGCCAGGTCACGCTCCAAGCCGCCGGCTGCGGCGCCAGCCACCAAGGGCAGCGCCAGCCGTTCTCCTTCCAGCTCGGCGCGTTCGCGCTGCAGCGCCGCTCGCTGGCGCGCGAGACCCTGGGCCACCGCACGCAGCGCCAACACCTCCTCGGCCTTGGCCTGGGTCTGGGCTGGCGAGCTGAACTGTTCGGCTTGCAGAGACTGCCAGCGCGCCAGTGCCTGCTCGGCCATCACCAGGCGCTGCTGCTGCAGGCCCAGCTCGATGTCAATCTGCGCCAGTTCACTTTCCAGCGCCGCCATGCGCCGATCCAGCGCGGTGCGCTGGGTACCGGCCAGCGCCTGTTGTGAGCGGGCGGCGTCAGCCAGGCTGCGCCGGCGGTCGTCCAGGCTGCGCCGCACTTCGGCCTGCGCCGCAGGCGACAGCAAAGGCCGTTCGAGCGCCAGCACGAAGAGCACGTCGCCGGCCTGCACCGCCTGCCCTTCCACCACGCGCCGTTCCAACACCGTGCCAGCCACCGCCGGCACCAAGCGGATGAGACCGAGGTCAGGCACCACCACGCCGTTGGCGGTGGCCTTGCGTGTGTACTGCGCGAGCGTCAGGAAAGCGGCCAGCGCGAAGGCCACGCACACCACCCCGGCGGTCACCCAGGCCAACGACGGCGGGCGCACCAACTGCACCCCACCCAGCCATTGCAGACGCTGGGCATCGACCGCCTCAGGCCGGAACAAAGGGCGCGCTTCAGGCATAAAAAAGCGAGTCGGTCGGGCCGACCCGCCAAAGCCTCAAGGCCCGAGGGGCAGGCCTCTGGGCTGTAACCGGGATCAG
>JANMMD010000261.1:0-3666 GCA_031372905.1 Betaproteobacteria bacterium
GCGGCGATGACGAGCTTTTTCATGGGGTCGTGCTTTCTTCTGAGGTGGGTGGAACGAAAGATGCCGGTGCGGTTCAAGGCGCCGGCAGGAGAACCTTGTCGACGACGTGGATGACGCCGTTGCTGGTGAGCACGTCGGTGGTGGTGATGTTCGACTTGCGGCCGCGTGCATCGGTGATGGCCAGCGTCGCGTCCACCGTGAAGCTGCCGCCCTGCACCGTGGTGATGGCCGGGCCCACGGGGACCTCGGCTTTCAGCACGCGGCTGGATATCACGTGATACGTCAACACGCGGGTCAGCAGGGCGGTGTTGGCGAGCAGCGCTTGTTGGGTGACGCCCAGCTCGGCCAGCAGCGCGGCAAAGGCTGCGTTGGTCGGGGCAAACACCGTGAACGGACCGGTGCCGGAGAGGGTGCCTTGCAGGTTGGCGGCCACCACCGCCTCGACCAGGATGCTGAACTCGGGGCTGGACGCAATCGCCGTCTCGACGATGTTGCGGTTGGCCGGCAGGATCACCTTGTCGATGACGTGTATGAGGCCATTGCTGGCTGCGATGTCTGTCGCGGTGATGTTCGCTGTCCGGTTGCGTCCGTCGGTGATGACGAGGCCGCCCGGGGTGTTGTCGACCTTGAAGATGCCGCCGGCCAGTGGCGAGATGGCGCGCCCCAGAGGTACGTCTGCGCGCCTTACCCGCGCGCCCAGCACGTGGTACTGCAACACCGCGGTGAGCAGCGGCTTGTTGGCCAACAACTGGGCCTTGGTCACGCCGAGCTCGGCCAGCAGCGCGGTGAAGGCGTCGTTGGTCGGCGCGAACACCGTGAGCGGGCCGGGCGCGCTCAGTGCGGTGGCCAGGTCAGCGGCCACCACGGCCTCGGCCAGCACCGTGAAGCGGCTGTCGGTTTGCGCCACCTGCACGATGTTCTGCGGTGGGTCGAGTGCAATGTCGTCACTGCCACCACAGGCCGCCAGGCCCGAGACCATGGCCAGCGCGAACGAACGACGGGTCAAGTCAAGCATCGGTTTTCTCCGGTGTGGGTGGCGGGCTGCAACCGCCCGGCAGCCCGAAATGACTGCCGAGCCCGGAGTGTGAACTGATCAGTTCACCACATCAACCGTGCGGTATTTAAGTTACTTCTTGGTCACACTTGCGGCCCTGAACGACGTGGCGCAGCCCGCCGCCTCGAGCCAGGGGTCCCGGTCGTCGCCGCCGAAGATCTGCAGCAGAAAATCGATGAACACGCGCGTGCGGGCGGGCAGATAGCGGCGCGAAGGCATGCCGGCCCACAGCGTGACGTCAAAGAGCCGCCATTCGGGCAACACCCGCTCCAGCGCGTGTTCCATCAGTGCGTCTTCGATCACATAGCTGGGCAGGCCGGCAATGCCCAGGCCCGCCAACGCGGCGGCATACATGGTGTCGATGTGCGAGGTCGAGAGCGCCGGGTGGCGCAGCCCCGGCACCTCGCAGACCTGGCCCGGCCCGGTCGCGCCTATCGGCCCGCTGTAGAAGACCAGCCCCTGTTGCAGCACCGACATCGGCGGGATGATGGCCTCGTGGCTGACCAGCTCGCTGGGGTGCTGCGGGTGGCCGCGGCGCGCCAGGTATTCCGGCGAGGCGCACACCACCACCTCGCTGCGCGCCAGCCGACGCGCGATGAACTGGCCATCAGGCGCGGCGCGGCTCGTGAAGATGGTGAGGTCGTAGCTCTCGTCCACGGTCTCCACCGGGCCCGGTGAGGTGATCTCCAGCGTGACCTGCGGAAACTCAGCCTGGAAGCGCGGCAGGTGCTTGGCCAGCTGGTGCACGGCAATCGCCGGCGGGCACAAGAGACGCAGGTGGCCGCGTGGCAGCCGGGTGGCGTCGGCGGCCAGCTCGGCGGCTTCGTCCACCTCGGCCAGGATGGTGCGCAGCTTGTCGAGGTATTGCTCGCCCACCTCGGTGAGCGACAGCCGCCGCGTGGTGCGGTTCAGCAGGCGCGCGCCCAGGTGCTGCTCCAGTTCGGCCACGAGGCGCGTGACCACGGGCGGCGCCATGTCCAGCGAACGCGCCGCTTGCGCAAAGCTGCCGTCGTCGACGACGCGGGCAAAGACGCGCATCGCGCGCAGTTGGTCCATGTTGCATTCCTCCTGGGCAGGCCCGGGCAAGGGCGCCACTGCCACAATGCTGCCATCCCCACATCACCTTGCTGCCCGCGGCCTGCGCACCCGGCCGCGGCGCAGCGCGCGCCTGCATGTTCGCCTTCTTTGAAACCCGCATCAGGCCCACCGCGCGGCCCGGCACCGCGCCGCCCACGGGCCTGATGGCCTTCTACTGGCACTACGTGCGCCAGACCAAGGGCCTGTTCGGCGCCATGTTCGTCACCGGGCTGCTGGTGGCGCTGATCGACACGCTGATCCCGGTTTTCATCGGCAAGCTGGTGCGCCTGATGGAAGCCACCGACCGCGCCGCGGCGCTGGCAGAGGCCATGCCGATGCTGATCGCCATGGCCGTGCTCATCCTCGTCGGCAGGCCGTTGGCGTTGATGGCCGACAGCCTGGTGCGCAACAACGCCGTCGTGCCTGGCGTCACGAGCCTCATCCGCTGGCAGAGCCACTGGCACGTGGTGCGCCAGAGCTGGCCCTTCTTCCAGAACGACTTCGCCGGCCGCATCGCCAACCGCGTGATGCAGACCAGCAATGCGCTGCGCGACTGCGTGGTGAGTTCCATCCGCGCGGTCTGGTACATCGTCATCTACGGCCTGAGTGCGCTCTTGCTGATGAGCCTGGCCGACTGGCGGCTGGCCATCCCCACCTTGCTGTGGTTCGCGGGTTATGTGTTTTTCCTGCGCCACTTCGTACCGAGGATGCGCGACCTGGCCAAGACCAGCAGCGAGCTGCGCAGCATGGTGATGGGGCGCGTGGTCGACAGCTACACCAACATCCTGACCGTGAAGCTCTTCGCGCGCTCGAGAGACGAAGACGCCTACGTGCGCGAAGTCATCGACGAGCACACCGGCGCCATCCAGGCGCACATGCGCCTGATCACGACCTTCATGACCACGCTGTCGGCACTGAACGCGATGCTGCTGGTCAGCACCGCGGCCATCGGCATCACGCTGTGGGGGCAGGGGCAGATCGACGCGGGCACCGTGGCCACTGCGCTGCCGCTGGCCTGGACCATCGCCAACGTGGCGGGCTGGGTGAGCTGGGAAGTGACCGGCATCTTCGAGAACATCGGCGTGGTGCAGGAGGGCATGGAAACCATCGCCGTGCCACACGGCATGCACGACGCACCAGCGGCGCGTGAACTGGTGGTGAAGCCCGCGCCCGAAGGCGGCGAAGTGCGCTTCGAGCACCTGACCTTCACCTACGGCCGCAACGATGGCAAGCGGGTGCTCGACGACCTGAACCTCGTCATCCGCCCCGGCGAACGCGTGGGCCTGATCGGGCGCAGCGGCGCAGGGAAAAGCACGCTGGTGAACCTGCTGCTGCGCTTCCACGACCTGGAGCAGGGCAGCCTGCGCATCGACGGCCACGATGTGCGCGAGCTGACGCAGGAAAGCCTGCGCGCGGCCATCGGCATGGTGACGCAGGACACCTCGCTGCTGCACCGGAGCATCGCCGCCAACATCGGCTACGGCCGGCCCGGCGCCAGCATGGACGAGATCGTCGCGGCAGCCAAAAAGGCGCAG
>JANMMD010000279.1:0-9314 GCA_031372905.1 Betaproteobacteria bacterium
TACACCGCGATGAAGCTGCTGATGACGGCAATCGGCAGCGTCAGCCCGGTGATGATGGTGCTGCGCCAGCTGTGCAGGAAGAGAAAGACGATGGCCACGGTGAGCAGCGCGCCTTCGATCAGCGTGTTGCGCAGGCCGGTCAGGCTGCCCTTGACCCAATCGCTCTCGGCGCGGATCAGGCGCAGTTCCACATCCGGCGGCAGCGTCTTGCGAATCTCGTCCAGCGCCGACTTCACGCCCTCGCCGGCGGCCACGATATTGGCGTCCTGCTGCTTGAAGACGTTGAAGGTGATGGCGCGCTGGCCGTTGATGCGCGCCAGCGAATCGGGCTCACGTTCACGCTCCACCAGCTGGCCCAGGTCGGCAAGCCGCAGGCTGAGGTTGCCGCGCTTGGCCACCACCACGTTCTCGAAGTTGCGCGGGTCGCGCACGCGGCCTTCCACGCGCAGCAGCACGTCCTGCGTGTGGTCGCTCAGCAGGCCCACGGGCTGGTCGGCGTTGGCCTCTTTCAGCGCCGCGGCAATCTCGGCCGGCGTCACGCCATAGGCGCGCAGGCGCACCGGGTCGAGGTCGATGCGCACCTCGCGCTGCGTCAGGCCGTTGACCTCGATGCGCGCCACGCCTTCCACCCGGCGCAGGCGCTTGTCGACGGCGTTCTCCGCCAGGATGGAGAGCTCGCGCCCGCTGCGCGTTTTGCTCACCAGCGCGGCGTTGACGATGGCCTCGCTGTTGTCGTTGTTCCAGCGCGCGATGGTCGGCGCCTTCACGTCCTTCGGGAAGCCGCCCTGGATCGTCGCGACACGGTCGCGCAGGTCCTGCATCGCGCGGTTCATGTCGGCGTCCAGGCCGAACTCGATGCTCAGCCAGCCGGTGCCCTCTCTGGCGCCGGCGGTGATGCGCTTGACACCGGAAACGCCGTTGACCGCTTCTTCCAGCGGCTTGATGAGTTCACGCTCCACGGCCTCGGGCGAAGCACCGGGGTAGCGCACTTCCATGTAGGCGCCGGGGAAGGTGATGTCGGGCATCTGCTCGACGCCCAGCTTGGCGTAGCTGAACAGGCCCAGCACGCACAAAGCCACCATCACCATCGCGGCGAAGACGGGGTTGTTGATCGAGACGCGGGTCATCCACATGGCGTGCTCCCGCGCTTACTTGACGAGGGGGGAAGAAGCGGCGGCCGAGGCGATCTCGGCCGCCTTCTCCGACGGTGATGTCTTGGCCGCCACCACGCTGGCCTTGGCGCCTTCACGCAGGTTGTCGAACCGCGCCCCCAGCACCTGGCTGGCCGGCGTCACGCCCTGCAGCACTTCGACGCGGCCTTCGCGTGCGTCCTTGCGGCCGAGCGTCACCGCGCGGCGCGCGAGCACGCCGTTCTCGATCACCCACACATGGTCTTGCCCCGAGGTGTTGCCCACCGCACTTGCCGGCAAGGTGAGGCGGTCGCTGTCGTCGGCCAGCGTGGCGCGGGCCAGCGCGTACTGCCCGGCGCGCAGCGTCTCCTTCGGGTTGGCCAGCTCGATGGTCACGCCGATGCTGCGCGTGCCGGGCTCTGCGGCCGGGGCGATGCGCGCAATGCGCCCGGCCACCGGCTTGACCATGCCTTCCACCTGCACGTCCACCGGCATGCCGGCGGCGATGCGCGCCACCTCGTGCGTGCCCACGCTGCCGGCCAGTTCCAGCCGGGCCAGGTCGACGATGGTGAGCACCTGCTGTTCGGTGCTGACCTTTTCGCCCGGCACGGCGTGGCGCTTGGCCACGATGCCCGAGATGGGTGCCAGCAGCGTGGCGTCACGCAGGCCCACGCGCGTGGTGTCCAGCGAAGCCTGTGCGGCATTCAACTGTGCGCGGGCCGTGGCCAGCGCGGCGGCCGAGCTCTCCAGCGCATTCGGCGAGATGAACTGCTGCTGCGCCAGGCGCTCGTTGCTGGCATGCGTGCGCTCGGTCTGGGCCAGCGAGGCGCGCGCCGATTCGAGCATCGCGCTGCGCTCGGCCACGCGGCTGGCGAGGTCGGCCAGCTCGATACGGCCGATCACCTGGCCGGCCTGCACCCGGCTGCCTTCGGCCACGCTCAGGTTGAGCAGCGTGCCGCCGGCCTTGGCGCGCACCAGTGCGGTCTGCGGCGCCACCAGCGGGCCGGAAAACTCCACCACGCCGGGCAGGCGCGCCAGCACGGGCTGCACCACTTCACGCGGCGTGAACTCCAGCGGCACTTCGGGCTTCTTGCCGTCCTTGCCGGCCTTGCCATCCTTGGCCGCAGCGGCCACCGAAGCCTGGGCCTCGCCGCCCTTGCCGGGCTTCAACAGGCCGGCATACCAGGCGCCGCCCACACCCGCAGCAGCCAAGGCCACCACACCACCGGCCACCAGCCGCTTTTTGTTCATGTGCATCCCTCCACCGTCGTGTTGGCAGGCACCTGCCCGACAACGCTGCGCAGTGTAGGAAGCGCCTGCAGCCCTTGGGGCGGGTTGCGACGAAGCGCAGAAAGCCGGCGACGAACTGCAGACGCCCGCGCCGGGCCGCGCAGGCCCGCGCCGCGCTGGTGGCTCAGCTTGCCGCCGTGGCCTCGTGCAGCTGGGCGCGCGCCCAGGTCTCCAGCGCAGCGGCCTCCAGCGGCCGGCTGAAGAGGTAGCCCTGGCCGTGGTCGCAGGTCAGCGTGCGCATCAGCTCGGCCTGGCCCTCGGTCTCTATGCCCTCGGCCACCGTGGTCATGCCCATGGTGCGCGCCACGCGGATGGTGGCCTCGATGAGCACGCGGTGGTATTCCACCGTCTCGGCATGCTTGACGAAGCTGCGGTCGACCTTCACGGTGTCCACCGGCATCTGGTGCAGACAGGCCAGGCTGCTGTAGCCGGTGCCGAAATCGTCCAACGCCAGGCGCACGCCCAGGACCTTCAGCTCGCGCAGCGTGGCCTGCACGCGCTCGTCCTGCGCGGCCAGGCTTTCCGTCACTTCCAGCTGCAGCTGGGCGGGCACCATGCCGCTGGCCTGCAGCACGGCGCGCACCTCGTCCACCAGCGCGCTGCGCTGCAGCTGCGCGCGAGACATGTTCACCGCCAGCTGCGCCGGCGCGGCCCGGCCCAGGCGCAGCTGCCACTGCGCGAACTGACGGCACGAGGTTTCGAGCACGAAGGCGCCGAGCGCATCGATGAGGCCGCTCTCTTCGGCGATCGAGATGAAATCCACCGGCGGCACCAGGCCGCGCTGCGGATGGCGCCATCGCACCAGCGCCTCGACGCCGTGCAGGCGGCGGCTGGCCAGATCCACCACCGGCTGGTAGACAACGAAGAGCTCGTCTTCCTTCAACGCGCGGCGCAGGTCGCCTTCCACTTCCAAGGCGCGCACCACCCGTTCATGCATGGAATCATCGAACAGCACCCAGCGCCCTCGGCCGGCGCGCTTGGCCTCGTACATCGCGGTGTCGGCGTTGCGCAGCACGTCTTCAGCCACCGTCTCGGGCTCGGCGTCGTCTGCGCCGTGGCGCTTCAGGTCGGCGCACAGCACGACGCCGATGCTGACGCTGCTCTGCACTGGCGTGTGGTCCAAGGTGTAGGGCTCGCTCAGGTCGGCGAGCAGGCGGTGGGCAATGGCCGAGACGCGTTCGGCATCGCTCACGCCATCCAGCACCACCACGAACTCGTCGCCGCCCAGGCGCGCAGCCATGGGCGCCTGCAAGGGCGTGGCCACAACCACGCTCGATGCTTGGCCAGCACCCTGCTCGATCCGCGCCACCGCATCGCCGGGCCGCAGCGCGTGCTGCAGGCGCTGCGCGATCTGGCGCAAGAGCTCGTCGCCGGCGCCATGACCCAGGGTGTCGTTGACCTGCTTGAAGCGGTCGAAGTCCATGAACAGCACGGCGAAGCCGTAACCAGGATGGCGGCGCGCGTGCTCGACAGCGTTCTGCAGCCGCTCCATCACCACGGCGCGGTTGGGCAGGCGGGTCAGCGCGTCGGTGCGAGCCGTCACGCGCAAGCGGTCTTGCAGCGCGCGGCTTTCGCTGATGTCGCTGAAGCACACCACGGCGCCCGTGATCTGGCCCGCGGCGTCGTGCCGGGGCTGCGTGTTGACCAGCAGCCAGCGCACGCGGCCGTCCGGCATGGGCAGGCCCAGGGTTTCGTTGTGCAGGGCCTCGCCGCTGGCCAAGGTGCGCATCGCCGGCAGCTCGGCCAATGGGTAGGCGCTGCCGTCGGAACGAACCACGCTCCGGTCGACGTCGGCCAGGCTCCGGCCCAGCAGTTCGCCCGGCAACAGGCCCTGCATGCGCTCGGCCTCGCGGTTGGCCTCGACCACCGTGCCGTCGGGGCCGACCACCAGCACGCCCACGGGCAAGGCTGCCCAGAGCGTGCGCAGCTTGGCCTGCTGCTGCACGCGCGCGGTGGTGTCGGTACAGACACGCACGAAGCCCGACAGCGCGCCGCTTTCGTCGCGCAGTGGGCGCAGGTCGACGTCCAGCCACAGCTCGCGGCCGTCGCGCGCACGGTGCAGCCATTCATGGCGCGCGCCCTGGCCTTCACGCACCGCCTGCTGCACGCGCGCCAGCACGGTGTCGTCGGCCTGGGGGTGCGCCACCAGCTCGCCAGGATGGCGGCCCTCGGCTTCGACCAGGGGCCAGCCGGTGGCGCGCGTGAAGGCGGTGTTGACCCAGGTGATGCGGTCGTGCGCGTTGGTGATGAGCACGAGCGCCGTGGTGTGTTCGGCCACCAGAGCCAGGCGCTGCAGTTCTGCGGCCTGCTCGCGCAGGCGCCGCCCATGGCGGCGCACCGCGCGGGCGGTGGGTTCCACCACCACCAGGCCCAGCATGCCCAGCAGCACCAGCATGCCGCCCACGCCCCACGTCACGTTGCGCGACAGTGTTTCGGCGCGCAGTTCTGCCGCGTGCCGCAGTGCGTCGCTGAGATGCTGCGCAGCCGCCATGGCCGGGTCGGCCGCGGCATGCACCGCGGCCACACGCTGGCGCAAGCCGTCGGCACCGCCGATTTCGGCACTCAACAGCAGCGCATTGGCGCGGTACCAGAGCTTCTCGCGCTCGGCCTGCCAGCGCTCCAACGGCGCGGTGGCGAATTCGCGGGTCTGCTCCGAGCGTCCCATCTGGCGGTCGAGCAGCAGCTCCAGTGCCAGCGCGTCTTGCGTGCTCTGGCCCAGCAGCGCCTGCAGGATCTGCATCTGCCGCTCGCGCTCGGCGTCGTCCTCGGCCAGGCCGACCATCGCGGCGACGCGGCCGACCTGCTGCGAGAAGGTGCGCTGCAGGCCGGCACGGTCGAGGATCTCCACCTCGGCCGCGCGCAGCGATTCCAGCCGCAGCGCCGCCAGCCCCTGCAACACCACCGCCACCGCCAGCACGGCAAAGGCGAGGTACATCGCCACCCGCACGCGCTTGTGGCCAGCACCCGTGGCGGTGTTGGCGGCAGGTGTCGGCGGGATGTAGGCGACGTGGTTGGCGTTGGCGTCAGGCATGGAGGCTCCGGGCGCCGCATGCGGCTGAGAGCTCCAGCGTCGGAGCCCGTCCCTCCAGGCTTATCGGCAGCCCGGCGCCCGGATGTAGCGCGGGCGCCCTGCCGGGTTCACGCCGGGTTCACAGCCGACCGGGCCGAGGCCAGCGTGGCCAGCCGCGCACTGGCCCAGGCCGCCAGGCCGCAGACGGCGGCGGCCCAGAACACGGCCTGGAAGCCCAGCGTCGAGATGATCCAGCCACCCCCCAGACCGCCGAGCACGCCCGAGATGCCGTAGCCCAGCATGGTGTACAGCGCCTGACCCCGACCGCGCAGCCGGCCTGGAAACAAGCGGTGCACCAGTGTGATGCAGGCCGCGTGGTGGGCGGCAAAGGTGATGGCGTGCGTGAGTTGCGCCAGCAGCAGCACCGGCGCGAACGCGCCACCGGCCGCAGTGGCGACGAAACGCAGCGTGGTGACGGCCGCCACCACCTCCAGCCAGCGGTGCGCGGTGAAACGCGGGAACCACCGTCCCTGGAACCAGAAGAAGACGATTTCGACCACCACGCTCACCGCCCACAGCGCGCCCACCGCCCACTTGCCATAGCCCAGCGACACGAGATACAGCGAGAAAAAGGCATAGAGGCTGGTGTGGGCCAGCACGGTGAAGAAGATCGACGTGAAAAACCAGGCCACCTCGGGCCGTCGCAGCAAGGGCAGCACCGGCGGCGCAGCCTCGTCGTGCACCGCCGCGGTGTGTGTGGCAGGCAGGCGCAGCGCAGCCCCCAGCAGCGCCAAGTTCATGCACGCCACGAAGGCCGGGAAGATGGCGATGCCGGCCCATTCGAGCAGCGCACCGAAGCTCGTCACCGCGACGATGAAGCCCACCGAGCCCCACATGCGCACCCGCCCGTAGCGCGCCGGGTCGATGCCCTGGGCCGTGTTCAGGTGCTGCGACAGCAGCGCCTCGTACAGCGGCACCACGCCGCTGTTGGCCAAAAACATCAAGAGCGTCACGGCCGCCACCGGCAGCGCCGCCTGCACGCCCATCAGCCCCAGCGCGGCCAGCACCGAGCCAAAGGCCGCGATGCGTATCAGCTCGGCGCGGCGCCCGCTGTGGTCGCCCGACCAGCTCCAGGCATAGGGCGCAAACACACGCGTCCACGACTGCAGCGCCGCGATGCCGCCGATGAGCAACGTCGAGAAGCCCAGGCTCTGGAACCACAGCGGCGCGTACGGGTTGAAGAGCCCGATGGCCGCGAAGTAGAAGAAGGACAGCGTGCCGAACCGCGCCAGCGGTGAAGCCGGCGCGGCCGCCGGGGCCGCCGCCGTCAAGGCGCGCGCGCAGCGTGGGCCGGTATCGCAGGCACGGCCAGCGCCACATCGCCGTTCTGTGCGCGGTGGCGCAAGGCGTGGTCCATCACCACCAGCGCCAGCATGGCCTCGGCAATGGGCGTGGCGCGTATGCCGACGCAGGGGTCGTGGCGGCCGTGGGTTTCCACCACGGTCGGGTGGCCCTGGCGGTCGATGCTGGCCTTGGGCAGGCGGATGGAGCTCGTCGGCTTGATGGCGATACGCACCACCAGGTCTTGCCCGGTGCTGATGCCACCCAGCACACCGCCGGCGTGGTTGCTCTTGAAGCCGTCCGGCGTGAGCTCGTCGCCATGCTCGCTGCCACGCTCCTGCACGGTGGCAAAGCCGCTGCCGATCTCCACGCCCTTCACCGCATTGATGCCCATCATCGCGTAGGCGATGTCGGCGTCGAGCTTGTCGAAGAGCGGCTCGCCCAGGCCCACGGGCATGCCGCTGGCGCGCACCTCGATGCGTGCGCCGCAACTGTCACCCGCCTTGCGCAGCGCGTCCATGTGCGCTTCCAGCGCGGGCACGATGGCGGCGTTCGGCGCGAAGAAGGGGTTGTGGGCGATGTGCTCGGCGCTCTCGAACGGGATCTCGACTTTGCCCAGGGCGCTCATCCAGCCCAGGAAGGTGGTGCCGTGTTTTTGCAGCAGCCACTTCTTCGCCACGGCGCCGGCGGCCACCATCGGCGCGGTGAGCCGGGCGCTGCTGCGCCCGCCGCCGCGCGGGTCACGCAGGCCGTACTTGCGCCAGTAGGTGTAATCGGCGTGGCCGGGGCGGAAGGTGTCGAGGATGTTGCCGTAGTCCTTGCTGCGCTGGTCGGTGTTGCGGATGAGCAGGCAGATCGGCGTGCCGGTGGTGAGGCCTTCGTAGACGCCGGAGAGGATCTCCACCGCGTCGGGCTCGTTGCGCTGCGTCACGTGGCGGCTGGTGCCCGGGCGGCGGCGATCGAGATCGCCCTGGATGTCGCCCTCGCTCAAGGCCAGCCCGGGCGGGCAGCCGTCGATCACGCAGCCGATAGCCGGGCCATGGCTTTCACCGAAGTTGGTGACGCGGAAGAGTTCGCCGAAGGTGCTGCCTGACATGCAGCAATTCTAGGAGGCCGCGGCAGGGTCCTCTTTCTCGGGCCAGTCGCGGATGTACGCCTTGAGCATGCGGTTCTCGAAGTCCTGCGCGTCGACCACGGTCTTGGCGACGTCGTAAAACGAGATCACGCCCATCAGCGTGCGGCTTTCCAACACCGGCATGTAACGCGCGTGGCGCTGCAGCATCATGCGCCGCACTTCGTCGACGCCCGTCTCGGGCGTGCAGGTGAGCGGCGCGTCGTCCATCACGCTGCGCACGTGGCGGGTGCCGACGCTGCCGCCACCTTCCACCACCGCGGCGATGACCTCGCGGAAGGTGAGCATGCCCGCCACGTCGCCGTGCTCCATCACCACCAGCGACCCGATGTCGAGCTCGGCCATGGTCTTCACGGCCTCTGCCAGGGTCTGGTCGGGCTGCACGGTGTAGAGCGTGTTGCCCTTGACGCGCAGGATGTCGCTCACTTTCATGGCAGGCAGGCACCGGGTTGGCGGGCCGCAGCGGCCCTCTTGGAACCGATTCAATATAGCCCACAATTCCGGCGCCTTCAGGGCTGCATCCGCGGCCTCCAGCGACATCCTGAACAAGGACTTCCATGCCCGGCTACGCAGACCCCGGCTTCGACACCCTGGCCTTGCACGCCGGCGCCGCACCCGACCCCAGCACCGGCGCGCGTGCGGTGCCGCTGCACCTGAGCACCAGCTTCGTCTTCCAGAACAGCGAGCACGCCGCCAGCCTGTTCAACCTAGAGCGCAGCGGCCATGTCTACAGCCGCATCAGCAACCCCACGAACGCGGTGCTGGAAGAGCGCATCGCGGCGCTGGACGGCGGCGTCGGCGCCATTGCCACGGCCAGCGGCCAGGCTGCCTTGCACCTGGCCATCACCACGCTGGCGGGCGCGGGCTCGCACATCGTCGCCAGCTCTGCGCTCTACGGCGGCAGCCACAACCTGCTGCACTACACGCTGGCACGCTTTGGCATCAGCACCAGCTTCGTGAAGCCCGGCGACATCGACGGCTGGCGCGCTGCCATCCGCCCCGAGACCAAGCTGCTGTTCGGTGAAACCCTGGGCAACCCCGGCCTGGACGTGCTGGACATTCCCACGGTGGGCGCCATCGCCGGCGAGGCCGGCGTGCCCTTGCTGGTGGACAGCACCTTCACCACGCCCTGGCTGATGCAGCCCTTCGCGCATGGCGCCGACCTCGTCTTTCACAGCGCCACCAAGTTTCTTTGCGGCCACGGCACCGTGGTGGGTGGCCTGCTGGTGGATGGCGGGCGTTTCCCCTGGCATGACGCCGCCAAGGCCGCACGCTTCCCGGAACTGAACCAGCCCTATGCCGGCTTCCACGGCATGGTGTTCAGCGAAGAAAGCACCGACGGCGCCTTCCTGCTGCGCGCGCGCCGAGAAGGCCTGCGCGACTTCGGCGCCTGCATGAGCCCGCACACCGC
>JANMMD010000283.1:0-1636 GCA_031372905.1 Betaproteobacteria bacterium
TGCTCGAAGCCGTGCAGCGTGCCTTGCCGCGCCTGCGCGGCGCCTACGCCATTGCCGTGTTCAGCCGCGACGAGCCGCAGCGTGTGGTGGGCGCGCGCCAGGGCTCACCCCTGGTGCTGGGTGTGGGCACGCTGGAAAGCATGGGCGAACACTTCCTGGCCAGCGATGCGATGGCGCTGGCCGGCGTCACCGACCAGATCGTCTACCTGGAAGAAGGCGACGTCGTCGACATGCAGCTGGGCAAGGTGTGGATCAGCGCCGCCGATGCGAACGGCCGCTACCAGCCCGTGCAGCGCCCGGTGCGCACCGTCACCGCGCACAGCGGCGCGGCCGAACTGGGGCCGTACCGCCACTACATGCAGAAAGAGATCTTCGAGCAGCCGCGCGCGCTGGCCGACACGCTGGAAGGCGTGGAAGGCATCAGCCCCGAACTCTTCGGCGACGGCGCTTACCGTGTGTTCAAGGACATCGACCGCGTGCTCATCCTGGCCTGCGGCACCAGCAGCTACGCCGGCATGACGGCCAAGTACTGGCTGGAGAGCATCGCGGCCATTCCCACCAGCGTGGAAATCGCCAGCGAATACCGCTACCGCGACAGCGTGCCCGACCCGCGCACGCTGGTGGTGACCATCACGCAGAGCGGCGAAACCGCCGACACCCTGGCCGCGCTGAAACACGCGCGCAGCCTGGGCATGGAGCACACGCTGACCATCTGCAACGTCAGTACCAGCGCCATGGTGCGCGAATGCAAGCTGGCCTACATCACGCGCGCCGGTGTCGAGATCGGCGTGGCCAGCACGAAGGCCTTCACCACGCAACTGGCGGGCCTGTACCTGCTGACGCTGGCGCTGGCCCAGGTGCGCGGACGCCTGACGGACGCGCAAGAAGCGCAGGAGCTCAAGGCCCTGCGCCACTTGCCCGTGGCACTGCAGGCGGTGCTGGCGCTGGAGCCGCAGATCATTGCCTGGAGCGAAGACTTTGCGCGCAAGGAGAACGCGCTCTTCCTCGGCCGCGGCCTGCACTACCCCATCGCCTTGGAAGGCGCGCTGAAGCTGAAGGAGATCAGCTACATCCACGCCGAGGCCTACCCGGCCGGAGAGCTGAAACACGGCCCATTGGCGCTGGTGACTGCAGAGATGCCGGTGGTGACGGTGGCGCCCAACGACGCGCTGCTGGAAAAGCTGAAGAGCAACTTGCAGGAAGTGCGCGCCCGCGGCGGCGAGCTGTATGTGTTTGCCGACAGCGACACCCAGATACGCAGCGAAGCCGGTGTCCACGTCATCCGCATGCCCGAGCACTATGGCTCGCTGAGCCCCCTGCTGCACGTGGTGCCGTTGCAGTTGCTGGCGTATCACACCGCCTGCGCACGCGGCACGGACGTGGACAAACCGCGGAACCTGGCGAAGAGCGTGACGGTGGAGTGATTACGGGGCTGCAGACCGCCACTGTCGCGCGGTCTGGAAGCCACCCCAACTCCGACCGCCTGCCGGCGCAGCTGTAGCCAGAGCCGGCAGGCGCGGGGGCGCGCGCTTCGCGCGCCATGGAAACGACCTGCCGCGTCGGCGCAGCGCACTGTGCGCCGGCATCGTCCTACAGGCGCCTTGCTGGTGCGCCTATGTCGCCGCGCAAGTCGACA
>JANMMD010000296.1:0-6936 GCA_031372905.1 Betaproteobacteria bacterium
GCCGACCACCAGGCTCATGCTCAGCAGCGTGACCGTGTTCAGCGTGAAGCCGAAGACGTAGTGCAGCACCGCGAAGGCCGGGATGATGGACAGCGGCAAGGCAGTGGCGGCCACCAGCGTGGCGCGCCAGTCGCGCAGGAAGAGCCACACCACCAGCACCGCCAGCACCGCGCCTTCCAGCAGCAGCAACATGCTGCCGTTGTAGTTCTCCACCACCGGGTCGACGAAGTTGAAGGCCTCGGTCACCGTGACGTCAGGGTGTTCGGCGCGCAGCTTGGCGAGCGCCGCGCGCACGCCCGTGGCGACATCGGTTTCACCCGCGCCGCGCGAGCGCACGATCTCGAAACCCACCACCGGCTGGCCGTTGAGCAAGGCGCCGCTGCGCTTCTCGGCCACGGTATCGCTGACCTTGGCCACCTGGTCCAGGCGCACACGCCGGCCATCGGCCAGGTTGATGTCGAGCCGGCCGAGTTCGGCCGCGCTCTGCACGGTGGCGATGGTGCGCACGCTCTGCTCGATGCCGCCCACATCGGCACGACCGCCCGAGGCATCTTGCTGCACGTTGCGCAGCTGGCGCGAGATCTCGGCCGCGCTGGCGTTCAGCGCCAGCAGGCGGCCGGGGTCGAGCTCCACGCGCACCTCGCGCGTGACACCACCCACCCGCGCCACGCTGCCGACGCCGCGCACCGCGAGCATGGCCTTGCTGACCTGGTTGTCGACGAACCACGAGAGCGCCTCGTCGTCCATGCGCGAGCTGGCCACCGTGTAGGTGAGGATGGGTGCGCCCGCCAGGTCGAGCTTGCTGATGACGGGGTCGCGCAGCTCGGCGGGCAAGTCGCTGCGCACGCGCGACACCGCCGAGCGCACATCGTCCAGGCCTTCCTGCGTGGGCTTCTCGAGGCGGAATTCCACCGTCACGATGGCCACGCCGTCCTGCACCTTGGTGTAGATGTTCTTCACGCCCTGCAGCGAGGCGACGGCGTTCTCGATCTTGCGCGCGACCTCGGTTTCCATCTGCGCCGGCGCCGTGCCAGGCAGGGAGGCCGTGACGCTGATGGTGGGCAGGTCGATGTCGGGGAACTGCTGGATCTTCATCTGCTGGAAGCCGAGCAGGCCCGCCAACGTCAGCATCACAAAGAACATCACCGCGGGAATCGGGTTGCGTATGCACCAGGCTGACACGTTCATGGCGGGCTCCCTTGCTTACTTGGCCGCCACGGACTTCACCGCCGGCACCGTGGTGGGCACGGCGTCCACCACGCGCACGGTGTCCCCATCGGCGAGAAAGCCCGCGCCGCTGGCCACCACGCGCACGCCGGCATCCAGCCCGGCGGTGATCTCGATGCGGTCGCCCACGCGCCGGCCGACTTCCACCTTGGCCTGTGTGACCTTGTTGTCTGCGCCCAGCTTGAAGACATAGCTGAAGCCGTCACGCAGCAGCACCGCGGGCTGCGGCAGGGTCAGCGCGGCACGGCGGCCGGTGTCGAACTCGCCGCGCGCGAACATGCCGGCTTTCAGCCCCGCACTCGAGGCGCCGGGCTGCGGCAGGTCGACGTAGACCAGGCCGTTGCGCGTGGCGGCGTCGACCGTGGGCGCCACCATGCGCAGCTTGCCGGCCACGGCGCTGCCGTCAGCGGTGACAACGCGCACCGCCTGCCCCACCTTCAGCTGCGCCAGCTCGTTGGCAGCGACCTCGGCGCGCCACTCCAGCCGGCCCTGGCGGATGAGGCGGAAGAGTTCGGTGCCCGGCGCCACCACGGCGCCCACCGTGGCGCTGCGCGCGCTGATCACGCCGTGGTCGGGCGCCAGCACCTGCGTCTGCGCCAGGCGCAGCTGCTGCGTCTGCGCCAGCGCACGCACCGATTCCAGCCGCGCCTGCGCCGTGCGTTCGGCCGTGAGCAGCTGGTTGATCTGCTGGGCGCTCAAGGCGCCGCTGGCCTGCAGCTCACGTGCGCGCTGGGCGTTCGCTGCGGCATCGGCCAGCGTGGCTTCGGCCTCCGCCACCGCGGCGCGGCTTTGTGCGAGGTCGGCGCGAATCAGATCCGGGGCGAACGTGGCCAGCACCTGGCCGCGGCGCACCACGTCGCCCACGTTCACGCGCACCTCGGCCAGGCGCAGGCCGTTGGCCTCGGCGCCCACCACGGCCTCCTGCCACGCGGCGATGTTGCCGTTGGCGCCCAAAGCGCTGCCCACTTCGCTGCGCTGGGCCTGCGTGGCGGTGACGGTCAGCGCCGCCTTCGCCACACGGGCCGGCGCGTTCGTGGGCGACTTCGCCGACGGCTGGGCCGGGGCATCAGCAGCCTGCACCGCCAGCGTCACGGCCAGGCCACACAGCGCCAGCGCGGCGGCGGTGATGGCGGCGTGGCGGGCATGGCGGACATGGCGGACATGGAACAAGGGCAGCTTCATGGCGGCGTTCAGCTTCAGGGTTGGGCGGGCAGTGAGACGGTGCTGACCGGGGCTGTGTCGCTGGCGGACCAGCCACCGCCCAAGGCGCGATAGAGCGAGATCCAGGCCGTGGCTCGTTCGGCTTGCAGCTCGACCAACGCGCTCTGCGCCTGCACGGCGTTGCGGCGCGCGGCTTCCAGGTCGAAGAGGCTGGCCAGGCCGCTGCGCTGCCGGTCTTGCGTGGCGGTCAGCGAGGCCTCGAAATCACGCGCCGCGGCCTCGGCGTCTTGCTGGCGGCGTGCGGTGCTGTCCAGCGCCACGAAGGCGGCTTCCACTTCGCGCAGCGCACGCCGCACCTGGGCCTGGTAGGTGGCCACCGCCGCGGTGTAGTCGGCGCGCGCCGCGGCGCTGTTGGCGGCACTGAGACCGCCGTCGAAGACCGGCAGGCTGACCACCAGCGGCCCCAGCGACCAGGTGCTGCCGCTGCTGCTGACCCCCGCGCTGCGCAGGCTGGCCCCAGCCAGGTTGCCCGACAGGCGCACTTGCGGCAGCTCCAGCGCTTCGGTGCTGCGGCGCTCGCCGGCGGCGGCCACCACGGCGCGGGCGGCTTCGGTCAGGTCGGGACGCTGGGCCAGCAACGCCGCCGGCAGGGTCTGCACGTCGATGGGCGCGGGCTTGGGCAGCACGGCGGTGCTGGCGGCCAGGCGTTCGCGCAGCGCCGGTTCTTCCAGCGCCGTCAGCTCCACCAGGCCTTTCAAGGAGGTTTCGCACTGCGCCTGCCTGGCCAGCGCAAGGCTGCGCGTCTGTGCAGCACCAGCGCGCGCCAGGGCGGCGTCTGCCGGCGCCGTGAAGCCCGCGCGTGCGCTGAGTTCGGTCAGCCGCGAGGTTTCTTCGCGCGATGCCGCGTCCAGCCGCGCCTGCACCAACTGGGCTTCGCAGCTTCGCAGATCGACATAGCTGGTGGCCACGTCCGCCGCCAGCGACACGCGGGCACCGTGCCAGCCGGCCTGGGCTGCTTCCAGCCGTGCCTGGGCAGCGTCGCGGCCCGAGGCCCGGCCGCCGAAGAGATCGATTTCCCAAGCCGCCTGCAGGCCCAGGCTGGCGGTGGTGGCGGTGGGCTGCTGCAGTTGCTGGCGGCCGGTTTGCACACTGCCCACGGCGTCGACGCGCGGCAGTGCGGCCACGCCGGCCGCGACGCGGTTGGCGCGCGCACGTTCGATGCGCGCCGCGGCAACGGCCAGGGTCGGGCTCTGCGCCTGGGCGCTGGCGATCAGCGCTGGCAGCACCGGGTCGGAAAAGCCGGCCCACCAGCTGGCCAGGTCGGTGAGCGCGCCGTCGTGCGGCAGCGGCGCCCGCCAGGCCGGCGGCACGGCCGCTGCGGGCACGGCCTCGGGTGCGGCCGTGCTGGCACATCCGGCCAAGCCGGCCATCGTCAGCAACCCCGCCAGGGCCGCCCGGGCGAACGCCAGGCGCGCCGGGCGGCGCAGCGTCTGGCAAGCCGCTGGCGGGCGCATTCGAAGCGTCATCGCGTGTCTCCTTGGGCATCGCGGCCGGCTGCAGCTCCGGTTCGACGGCGCCGCTGCCCTTCGGCCTGCACCAGCGCCAGCGCGAATTCGACGAGGCGATCTGACCAGCGATCGAGGTTGGCCTCGCCCGCGTTGATGCCCGGCGCCAGCACCTCGTTGATGTCATGGCCCACGTGCAGGTGCACGCCCAGGCCGGCAATGCAGATGGCCAGGCGCTGCAGGTCCAGGTCGCCGGCCGCTTGCGCCGGGTCCAGGCCCAGGTGGCGGCTGAGCACAGCAAGCAAGGCCTCGTGCATCTCGCGGATGCCGAAACTGGGGTCGGCGTCCCACAGGCCGGTGGGCTCGAGCATTTCGCGAAAGTGCAGCTTCATGCACAGCCGCGAGATGTCGCCCTGCTTCAGCGGCTCCAGGAAACCGGCGTAGAAGCCGCGCAGGGCTTCGGGCAGCGACAGGTCGTCGCCGTTGTAGCGCGCGAGGTCGTCTTCGGGCGCGCCCATGGGCTCGCAGAACGCAGCGCGGTACAGGCCCGCCTTGTCGCCGAAGTAGTAACTGATGGCTGCGACATTGACGCCGGCGGCCTCGGCCAGCTCGCGCGTCGAGGTCTTGCTGTAGCCCTGGGCTGCGAAGAGGCGCAGGCCACTGTGCAGCAGGCGGTGGCGTGGGTCTTCGGTGACCGCCGGGGCCAGGCCGGCGGGCGTTTCGGCAGGCGCGGGGGCCGGCGGCGGTGAGTGGCGGCGTGAGTTCACGGCGCCAACTCTAGCCGACTGAATCAAACGTTTGTTTAACTTACGGCGGCAAGGGTCAAAGCGGAGTCCACGTCGGGTCACCTTCAGGCCGGCTGCTTGACGCTGGTGTAGCGCGCCACCAGGCCCAGCAGCTCGTCTTCCGAATAGGGCTTGCCGAGGTAGTGGTCCACGCCCAGCTGCTGCGCGTAGTCGCGGTGCTTCTGCGCCGTGCGCGAGGTGATCATCACCACCGGCAGACCGGCCAGTCGGGCGTCGGCGCGCACGTTGCGCAGCAGGTCGAAGCCGTCCATGCGCGGCATCTCGATGTCGGACAGCAGCACCGCCGGCCTTTCTTCGGCCAGCCGCTCCAGCGCATCGAAGCCGTCCTTGGCGGTGACGACACGGTAGCCCTCCCGCACCAGCAGGCGCTGCGTGACGCGGCGTACCGTCAGCGAATCGTCCACCACCATCACCAGGGGCGTGCGCTGCACGGCTGGCTCCGCCGGGGTCTCGGTGAAAGCAGCGGCACCGGCTTCCTCGCCCACCACCATGCCTGAGGCGCGCCGCATCGCGGCACGCGCCTCGTCGCCGTACAGCGCCGCCAGCGCCACCGGGTTGTAGATCAGCGACACCACGCCCGAGGGCAGCAGCGTGACACCGGCCAGGCCGGGCAGGCGTGCCAGCTGCGGGCCGACGTTCTTGACCACCACTTCCTGGTTGCCCAGCACTTCGTCGACGTGCACGGCCACCCGTTGCGTGGCGCTGCGGATGACCACCACCGTCTGCGTGCGGCCGGCCATCTCGCTGTGCGTGCGGCTGCGCAGCAGCGAACCCAGCCAGAAGAAGGGCACGGCCTCGTCGGCGTAGCTCAGGTGGAAATCGCGGTAGGCCTGTTCGACCTCGGCCGTGGGCACGCGGCGCACGGTCTCGATCAGCGGCGAAGGCACCGCCGCTTGCTGTTCGCCGCAACGCAGCATCACCACCTGGGTGACCGCGGTGGTCAGCGGCAGCAGCAGCTTGAAGCGCGTGCCGGCACCGAGCTCGCTGTGCGTTTCAATGCGGCCGCCCATGGCGTTGACCTCGGCGCGCACCACGTCCAGGCCAACGCCGCGGCCGGCGATCTCGGTGATGGTGTCGGCGGTGCTGAACCCGGGCTTGAAGATCATCTGCGCCAGCTCGGCGTCGCTGGCGGCTTGGCCTTCAGCGAGCAGCCCGCGTTCCAGCGCACGCTGGCGGATGCGCGGCAGATCGAGGCCACCGCCGTCGTCGGCAAACTCCACCGCCACCTCGTTGCCGGCCTGGGCCACGGTGACGGTGATCAGGCCGGTGGCGTCCTTGCCCGCCGCGGTACGCGCGGCCGGTGCTTCCACGCCGTGGGCCACACTGTTGCGCAGCAGGTGTTCGAACGAACCGGCCATGCGCTCGAGCACGCCGCGGTCGATTTCGATGGCACCGCCAATGATCTCCAGCCGCGCCTGCTTGGCCGTTTCACGCGCCGCCTGGCGCGCCGTGCGCTGCAGGCGCTCGGCCATGCTTTCGAACTCGACCATGCGCGTGCGCAGCAGGTCGTCCTGCAGTTCACGCGTCAACCGCGCCTGCATGGCGAGCTCGTCCTCGCTGCTCTGCAGCGTGCGCTGCAGGCTGCGCTGCAAGGTGGCGACGTCGTTGACGCTCTCGGCCATGAAGCGCGTGAGCTCCTGGAAGCGCGTGAAGCGGTCCATCTCCAGCGGGTCGAAGCTCTGCGCTGCGGCCTTGGCGGCCTCGATGCGCGTGGCGATCTGCGTTTCGGCCTGCAGCTCGATGTCGCGCAGCTGCTTGCGCATGCGCTCCAGGCTGTCGGTGAGGTCGTTCAGCGAGCCTTGCAGCACCTTCACATCGGCGTCGATGCGCGCCCGCGTGATGCTCACCTCGCCGGCCTGGTTCACCAGGCGGTCGAGCAGGCTGGCGCGCACGCGCACCACGGCGTTGCTGGCGGCAGCGCGCTCCGGGTTCGCGGCTTCGATGGTTTCGCCGAGGCTGAAGCGCGCCCAGTCGATCTCCGGTGGCGGCGCAGGCGGCTCGGCAGGCGCGGCCGCGGCCGGCGCAACGCTCGCGGCAACGGCGGCCTCCGGTTCCGCATCCAGGCCGAGTTCGGCCAGCGCTGCAGCAGCAGACAAGTCCTGGCGCCCGGCGTCCGATTCGGCCGCGGCAAGTGCCTCGGCCTGCGCTGCAGCGGGCGCCTCAACGGCAAGCTCCGCCGCGATTTCCGGCCCGATCTCCAGCTCGATCTCGGACTCCTGCGCCGGCAAGGGCTCGGC
>JANMMD010000318.1:0-8923 GCA_031372905.1 Betaproteobacteria bacterium
GTTCAGGCCGCCCAGCACTTCGGCCGGGTCGCCGCCGAAGTACTTGAAGAGGAAGAACACCAGCAGCACCACGCCCGCCAGCGTGGGAATCATCTGCCACAGGCGGCGTATCAGATAGGCAGCCATCGAGAGCTTTTCTCCGTGGGCAGCCGCGCTTGTGGCCGGCCACCCGGTTTTGGGATGCGCGAGTGTAGGGGGGGCCCCAAGGGCAATTCGCCCGTGATTTCCCCCCCGAGATGCGGGTGATCGCCAGCAAGGCCCGTGCCCGCGCACCCCTAGACTGCGCGCTTTTCTTGCAGGGCCATTGGGCTCGGGCACCGTGCCGATGTTGCTACGCCAAGTCTTCGCCCGCGTCTTTGCCTGCCTCGGCGCGGCGCTGCTGTGGGCGGCCGTCCAGCCGGCCAGCGCGCAGCCTGCCGACCCAGCTGACCCGGTCAAGCCGCCGGCCAAGGTGCTGCGTGTCGTCTTCCAGGCCAGCGAGAGCGGCTTCGACCCGCCACAGCTCAGCGACGTGGTCAGCACCGCCATCGTCGCCAGCCTCTTCGACGCGCCGTTGACCTACGACTACCTGGCGCGCCCGGTCCAGCTGAAGGCCAACACCGCGGCGGCCCTGCCCGAGGTCTTCGACGGGTACACGCGCTTCGTCTTCACGCTGCGTCCGGGGATCTTCTTCACCGATCACCCCGCCTTCCAGGGCCGCCCGCGTGAGCTGGTGGCCGCCGATTACGTCTACAGCATCAAGCGCTACTACGACCCGGCCACGCGCAGCCCGACGCTGTTCCAGTGGGAGAACGTCGGCCTGCTGGGCCTGAGCGAGCTGCGCAAAGCGGCGCTGGAGACCAAGAAGCCCTTCAACTACGACACCGAGGTGCCCGGCCTGCGCGTGCTCAGCCGCTACAGCTTCGAGGTGCGCGTGGCCCAGCCGGCGCCGCGCCTGACCTACCTCTTTGCCACGCCCGCGCTCAGCGGTGCGGTGGCGCGCGAGGTCATCGAGGCGCACCGCAACGACAACATGCGCCACCCGGTGGGCACCGGCCCCTTCAAGCTGGGCCGCTGGGTGCGCAGCTCGCGCATCGAGCTCGACCGCAACCCGATGCACCAGCACAGCGTGCACGACGAACACCCGGCCGAGGGCGACAGCGCCGGGCAGGCCATCGCGCAGCAGATGCGCGGGCGCCGGCTGCCGCTGGTCGACCGCGTGGAAGTGGCCATCATCGAAGAAGCGCAGCCGCGCTGGCTGGCCTTCCTCAATGGCGAACTCGACATCCTCTGGGTGCCGCCCGAGTTCATCACGCGTGCCGCGCCGAAGAACGAGGTGGCGCCCAACCTCGCCAAACGCGGCGTGCAGATGCGGCAGATCGTCATGCCCATCACGCGCCACGTCTACTTCGGCATGCAGCACCCGATGGTCGGCGGCACCAGCCCCGAGAAGGTGGCGCTGCGCCGCGCGCTGGCGCTGGCCTACGACGTCGACCGCGAAATCGACCTCATGCGCCACGGCCAGATGGTGCCGGCGCAGTCGCCCATCCCGCCCGGCGTGAGCGGCTACGACGCCAGGCTGAAATCGGAGATGGGCACGCACGACCCGGCGCGCGCCAAGGCCCTGCTCGACCTTTATGGCTATGTCGACCGCGACGGCGACGGCTGGCGTGAGCAGCCCGACGGCAGCCCGCTGGTGCTGGAGCTGACGACCGAGCCCACGCAGCTGGCGCGGCAATGGCAGGGCCTGTGGAAGAAGGCCATGGACAGCGTGGGCGTGAAGCTCAACTTCCGCGTCGGCGCCTGGCCCGAGAACATCAAGGCCAGCCGCGCCGGCAAGCTGATGATGTGGACCACCGGCTGGAGCGCGGCCATCCCCGACGGCAACTACTTCATGGACCTGCTCTACAGCCGCAACCACGGCCAGGCCAACGCCTCGCGCTTCAGCCTGCCCGCCTTCGACGCGCTGCACGAACGCCAGCGTGTGCTGCCTGACGGCCCCGAGCGCGACGCCCTCATCCAGCAGGGCATGAAAATCGCACTGGCCTACATGCCCTACAAGGCCAGCGGCCATGACATCCAGACCTGGCTGATGCAGCCGGGCGTGGTGGGCTACATGCCGCATCCTTTCATGCGCGACTTCTGGCGCCACGTCGACCTGGCCACGAAAGACCCTCAATGAAGACATTCCTGAAGACCCTGCTCTGCGGCTTGGCCATGGCCGTGGCGGCTGCGCCCGCGCTGGCGCAAGGCAGCGTGGCGAGCACGAGCACGAGCGTGAGCGCAAGCGCCGGCGGCAAGAAGGTGATCCGCTACGCCTTCCGCATCGCCGAGACCAGCTTCGACCCGGCGCAGATCACCGACCTGTACTCGCGCACCGTGGCCGCCGGCATCTACGACGCGCCTTTCGAATGGTCGTTCATGGGCAAGCCCATGAAGATGCGCCCGGCCACCGCCGCGGCCATGCCCGAGATCAGCGACGACTTCAAGACCTTCACCATCCGCATCAAGCCCGGCATCTACTTCGCCGACGACCCGGCCTTCAAGGGCAAGAAGCGCGAGCTGGTGGCCGAAGACTACGTCTACAGCCTGAAGCGCCACTTCGACCCGCGCTGGAAAAGCGGCAACCTCTACATCCTGGAGAACGCGCAGATCCTGGGCCTGAACGAGTTGCGCAAGAAGCTGCTGGCCGAGAAGAAGCCCTTCGACTACGACACGCCGGTGGAAGGCCTGCGCGCGCTGGACCGCTACACCTTGCAGATCAAGCTGGCCGAGGCCGCACCGCGTTTCCTCAGCACCAACTTCACCGATGGTTCCTTCACCGGCGCCATGGCGCGCGAGGTGGTGGAGTTCTACGGCGACAAGATCGGCGAGCACCCCGTTGGCACCGGCCCGTATCGCCTGGCCGAGTGGAAGCGCAGCTCGCGCATGGTGCTGGTGAAGAACGCCAACTTCCGCGAGGTCTACTACGACGAGACGCCGCCCGAGGGCAACGCCCGCCTGCAGACCATCGCCCAGCAGTTCAAGGGCAAGCGGCTGCCGATGGTGGACGAGGTGCACATCTCCATCATCGAGGAGAACCAGCCGCGCTGGCTGGCCTTTCTCAACGAAGAGCACGACCTGATGGACGAGCTGCCGGCCGACTTTGCCGGTACCGTGATTCCCAATGGCCAGCTCGCGCCGGTCTACGCCAAGAAGGGCATGCAGATGGTGCGCTACCCGCGTGCCGACATCGCGCATTCCTACTTCGCGATGGAGCATCCGGTGGTCGGTGGTTACGAGCCGCACAAGGTGGCGCTGCGCCGCGCCATCAGCCTGGCGGTGGATGTCGACCGCGAGATCCTGCTGGCGCGCCGCGGCCAGGCCATCCCCAGCCAGGGGCCGATTGCGCCCGAGACCACGGCCTACGACCCCAAGTTCAAGAGCCTGATGAGCGACTACAGCCTGGGCCGCGCCAAGGCCCTGCTCGACCTGCACGGCTATGTCGACAAGAACGGCGACGGCTGGCGCGACCAGCCCGATGGCAGCCCGCTGGTGCTGGAGTATTCGACCCAGCCCGACCAGCAGAGCCGCCAGCTCACCGAGCTGTGGAACAAGAACATGCGGGCGATCAACATCAAGATCGAGTTCAAGACCGCCAAGTGGCCCGAGAACCTGAAGGCCAGCCGCGCCGGCAAGCTGATGATGTGGGGCGTGGGCTGGAGCGGCGGCCCCGACAGCGACACCTTCCTGGCCATCGGCTACGGCCCGAACAAGGGCCAGGCCAACCACGCGCGCTTCAACTTGCCGGCCTTCAACAAGCTCTACGAACAGCAGCGCAGCATGCCCGACGGCCCCGAGCGTTATGCCGTGATGGCCGAGGCCGCCAAGCTGCTGGTGGCCTACATGCCTTACAAGGTGCACGTGCACCGCATCTTCACCGACATTGCCCAGCCCTGGGTGCTGGGTTACCACCGCAACATCTTCGTGCGCGATTTCTGGAAGTACGTCGACGTTGATTTGGAAGCCTTCCAGCGCGCCAAGGGGGCGGCGCCATGAAGCGGCGCGACACGCTGGCCTTGGGGGCCGCTGCGGGCGCGGCCCTGGCTGTGCCCGGGCTGGCTGCGCATGCACAGGCCGGTGCCGTCAGCGCCGCGGCGGCGGGCCAGAAAGTGCTGCGCTATGCCTTCCAGATTGCCGAGACCGGCTTCGACCCGCCGCAGCTCAGCGACGTGTACTCGCGCATCGTCACCGCGCATATCTTCGAGGCGCCCTACACCTACGACCACCTGGCGCGGCCGCCGAAGGTGGTGCCGCTGCTGGCCGTCGGCATGCCCGAGGTCAGTGCCGACTTCCGCACCTGGACGGTGAAGCTGCGCCCGGGTGTGTTGTTCAGCGACGACCCGGCCTTCAAAGGCAAGCCGCGCGAGATGGTGGCCGAAGACTTCGTCTACACCTTCAAGCGCTTTGCCGATCCGGCCAACAAGTCGCCGGCGTGGTCCAACGTCGAAGACGCCAAGCTCATCGGCCTGAACGCGCTGCACAAGCTGGCCGTCGACAGCAAGAAGCCCTTCGATTACGACAAGCCCGTCGAGGGCCTGCGCGCGCTGGACCGCTACACGCTGCAGTTCAAGCTCGAGGAGTCGCGGCCGCGTTTCATGGAGCTGCTGACCGCCGGCGACCTGCTTGGCGCGCAGGCGCGCGAGGTGGTCGAGCTCTATGGGGACAAGATCACGGCCCACCCGGTGGGCACCGGGCCCTTCCGGCTGACGGCATGGCGGCGCTCGTCGCAGATCGTGCTGGAGCGCAACCCCGTCTACCGCGCACGCCTGTGGCAGGCCGAGCCGGCAGCCGGCGATGCCGAGGGACAGGCCATCGTCGCGCAGCTGCAGGGCAAGCGCATCCCGATGATCGATCGCGTTGAGATTTCCATCATCGAAGAATCGCAACCGCGCTGGCTGTCCTTCGTCAACGGGCAGTTCAACTTCCTGGAGCGCGTGCCGCCCGATTTCATCAACATCGCCATGCCTGGCGGCAAGACCGCGCCCAACCTGACCAAGCGTGGCATCCGCGGCCAGCGCGTGCTCACCACCGACGTGGTGATGACCTACTTCAACATGGAAGACCCGGTCATCGGCGGCTACACGCCCGACAAGGTGGCGCTGCGCCGCGCCATCAGCCTGAGCATCGACCTCGAGCGCGAAATCCGCCTCGTGCGGCGCGGCATGGGCATCCCGGCACAGAGCCCGCTGATCCCGTACACCAGCGGCTACGACCCCGCCTTCAAGAGCGAGAACAGCGAATACAACCCGGCACGGGCCAATGCCCTGCTCGACCTCTACGGCTACCTCGACCGCGACGGCGACGGCTGGCGCGAGCTGCCCGACGGCAGCCCGCTGGTGCTGCAGGCCGCCACGCAGCCCGACCAGCTGAGCCGCCAGCTCAACGAGCTGTGGCAGAAGAACTTCAATGCCATCGGCGTGAAGGTGGCCTACCGCCCGGCCAAGTGGCCCGAGAACCTGAAGGCCGCGCGCGCCGGCAAGCTGCAGATGTGGGGCGTGGCGTCGTCTGCGGCCGGCGGCGACGGCCAGAGCATCCTCGAGCGGTGGTACGGGCCATCGGCGGGCCAGGGCAACTTGGCGCGCTTCAAGCTGCCGGCCTTCGACGCCGTGTTCGACAAGCTCACGATGCTGCCCGACGGCCCCGAGCGCGAGGCCCTGTTCAAGGAAGCCAAGCGCCTGGCGGTTGCCTACGTGCCCTACAAGCTGCACTGCCACCGCTACCTGGCTGACATGATGACCAGCGACGTGGTCGGCTACCGCCGCCCGGCCTACTGGCAGGACTGGTGGCACATGGTGGACGTGGCGCCGCAACCCCAGGGCCGTGCGGCCTGAGGGTGGCCCGCGCCTGACGTGACGATGCGGCGCCGCCGCTTGCTGCACGCTGCCGCCGCGACGGCGGCGTGGACGGCTGCGCCGGTGGCCCTGCCCGCCGTGGCGGCGGCCAGTGCGGCCGCGGGTGCAGCGGCGAGTTCTGCCGCAGGCGCCGCCGCCAAGACCCTGCGCCTGGCCTTCGACTTCGCCGAGACCGGCTTCGACCCGCCGCGTGTGGGCGACCAGGCTTCCATCCGCGTCATCGCCCACATCTTCGAGCCGCTGCTCACCTACGACCCGCTGGCCCGCCCGGCGGTGCTGGTGCCGCTGACGGCCGCGGCGCTGCCCGAGGCCAGCGCCGACTTCAAGCGCTTCGTCTTCACGTTGAAGCCCGGCGTCTTCTTCGCCGACGACCCGGCGTTCAAGGGCCGCCCGCGCGAGCTGGTGGCCGTCGACTACGTCTACAGCCTCAAGCGCTTCTACGACCCGGCGATACGTACCGAGCACCTCTACCTGCTGGAGAACGAAAAGATCCTGGGCCTGAGCGAGCTGCGCGCCGCGGCCCTGAAAAACAAGACGCCGTTCCCGTATGACGTGGAAGTGCCGGGCCTGCGCGTGCTGGACCGCTATCGCCTGGAAGTGGTGCTGGCCGCGCCGTCACCGCGCTTTGCGCAGCAGCTGGCGGGCTGGATGTTCGGCGCCGTGGCGCGCGAGGTCATCGAGGCCTACGCCGAAGACCCGCAGGCCCATCCCGTGGGCACCGGCCCTTTCCGCCTGGCGCAGTGGCGGCGGGCCTCGCGCATCGTGCTGGAACGCAACCCGCGCTTCCGCGAGCAGATCTTCCACACCGTCGGTGCCGCGCCGCATCTGCAGGCCCTGGCCGAAGAGCTGGCCGGCGCGCGTGCGCCGCGCATCGACCGTGTGGAGATCGACATCGTCGAAGAAAGCCAGCCGCGCTGGCTGGCCTTCCTGAACGGCGAACACGACGTGTTGACGGTGCCGCGCGACCTCGGCGGCCTGGCCATGCCCGGCGGGCAGATCGCGCCCTTCCTGGCGCGCCAGGGCATACGCGCCGAGCAGCAGGTCAACGGTGTGGCGCACACCTTCATCAACCAGGACGACGCCGTGGTGGGCGGCCTGGCACCGGCGCGCGTGGCTTTGCGCCGCGCTATTTCACTGGCCTTCGACAGCGCGGAGGAATTGCGCTTGGTGCTCAACGGCCAGGGCCTGCCGGCGCACAGCATGTTGCCGCCCGGCACCTACGGCTTCGATGCCGCGCTGCGCTCGGAGATGGGGGCGCCCAGCGCGGCCCGCGCGCGCGCGCTGCTCGATCTCTTCGGCTACACCGACAAGAACGGCGACGGCTGGCGCGAACAGCCCGACGGCCAACCGCTGCTGCTGCGCATCGCCTTCACGCCCGACCGCCGCGCGCGCGCTTCCAGCGAGATCTGGCTCAAGCGCATGAAGGCCGTGGGCCTGCGCGTGCAGTTCGAGTTCGCGCCCTTCGGCGAGCTGATACGCCGCTCGCTGGCCGGCCAGGTGATGATGTGGGGCTTCATCTGGAGTGGCAACGTCGATGGCGACTTCTTCCTCGGCCTGGCCTACGGCCCCAACAGCGGCCAGAGCAACGACGCGCGCTTCAAGCTGCCCGCCTTCGACCGCCTCTACGAACGCCAGCGCGGCCTGCCCGACGGCCCCGAGCGCCTGGCCTTGATGCAGCAGGCCAACCGGCTGATGCTGGCCTACGTGCCCTACATCGCGCACTACCACCCGCTGATGACGGAGCTGCGCCGCCCGCACATCAGCGGCCCCTTGCGCCACCCCTTCAGCAGCGATTGGTACCGCTGGATCGGCGTGTCATGAAGCCCGCGCCGCTGCTGCCACTGCCGCCACCGCGCCTGCAGCGCTACCAACAGTGGCTGCACGCCACGCGCGGGCTGCACTTCGAGAGTTATGAAGCGCTCTGGCAGTGGTCGGTGAGCGATCTGCAAGGCTTCTGGCAATCGATCTGGGACCACTTCGATCTGCAGTCGCCGACGCCCCACACCACGGTGCTCACGCAGGCGGTGATGCCGGGCGCCGTGTGGTTCCCCGGTGCACAGCTGAACTATGCGCAGCAGCTGCTGCGCCATGCCGATGGCGCGCACGCGGCCGGCCGCCCGGCGCTGGTGTTCCAGAACGAGCGCATGGCCGCGCCGGTGGAGACAACCTGGCCCGAGCTGCGGCGCCAGGTGGCCGTGTTGGCCACGCAGATGCAGGCCCTGGGCGTGCAGCGCGGCGACCGCGTGGTGGCCTATTTGCCCAACACGCCGCACACCATCGCCGCCTTCCTGGCTTGCGCCAGCATCGGTGCCGTCTGGAGCGTCTGCAGCCCCGACATGGGCCCGGTGGCCGTGCTCGACCGCTTCCGCCAGATCGCGCCCAAGCTGCTGTTTGCAGTGGACGGCCAGGTCTGGGGTGGCGTCACGCACGACCGCCGGCCAGTGCTGCGCGAGGTGATCGCCGGCCTGCCGTCGCTGCAGCAGCTGGTGCTGGTGGCCGATGTCGACACCACGGCCCGTGCCGCCGATTTCGCCCGGCCCGGCCTGGCCACGCACGACTGGGCCGCGATGGCCGCGGGCGCCGCGCCCGAAGGCTGGCAGCCGGCCTGGCTGTCTTTCGACCATCCCTTGTGGGTGGTGTACTCCAGCGGTACCACCGGCTTGCCGAAACCCATCGTGCACGGGCATGGCGGCATCGTGCTGGAGGCGCTGAAGGGCGGCCTGCACAACGACGTGTTTCCCAGTGTCGACACCGGCTTGCCTCACCCCGAACGTTTTTTCTGGTTCAGCAGCACTGGCTGGATCATGTGGAACGCGCAGCTGGGCGCGCTGCTCGGCGGCACGACGATCTGCCTGTTCGACGGCAACCCGGGTGGGCCTGCCAAAGCGCCGGACTGGGGCACGCTGTGGCGCTTCGCCGGGGCTGCCGGTGTGACTTGGTTCGGCAGCGGCGCGGCCTTCTACGCCAGCTGCTTGAAGGCGGGTGTCGAGCCCATGCAGCAGGCCGATCTCTCACGCCTGCGCGCGGTGGGCAGCACCGGCAGTCCGCTG
>JANMMD010000399.1:0-4570 GCA_031372905.1 Betaproteobacteria bacterium
GCCTTCCCACAACATCACGTGCAGCAGCGCGTGGTGCAAGACCACGTCGGTGCCGGGCAGCAGCTGCAGATGCAGGTCGGCCATGGCCGCGGTTTCGGTGCGGCGCGGGTCGACCACGATCCACTTCTGCGCCGGGTTGGCACGCCTCGCGTCTTCCAGGCGGCGGAACAGCACCGGGTGCGCCCAGGCCATGTTGCTGCCGGTGATGAAGACGGTGGCGGCATGGTCCAGGTCTTCGTAGCAGGCTGGCGGCGCGTCGGCGCCCAGGCTCTGCTTGTAGCCGGCCACCGCGCTGCTCATGCACAGGCGCGAGTTGGTGTCGACGTTGTTCGTGCCCAGCAGGCCCTTGGCGAGCTTGTTGAAGACGTAGTAGTCCTCGGTGAGCAGTTGGCCCGAGAGGTAGAGGCCCACGGCATTCGGCCCGCTGCGCTGCACGATGCCAGCCAAGCGCTGCGCCACCTCATCCAGCGCGGCGTCCCAGCTCACCGGCACCAGCGGCTGATCGCGCCCCGCGCGGCGCATCGGCTGCAGGGCGCGCAGCTGTGGCTGCAGGTGCGCCGCCGCGGTGAGGTGCAGTGTGCTGCCCTTGGTGCACAGCCGCCCGAAATTCGCGGGGTGAGCAGGGTCGCCGCGCACACCGGTGATCTGGGCACCCTGGCTCTGCACGATGACGCCACAGCCGACGCCGCAGTAGGGGCAGGTGCTGCGGGTTTCAACCGCGGCGGCGTCGCTCATCGCGGGTTCAGCAACTTCAGGCGGGCACGTTGTCGATGGCATGCTGGCGCAGCTCATCGGCATCCAGCAGCACCTGCATGCCCTGCAGCTTCACCGCAAACGTCGGCGTGCATCCGCTGTCAGGGGCGCGCGCGCAACCGTCGTTCAAACCGATCACCTGGTTGTGCAGCGGGCAGGCCACACCGTCGCCGGCCACGATGCCCTGCGACAGCGGCCCGCCCTTGTGCGGGCAACGGTCGAGCACTGCGAACACGCGGTCATCCGCCGTGCGGAACACGGCCACTGCAGCGCCGTTTTCACGCGCCACGCGGCGCGCGCCCAGGCGCGGGATGTCTTCGATGCGGCAGATGGCGGTCCACGTGCTCATACCGTTTCCCTCGCAACGGGTTCGGCGAACTGGGCCGCCAGCGGCTCGAACTGCCGCAAATCCACCTGCGCCTTGTCGAACTCGAACCACGGGTCGGGCTCGCCGTCCAGGCTGAACTGCAGCCGTTCCCACAGCGCCTTGCGGTTGGCGGCATCGTCCAACACCTTGGCCTTCACATGCGCCATGCCGACACGCGCCACGTAATGCACCGTGCGCTCCAGGTACCAGCCTTCTTCGCGGTAGAGCTGAAGGAAGGCACCGCTGTACTCCAGCACTTCTTCCGGCGTTTTCAGCTTGACGAAAAACTGCCCGACCTCGGTCTTGATGCCGGCATTGCCGGCGATGTGCAGTTCCCAGCCCGAATCGACACCGATCACGCCGACGTCCTTGATGCCGCTCTCGGCGCAGTTGCGCGGGCAGCCGCTGACGGCCAGCTTCACCTTGTGCGGCGCGTACATGCGCCAGAGGGCCCGCTCCAGGTCTTGGCCCATCTTCGTGCTGTCCTGCGTGCCGAAGCGGCACCACTCGCTGCCGACGCAGGTCTTCACCGTGCGCAAGGCTTTGGCGTAGGCATGGCCGCTGGGCATGCCGATGTCCTTCCACACCGCGGGCAGGTCTTCCTTCTTCACGCCCAGCAGGTCGATGCGCTGGCCGCCCGTCACCTTCACCGCGGGGATCTTGTACTTGTCCACGGCGTCGGCGATGCGCCGCAGTTCATCGGCGCTGGTCATGCCGCCCCACATGCGCGGAATGACGCTGTAGGTGCCGTCCTTCTGGATGTTGGCGTGGCTGCGCTCGTTGATGAAGCGGCTCTGCGGGTCGTCCACCACCTCTTTGGGCCAGGTGCTCAGCAGGTAGTAGTTCACCGCGGGCCGGCAGCTGGCGCAGCCGTTGGGCGTGCGCCAGGCGAGTGTGCTGTAGACGCCGTCCACGCTCAGCAAGTGCTGCGCCTTGATCGCATCGCGCACGGCCTGGTGGCCCAGGTCGGTGCACCCGCACAGGGCCTTGGTCTTGGGCGCGGCGCTGTAGTCGCCGCCGGCGGTGAACATCAAGAGCTGTTCCACCAGCCCCGTGCATGAGCCGCAAGACGCGCTGGCCTTGGTCTGCTTGCGCACCTCGTCGAGCGTGAACAGGCCCTTGTCCTTGATCGCCTTGCAGATGCTGCCCTTGGTCACGCCGTTGCAGCCGCAGACCTCGTCGATGTCGGCCATCGCGGCGGCCCTGTTATGGCCTTCGTGGCCGTGGTCGCCGAGGTTGTTCTCGCCGAACATCAGCCGCTCGCGGATGTCGGTGAGCGTCCTGCCGTCGCGCAGCAGCTTGAAGTACCAGCTGCCGTCGGCGGTGTCGCCATACAGGCAGGCGCCAACAAGTTTGTCATCCCGAATGACCAGCTTCTTGTAGACGCCGGCATAGGGGTCGCTGAGCACGATCTCCTCGGTGCCCTCGCCGCCCGTGAAGTTGCCGGCCGAAAACAGGTCGATGCCAGTCACCTTCAGCTTGGTGCTGGTCTGGCTGCCGGTGTAGCGGCCGATGCCGAACTGCGCCAGGTGCGTGGCACACACCTTCCCCTGCTCGAACAACGGCGCCACCAGGCCGTAGGCGATGCCGCGGTGCGCAGCGCATTCGCCCACGGCGTAGATGCGCGGGTCGGTGGTGGTCTGCAGCGTGTCGCTGACGACGATGCCGCGCTGGCAGTGAATGCCGGCGCTCTCTGCCAGCACGGTGTTGGGGCGGATGCCGGCAGCCATCACCACCAGATCGGCAGGGATCTCGCGGCCGTCCTTGAAGCGCACGGCCATGACCCTTCCGTCTTTGTCGGGGATCAGCGCCTCGGTCTGCACGCCCATCTCGAAGCGCAGGCCGCGGTCTTCCAGCGATTTGCGCAGCAGGCCGCCGGCCACGTCGTCGAGCTGGCGCTCCATCAGCCACGGCATCAGGTGCACCACGGTCACCTGCATGCCGCGCAGCATCAGGCCGTTGGCCGCTTCCAGGCCCAGCAGGCCACCGCCGATGACGACGGCGTGTTTGTACTTCGTGGCCGCGTCGATCATCGCCTGCGTGTCAGCGATGTCGCGGTAGGCCAGCACGCCTTGCAAGTCCTTGCCCGGCACGGGCAGGATGAAAGGCAGGCTGCCGGTGGCCAGCAAGAGGCGGTCGTACGGTGCTTCGGTGCCATCGCTCGCACGCACGACGCGCTTGACACGGTCGATCTGCGTCACCGTCCTGCCCAGATGCAGGGTGATGCCGTGCTCGGCATACCAGCTCAGCGGGTTCAGCACGATCTCGTCCAGCGTCTGCTCGCCGGCCAACACCGGGCTCAACAGGATGCGGTTGTAGTTCGGGTGCGGCTCGGCGCCGAAGACAGTGATGTCGTAGAGATCGGGTGCGATCTTCAGCAGTTCTTCCAGCGTGCGCACGCCGGCCATGCCGTTGCCCACCATCACGAGCTTCATCTTCTTCATGCCGCTGCCTTTTCCACGTGGCCCTGGCGCGTGTAGAGGAAGTCCAGCACCTCCTTGCGGGCGTGCACGTAATCGCGGTCTTCGGCCAGCTCGATGCGGTCGCGCGGGCGTGGCAGCGTCACGGGAAGAATCTGCCCGATGGTGGCCGCCGGGCCGTTGGTCATCATCACGATGCGGTCGGAGAGCAGCACCGCCTCGTCGACATCGTGCGTCACCATCACGACGGTGCTGCGCGTCCTTGCGACGATCTTCAGCAGTTCGTCCTGTAGCCTTGCGCGTGTCAGCGCATCCAGCGCACCGAAGGGCTCGTCCATCAGCAGCACCTTGGGCTCCATCGCCAGCGCACGCGCGATGCCCACACGCTGCTTCATGCCGCCGCTGATCTCGTGCGGGCGCTTCGCCAGCGCATGGCCCATGCCCACCAGTTCCAGCGCGGCCTGCGTGCGCACGCGCATCTGCGTTTTTGTTTCGTTCGCGCCGAAGACACGCTCCACCGCCAGGTGCACGTTCTCGAAGCAGCTCAGCCAGGGCAGCAGCGAATGGTTCTGGAACACCACGCCGCGCTCGGGCCCCGGCGCCTTGATCTCGCGGTTGTCGCAAAGCAGCACCCCGGCGGTGGGCGTGGTCAGGCCGGCGATCAGGTTCAGCAGCGTGCTCTTGCCGCAGCCCGAGTGGCCGATGAGCGTGACGAACTCGCCCTTGTCGACGGTGAGGTGGATGTCGCGCAGCGCGTGGAATTGGCCCTTGCGCGTGTGGAACACCATCTCGGCGCCCTGGACTTCGATGAAGTGGCTCATGTCGGCTTCCCGTGGTGTCAGTGCTCGTCGTAGCTGAAGCGGCGCGCAATGGCCATCAACAGCTGTTCCAGCGCCAGGCCGACGATGCCGATGACGAAGATGGCCACGATGATGTGTTTGACGTTGAGGTTGTTCCACTCGTCCCACACCCAGAAGCCGATGCCCACGCCGCCGGTCAGCATCTCGGCCGCGACGATGACCAGCCACGC
>JANMMD010000033.1:0-7294 GCA_031372905.1 Betaproteobacteria bacterium
GCATATCCACATCGGAGCCGCGGCCACACTGGAAGCGGCGTGGGCGGCGCTGGTGCAAGAGTGGCCGACGCTGCGCGATATCTGGCTGCGCTTCGCCGGCCCGCCGGTGCGGCGCGCGGGCACCATGGGCGGCAATGTCGCCAACGGCTCGCCCATCGGCGATTCAGCGCCGGTGTTGATCGCTTTAGGCGCAGCCATCGTGCTGCGCCAGGGCGAGCGCGTGCGGCAGATGCCGCTGGAAGACTTCTACGTCGACTACATGAAAAACCGGCTCGAGCCCGGCGAGTTCGTGCAGGCCCTGGCCGTGCCGCGCGCCGCGCACGGGCAGTTGGTGCGTGCTTACAAGATCAGCAAGCGTTTCGACTGCGACATCTCGGCCGTGTGCGGCGCCTTGGCCCTGCAGGTCGACAACGGTGTCGTGGCGAGCGCGCGCCTGGCCTTCGGCGGCTTGGCGGGCACGGTGCGTCGTGCGCCGCAGGCCGAGGCCGCGCTGCAGGGCCGAGCCTGGGACGAGGTCACGCTGCAGGCTGGCATGGCGGCACTGGCGCAGGACTACACGCCGCTGTCCGACATGCGCGCCAGCGCGGCCTACCGCCTGCAGGTGGCGCAGAACCTGCTGCGCCGCTGCTGGCTGGAAACGCGCGACGACGCGCCTTTGCCCATGGCCGCGCTGAACGTCTGGGCGCGCGGGGCGCCGGCATGAACAAGCCCTTCGATCTGCCGGATGGGATGCCCGCGGAGCTGCCCGCGGCATTGGCAGCCGCAGCGCAGCCCTTCACCCAGGTGGGCCTGAGCCGCCCGCATGAATCGGCCCACCTGCACGTGGCCGGCGCCGCGCCCTACACCGACGACCTGCCGGAGATCACCGGCACGCTGCATGCGGCCCTGGGCCTGTCGCCGCTGGCGCATGGCGTCATCGAAAGCCTGGATCTCGATCGCATCCGACGCCAGCCCGGTGTGGTGGATGTGTTCAGCGCGCGTGACCTGCCCGGCGCCAACCAGTGCGGGGCCTTGCTGCCCGACGAGCCCATCCTCGCCGGCGTTGCCGGCGACACGCTGCGCTACCTGGGCCAGCCGGTCTTTGCCGTCGTCGCGCACACGCGCGACGCCGCACGCCGCGCCGCCGCGCTGGCGCGCGAGGTGGTGCACGCCAAGCCGCTGCCACCCATCCTCACGCCGCAGGCTGCGCATGCCGCGCAGCAATACGTGGTGCCGCCGATGCACCTGCTGCGCGGGGACGTCGCGGGCGCGCTGGCCAACGCGCCGCAGCGCCTGCAGCTGCAGTTCGAGCTCGGCGGGCAGGAGCAGTTCTACCTGGAAGGGCAGATCAGCTATGCCCTGCCCACCGAGGACGGCGGCATGAAGCTGCACTGCAGCACCCAGCACCCCAGCGAGATGCAGCACCACGTGGCGCAGGTGCTGAACCGGCCGCTGCACGCCGTGCAGGTGGAATGCAGGCGCATGGGCGGTGGCTTCGGCGGCAAGGAATCGCAGAGCGCGCAGTTTGCCTGCGTCGCCGCGGTGGCGGCCGTGCGCGCGGGCAAGCCGGTAAAGCTGCGCGTCGACCGCGACGACGACTTCATGATCACCGGCCGCCGCCACTGCTTCCATGTCGAGGCCGAGGTCGGCCACGACGACGAAGGCCGCCTGCTCGCCGCCGAGGCCACGCTGGTCTCGCGGGCCGGGCACTGCGCCGATCTCTCGGGCCCGGTGATGACGCGCGCGCTCTGCCACTTCGACAATGCCTACTGGCTGCCGCACGTGGCCGTGCACGGCTACAGCGGCCAGACGAACACGCAGAGCAACACCGCCTTTCGCGGCTTCGGCGGGCCGCAGGGCGCGTTTGCCATCGAGTACCTGCTCGACAGCGTGGCGCGCCGCCTGGGGCGTGATGCGCTGGACGTGCGCCGTGCCAATTTCTACGGCGTGGATTCGAACAACGTCACCCCGTACGGCCAGACGGTGGACGACAACATCCTGCACCCGCTGGTGGCCCAGCTCGAGGCCAGCAGCGACTACCGCGCGCGCCGCGCCGCCGTCCATGCCTTCAATGCCAGCAGCCCGGTGCTGAAGAAGGGCTTGGCTTTGACGCCGCTGAAGTTCGGCATCAGCTTCAATGTCACGCACCTGAACCAGGCCGGCGCGCTGGTGCATGTCTACACCGACGGCAGCGTGCTCGTGAACCACGGCGGCACCGAGATGGGCCAGGGCCTGAACACCAAGGTGGCCCAGGTGGTGGCGCACGAGCTCGGCCTGCCGCTGGCGGCCGTGCGCTGCAGCGCCACCGACACGCAGAAGGTGGCCAACACCTCGGCCACCGCGGCCAGCACCGGCAGCGACTTGAACGGCAAGGCGGCGCAAGACGCTGCCGCGCAGGTGCGCGGGCGGCTGGCGGCCTTCATCGCCGGCCTCTGGGGCTGCGGCGAAGCCGAGGTCGTTTTCGCCGACGGCCGCGTGCGCGCCGCCGGCCACGATCTGGCCTTCGCCGAGGTCGTGAAGCAGGCCTACCTGGCGCGTGTGCAGCTGTGGAGCGACGGCTTCTACGCCACGCCCGGCCTGCACTGGAACAAGGCCGCGCTGCAGGGCCGTCCCTTCTTCTATTTCGCCTACGGCGCGGCCTGCAGCGAGGTGCTGCTGGACACGCTGACGGGCGAATGGAAACTCCTGCGCGCCGATGTGCTGCACGACGCGGGCCGCTCGCTCAACCCGGCCATCGACATCGGCCAGATCGAAGGCGCCTTCATCCAGGGCATGGGCTGGCTGACGATGGAAGAGCTCGTGTGGCACCCGGCCGATGGCACGCCGCGCGCCGGCTTGCTGCTGACGCACGCGCCCAGCACCTACAAGATCCCCACGGCCAACGACTGCCCGGCCGACTTCCGCGTGAAGTTGTTCGACCACGAGAACCGACACGACAGCATCCACCGCAGCAAGGCCGTGGGTGAACCGCCGCTGCTGCTGCCTTTCAGCGTGTTCTTCGCGCTGCGCGATGCGGTGTCCGCCGTGGGTGGGCACCGTGTCGATCCCCCTTTGATGGCGCCGGCCACCGGAGAAGCGTTGCTGCGCGCCATTACCGCTGTGCAGTCGGCAGCGCCCGGTTGATGCAGCCGCTGCGCACGGCCGCGCTGCGTTGGCTGGCCGCGGGGCGGCCCGCCGTGGTGGTGGCAGTGGGCGCCACGCAGGGCAGCGTGCCGCGCGAAACCGGCACGCGCATGCTGGTGGCGGCCGACGAGGTGCTGGGCACCATCGGCGGCGGCCACCTGGAGCTGCAGGCCATTGCCGATGCGCGTGCGCTGCTGCTGAGCGGTGGTGAAGGCCACGCGCGCCGCATCGCGCTCGGCCCCAGCCTGGGCCAGTGCTGCGGCGGCGTGCTGACGCTGCACTTCACGCCGCTGGCGCTGGACCCGCCCACCGCGTGGCCCGAAACGCCACCACGCTTCCGTCTGCAGCTCTACGGCGCGGGCCATGTCGGCCGCGCCATCATCAAGCTGCTGGCCGAGCTGCCATGCCGCGTGCAGTGGGTGGACGAGCGCGAGGGCGAGTTCCCGCCGGGAGAACTGCCGCCGCATATCGAAAAACTTTGTGTCGAGCCCGTCGAGGCGGAGGTGGCCAGCGCCCCGGCCGGCGCCTGCTTTCTCGTGCTGACGCACAGCCACGCGCTGGACCTGGCGCTGGCCGATGCCATCCTGCGGCGCGGCGATTTCGCCTGGTTTGGGCTCATCGGGTCGGCCACGAAGCGGGCGCGCTTCGAACATCGTCTTCAGGCATGTGGCCACAGCGTCGAGAGCGTGGCGCGCATGGTCTGCCCCATCGGTGTGCCGGGGCTGGCCGGCAAAGAGCCCGAGGTGCTGGCCGTGGCGGTGGTGGCGCAGCTGCTGCTGGCGGCCAGCCAGCCCGGCGCGGCCTGAAGCGCGGGCCGGATGCCGCATCCCGCCGCACCGCGCCGCCCGGCGCAGTCGTGGCGGCGCAACGCCCGGGGCCCCAGGCCCGATTGACGACGCACCGAGGCGCCCACCACACTCATTGCGCCCGCCATTTCGCGGCAAGAGAAAAGCAGGAGTGAGGAAATGCATCAGCGAATTCTTGGAACGCTCGCGGCACTGGCCCTGGGCCTGGGGGCCCTCGGTGCGCAGGCGCAAAGCCGCGCACCTTTTGTCATCGAAGGCTATTCATTCATCGACCAGGACGCCTTCGTCAAGGCCGGCAAACGGTGCGCTGCGCCCCAGTTCGACGCCGATGAGATGAACGAGATCGACACCTTCATCCTGGCCAACCGCGGCGGCCCGGGCAAGGCCCAGCGCGCCGGACAGCCGGCGCTGGCGGCGGCCGTGACCGGCGGGCAGATCCAGGTCTACGTGCACGTCATCACGCGCGCCAACGGCACGGGCGGCGTCAGCACGCAGCAGATCCAGGACCAGATCGCGGTGATGAACACCGGCTTTGCCACCACCGGCTGGAGCTTCAACCTGGCCGGCGTGACCACCACCGCCAACGATGCCTGGTACGTGATGCAGCCCGGCACCACCGCCGAGACGCAGGCCAAGAACGCCTTGCGCGTGGGCACTGCCGAGACGCTGAACCTGTATGTCGCCGGCATCGGCGGCGGGCTGCTGGGCTGGGCCACTTTCCCGTCCAGCTACGCCGGCCAGCCCAAGCTCGACGGCGTGGTGGTGCTGAATGCTTCGCTGCCCGGCGGCAGTGCGGTGCCCTACAACCTGGGCGACACCGGCACGCACGAGGTGGGCCACTGGATGGGGCTGTATCACACCTTCCAGGGCGGCTGCTCGAAGAACAGCACGGGCGGTGGTGACCTCGTGGCCGACACGCCGGCCGAGCGTTCGCCAGCCTATGGTTGCCCGACGGGCCGCAACTCGTGCGCCAACATCGCCGGGCTGGACCCCATCACCAACTTCATGGACTACACCGACGATGCGTGCATGAACATGTTCACGGCCGCGCAAGACGCACGCATGGATTCGGCCTACTCGGCCTACCGCTACGGCCGCTGAAGCGCGTGAATCCGTTGAAGGACCGGGATACGGCCCTTCAACGCTGCCTCGTCAGCGCTGTACCACCGAGAAGCGGTAGACCAGGCCCAGGCCAATGCCGTCAGCATTGAAGCGGCCACCGCTGGAACTGCGCGCCGCCGTGCGGCCGGCTTCGGCCTGCAGCGCGAGTTGCTCGTTCAGCGCATAGCGCAAGCCGGCGCTGGCTTTGGCGGCAGGGCCGTGAACGTTGGCACCGGCCATCAGCTGGCCGAAGAACTGCACGCGGTCGCTGGGCCCGGCCAGGGTCTGCACGCCCAGGCCGGTCAGCACCTCGCCATAGCCGGGGTAGCCGAAGTAGGCGGTGTAACCCACCGCGGCCTGCAGCGGGATGTACCAGCGGTCGTTGAGGATGGCGTCGCCCTGCAGGCCCACCGACTGCAGCGTTTCGCCCACCAGATCGCGGTAGCGGATGTTGAACTGGGTCTGCTGATAGACGCCGAAGCGGAAGGCCTGGAAGGTGGCGCTGCTGTCATTGAAGCCGGCTTCGCCGCTGGGCCGGTTGGCGCTGCCGGAGCGGATGTGGTGCGTCAGCGCCACGCCGAAAGTCTGGTTCTTCGACGAGCCCTTGGGCGCCACCAGATAACCGGCCGACAGCGACAGGCCGAGGTTCTTCGTCAGCGCCAGTTCCGCGCTCAGCCTGGGGTACACCAGCAGCCCTGAGCTGGTGTTGATGAGCTCCGGCGCGTAGCCGCCGGACCCGACACCGAGTTGCCCGTGCAGCGCGATGCTCGGCGTGAGCTGCAGGCGCTGGCCGAGCCCGCCGATGACGTGGTTGTAGAGCGGCAGGCCGCCGACGCCCACGCCCAGGCCGAAGTACCAGTAAGAGTCACGGGCGTAGTAGTTGGCGTACTGCAGGTCGGCCACCTGGAGCCGGCCTTTGTAGCTGCCCTCGGGGCGCAGCTGCCTGAAGTTGTCCACCACCAGGGTGAGCGCGCTTTCGCCGGATTTGTCGGCCGCCAGCTTGGAATCAGCCGCCGACAGCGGCTCGCCGTGGCGGCTGAAGGGGCCCGTCCAGTAGCTGTAGGGGATCTCCACGAAGACATTCGCGTGCGTGCCGTCGATGGCCGAACGCTTGAACTTCATCTTCGCGACATTCACGCCGAGCGAGAAGTCCGCGAACTCATAGCCGAGCCCGAGATAGCCCTTGTAGAAGCCGCCGGTGCCCGACAGCGACTTGCTCTGCTCGATGCCGCGGCCACCGCCGCCGCCGCCGGCGGCGAAACCGGCCGTGGCGAACAGCCGCGACGCCAGCGGCTGGCGCAGGTGCACACCGATGTCGAAGGCCGTGAAACCGCCGTACTCGCCCTTGAACAGCGGCGCGTAGACACCCGCGCCCAGCGACACCTTCTCGCTGATCTGCTTGTGGACGTGGAAGCCCATGAAGTCGATGGCCTCGTCGCCCGCCACCTTGACCTGCTGGTAGTCGAGCACGATGCGGCCTTGCTTGCGGCTGAGGCTTGGTGTCTCGGCCGAAGCTGTTCCCGAGGCCTGGGCGCTGGCGGTGAGGGGGCTCGCGAGCGGGATGAGCGCGCCGGCCAGGCACAGGCTGGCACTGAGGGTCTTGCCTGTCGGCATGGTGGGTTCCTTTTCGGTCTTGTTATCGATACTTGCGGTCAGTCCAGCACCAGCACGCGCCCGAAGGGTGCCACCGCCGCGGCATGGGGGCGCTGCACCGCCCACACCACCGGCCAGCGCGGGCGAAAGCGTGCCGGGCCTTCCAGGTCCGTCAGCACCACGCCGATGTCGGGCCGGTGGCGGTCGGCTTCCTCCAGCAATGGCGTGAAGTCGGTGCCGCCACCGCCTTCGAACTGCAGCTCGGCGAGCTTGGATCTGCCGGGCTCGCAATGGGTCACGGCGCGCACCTGGTCGTCGCCCACCACCAACGTCAAGCCGGCCTCCAGGCGCCGCGTGATGGCGTTGATCTCGGTGGCAAAGCGCGCCAGCACGGCTTCGTCGATGCTGCCCGAGACATCCACCACCACCGCCAGGCGCGGCACGCGCCGCGCGGTGGTGAAGCCGGGCTCCCACGGCAGCCGGTGGCCGGCATGGTTGCGGCCCTGGTTGGCGATGTAGCTGCGCGCCGGGCGTGACCATGAGATGCCGAGCTTGGGCGTCAGCGCGCGTGCGAGTTGCGTGCGCAGCACCTGCTGCCACGGCGTGCGCGTGCGGGGCAGGTCTGCGAGCAGGGCGCGCAGCATCGAGAACTCGCCATCGCCGGTGTGGGCGCGCAGCAGGCGTTCGCTCCA
>JANMMD010000067.1:0-5264 GCA_031372905.1 Betaproteobacteria bacterium
GCGCAGGTCTTCGATGGTGGTGATCACGGTCATGGACGGCTTGTCTCCTCTTCAGGCAGATGCTAAGCCCGCAGCGGCTTACAGCTTCACCAGCGCGGCCGCACGCACGCCCAGCAGGCGCAGCCGGCGCTTCAGGTCCACGCGCTTTAGGCACAGTCCGGCGGCGTGGCGGATGGCCATGGCGTCGGCCACCGGCTGCGGCAGCGTGAGGTCGCGCGTGACGGTCTTGAAATCGTCGAAGCGCAGCTTGATGCCGATGGTGCGGCCCGCGTAGCCCTTGCGCTGCAGGTCGGTGGCCACCTGCTCGGCCAGGCGGGTGAAGATGGCGGTGAGCTCTTCGCGGTCGCGCACCGCGTGCAGGTCGCGTTCGAAGGTGGTTTCGCGGCTCATCGAGACCGGTTCGCCGCGGGTCTCGACAGGGCGGTCGTCGCTGCCGTGCGCGGCCTCGAACAGCCAGCGGCCGTAGCTTCTGCCGAAGTGTTCGATGAGCCACGCCGGCTCGCGCTGCGCCAGCTGGCCGATGGTCTGGATGCCCAGCGCCGTGAGCTTGGCGGCGGCCTTCGGGCCGATGCCGTTGATGCGGCGCACGCCCATGGGCCACACGCGCGTGGGCAGGTCGGCGTGGGTCAGTACCGTCAGGCCGTCGGGCTTGTCGAGCTCGCTGGCGATCTTGGCCAGCAGCTTGTTCGGCGTCACGCCAATCGAGCAGGTCAGGCCGGTGCTGCGCCGCACGTTGTTGCGGATGTCCTGCGCCAGCGCACGCACGCCGCCGAACGGGTCGTGGCCCACGGCATCTTGCGCGCCGCTCAAATGCGTGAGGTCGATGTAGATCTCGTCGATGCCGCGGTCTTCGATCAAGGGCGCCACCTCGGCCACCGCGGCCTTGAAGCGGCGCGACATCGCGCGGTACTGCTCGAAGTCGGTGGGCAGCAGCACGGCGTGCGGCGCCAGCGCCGCGGCCTTCATCAGGCCCATGCCGCTGTGCACGCCGTGGTCACGCGCGGCGTAGGTGGCAGTGGTGACGACGCCGCGGCCGGCGTAGCCGGCCAGCGTGGCGAACTGGCGCGTGCCGTCGGGCAGCAACACGGGCTGGTGGCGGCGCCCGCCGCCGATGACCACGGCCTGGCCCGAGAGCTCGGGGTAGCGCAGCAGTTCGACGGACGCATAGAACGCATCCATGTCGAGGTGGGCGATCCAGCGTCGCGGGGGCACGGAGCTCATGGGCCGCCGAGCGTAGCGCGCGCCGGCGGTGCAAGCCGGCACGCACTTTCACGCGAGGGCAACACTTGGAAACATAAATGGGCAAAAAGCGCATTTACACTGAACGCCAACGGCGCCACCCCGGTTGCCGCCATCCACGGAGCTCCGCCATGACCACCAGAAAGCCCCTCACTGCCACCGCCGCGGCGCTTGCCGCCCAAGCAGCCATGGCGGTGACGCCATCGCGCCACCGCGGCTTTTCAGCCCAACGCCGCGCCGCGCTGGTGACGGGCACCGGGCTGTTCTCGGCCGCGCTGCTGGTGGCCTGCGGCGGCGGTGGTGGCGACGACGCCGGCCCCGGCGCCAACGCGCCCGCCACACCCGCCGCCGCCAGCAGCTATGCCGCGGGCACGATCACCGGCTTCGGCTCGGTGATTGTGGGCGGCGTGCGCTACGACGACAGCGCCGCCAGCGTCACGGACGACGACGACAACAGCCGCAGCCGCAACGATTTCCGCCTCGGCATGACCGTGCAGGTGGATGCCGGCACGGTGGACCGCGCCAACGCCAGCGCGCTGGCCCTGCGCATCCGCCTGGGGAACGAGATCGTCGGCCCGGTGGGCGCGGTGGATGTCGCCGCCTCCACCCTCACCGTGCTGGGCCAGACGGTGCTGGTGACGAGCAGCACCGTCTTCGACGACAGCCTCGTCGGCGGCCTGGCGGCGGTGCGCGCGGGGCAGGTGCTGGAGGTCTACGGCATCCTCGACCCCGCCAACCGCCGCGTGGTGGCCACGCGCATCGAGCTCGAAGACAGCGCCACCGTCTACAAGCTGCGCGGCGCCATCACGGCGCTGGACACCACGGCGCGCACCTTCAGCATCAACGGCCAGGTCATCAGCTACGCCGGGCTGCCCTCCGGCAACGTGCCGCCGGGTCTGACGAACGGGCAGATCGTGCGCGTGCTCCTGAGCACCACGCAGGTCAACGGCCAGTGGGTGGCCATTGGGCTGCGCGGCGGCCTGCGCCTGCCGCCAGCCCTGCCGGATGCGAAGGTGGAGGGCGCCATCACCGCCTTCACCTCGAGCACCAACTTCACCATCAACGGCCTGGTGGTGAATGCCACCAACGCCAGCTTCCCCGACGGCACGGCGGGTGTGGTGCTGGGCGCGCGCGTCGAAGTGTCGGGCCGCATCGTGGACGGCGTGCTGGTGGCCACGAAGGTGGAAATCGAAGAGCGTCGCACCGAGGGTGTGCGCCCGCTGGAACTGCGCGGTGAACTCGGCAACCTGAACACCGCCGCCAAGACCTTTGCGCTGCGCGGCGTGACGGTCTGGTACGGCGGCACCGTGGAGTACCGCGACGGCACCGAGGCCCGCTTGGCCAACGGCGCCCGCGTCGAGGTGCGCGGCGTGCTCAGCACCGACCGCACGCGCCTGGAAGCGCGGCGCATCGACTTCAAGTGATGCCCGCGCCACCCAGCCGCTGCGGGAAGCGCGTCTGAAGCCATGCTCGCCATGCTCGTGACGCCAGCCGGCCGCTACAGTGCGGCCGGCGCGCCCCACGAATGAGCACCCTCGACCCCAGCCCCTCCGCCCCGCCTGGCGAAACCCCCGATGCGCCCGCACCCGAACGCCAGGCCCTGCGCAACGCCCTGGCCGGCCTGCTGGATTCGGTGGCGCAGCTGGGCGTGGCGCGTGGCGTGCCGGTGGCCGAGGTGGAAGCGCTGCTGCGCAAGGCCTACGTGCAACGTGCCTCGCAAGCCCACCCCGGGCTGCCCGAGCACCGCAAGGTCAGCCGCATCAGCACCACCACCGGGCTGCACCGCCGCGAGGTCGCACGCCTGGTGCAAGAGCTGGCCGAACCCGCATCGGCAGAGCCGCGGGCACGCGGGCGTTCACTGGCCAGCGAGGTGTTCACGCACTGGCGCTCGCAGCCACCCTTTTGCACGCCGGCCGGTGAGCCGCTGGTGCTGCCACGGCTGGGCCCAGCGCCCAGTTTCGAAACCCTGGCGGGGGCCGTCACGCGCAACGTGCATGCGCGCAGCCTGCTCGACGAGCTGTGCCGGCTGGGCGTGGCGCAATGGAACACGCAGGACGACACCGTGGCGCTGCTGCAGGCCGGCTACGTGCCGCGCAACGACGAAGCGCAAAGCCTGGCCTTCCTGGGCGACAACGTCGGCGACCACCTGCGCGCCGCGGTGCAGAACGTGCTGGGCGGCGAGCAGCGCCTGCACCTGGAGCAGGCCATCTTCGCCTCGGGCCTCTCGGCTGCAGCCATCGGCGCGGTGCAGCCGGTGGTGCGCGCGCAATGGCAGGCCTTGCTGCAGGCGCTGGTGCCCCTGCTCGAAGCCCATGTCGAACGCGACGCCGCGCTCGACCCGCCCGCCCAGGGCCGCGTGCGCGTGGGCCTGTACACCTACCACGAAGGCGGCGACGCCGGCCCGCCCGCCCCACCCCGTGAACCCGTGCGGGCCCGCGCCCGCCGCAAAGGTTGAACCATGAACAAGCTCGTCTCGAACCGCCATGGCACCGCCATCTTTTACATGCTGACAACGGCGCTGCTGGCCTTGATGCTCGCCGCCGCGCTGGCGGCCTGCGGTGGCGGCGTGGGCAGCGGCGGTACCGGCAGTTATGTCTCGGGCTCGGTGACGGGCTTTGGCTCGGTGATCGTCAACGGCGTTCGCTTCGATGACAGCACTGCCGCTGTGGAAGACGCTGACGGCGCACGCCGCAGCCGCGACGACCTGCGCCTGGGCATGAGCGTGGAGATCGAGGGCTCGGCCATCGCCAGCGGCAGCAGCGGCCCGGCGGCCACCGCCAGCCGCATCCGCTTCGAGGCCGAACTCACGGGCCCGGTGGGTCTCGTCGACGCTGCCGGCGCTGCCTTCACGCTGCTGGGCCAGCGCGTGACGGTGGACGCCGCCACGGTGTTCGACGACGACCTGGCTGGCGGCGTGGCCGCCTTGGCCAGCGGCCGCAGCGTGTCCGTCTACGGGGCGTGGGACCCCGCCGCCGAGCGCTACCGCGCCACACGCGTGGAGGCCGCGTCTGCAGCGGCACCGCTGCGCCTGCGCGGCCTGCTCGCGGCGGTGGACACCGCGGCGCAGACGCTGCGCATCGGCGCCACCATCTACGGCTACGGCGGCGCCAGCGGGGTGCCCGCGGGCCTGGCCGCCGGCCAGGTGGTGCGCCTGCGGCTGACGGCCGCCACGGCCCCGCTGCGCTGGGTGGTGCAGGCCTTCGGCGAGGCGCTGCGGCCCTTGCCCGACGGCGAAGAAGCCAAGCTCAAGGGCCTGATCACGGGGCTGGTGCCGGCGCAGGGCGGTACGGCGCTGACCAGCCTGCGCGTGAACGGCCAGCCGGTGGACGTGAGCACGGCGCAGATTCCCGACGGCCGCGCCGCGCTGGTGCTGGGCGCACGGGTGGAGGCTGAAGGCCGTGTGCAAGGCGGCCAGCTGCGCGCCACGCTGGTGACGGTGAAAAGCGACCGCCAGGAAGAAGAGCGCGGTTTCGAGGTCAACGGCGTGATCCAAGCGGTCGACACCGCGGCTGGCACGCTGCGCGTGCGCGAGGTCACCATCAGCACGCGCCGGCCGGGCCTGCGCATCGACGACGGCACGCTGGCCGATCTGCGCGTCGGCCGCCTGGTGGAGGTGCAGGGCGTGCTGGGCAGCGACCGCCGCACGCTGGAGGCCACGCGCATCCGGCTGCGCTAGCGGCTGCGGCCGTTGCGGGCCTTTCGGCGGCGCACGGCCGCCGATGGCTTCACCCGGCGGAAAGCCTGCGCCGGTGCCTGTCCACCTGCGCCAGCACCTGCACCGGCGCCGTGCCGCCCAGCACGCGGCGTGCGTTGAGCGAGCCGCGCAGCGTCAGCACCTCGGCCACGTCGGCCTCGATGGCGGGGTTCAGCGCCTGCAACTCGGCCAGGGGCAGCTCAGAGAGGTCGATGCCACGCGCCAGCGCCGTCTTCACCGCATGCGCCACGGCTTCGTGCGCATCGCGGAAGGGCAGGCCCTTCTTCACCAGGTAGTCGGCCAGGTCGGTGGCGGTGGCGTAGCCCTTGAG
>JANMMD010000079.1:0-21841 GCA_031372905.1 Betaproteobacteria bacterium
GCGCGCCGAGGTTGGCGTGCAGCTGCTCCAGCTTCGAGGCCCCCGTGATCACGGTGCTGACGCGCGGGTTCTTCGCCACCCAGGCCAGCGCCAGCTGCGCCAGCGTGCCGCCGAGTTCTGCCGCGATGGGTTCGAGCGCGGCGACGGCGGCGTTCTTCTTTGCATCGAGCAGGCCGTCGCGCAGGAAGGCCATGTTCTCCATCGCGCCGCGGCTGCCCGCGGGGATGCCGCCGCGGTACTTGCCGGTGAGCAGGCCGCTGGCCAGCGGGCTCCACGTGGTCAGGCCCAGGCCGGTGTCTTCATAGAGGCGCGCGTATTCCTGCTCCACGCGCTGGCGGTGAAAGAGGTGGTATTGCGGCTGCTCCATCAGCGGCTTGTGCCAGCCGTGGCGGTCGGCCAGGTGCCAGGCTGCCGCGATGTCGGCCGCCGACCATTCGCTCGTGCCCCAGTACAGTGCCTTGCCCTGCTGAATGATGTCGTTCATCGCGCGCACGGTTTCTTCCAGCGGCGTGTGCGGGTCGGGGCGGTGGCAGTAGACGAGGTCGATGAAGTCGAGGCCGAAGCGCTGCAGGCTGCCGTCCATGGCCTGCATCAGGTACTTGCGGTTCAGCGTGTCCTTGCGGTTGACGCCGGCGCTGGGGTTCTTGCCGTCACGGTCCAGCCCCCAGAAGAACTTGGTGCTGACGATGTAGTTCAGGCGCGGCCACGCCAGCTCTTTCAAGGCTTGGCCCATGATGGTTTCGCTGCGGCCGGCCGCGTAGACCTCGGCGTTGTCGAAGAAGTTGACGCCGGCGTCATAGGCCGCGGCCATCATCTCGCGCGCGTGGCCGGTGTCCACCTGGTTGTGGTACGTCACCCAGGAACCGAGAGACAGGGCGCTGACGCGCAGGCCGGAGCGGCCGAGGGAGCGGTATTGCATGGTGGTGGAGAGGCAGCTTGTGGGAGAGAGAAGCCCGCTAGGCTAGCGCAGCCTCGCTGCCGGCCGTGAAGGCCTCTTCGAACACCGAGTAGCCCGCGAGGTCGGCATGCGCAAAACGCAGCCGGCCGCGCGCCTCTCGGCCCGAAGTGCGCAGCGCCTGCAAGGCGGGGTGGCGCTGCAGGCCGGGCACCGGGATGGCCATGGCGTGGCCCCAGCGCATGAGGGCTATGCGCTGCACGCGGCGGCCGATGTCGGGGTGGGCCGTACGCAGTTCCGCCAGCACGCGTTCGGCCCAGGGCGCCGGGTCGTCGGCGAGCAGCGCGCCGCGTTCGGCGCGCGGCAGCGCGTGGTAGGCCGTCAGCACCGTGGCGCCGGGCACCGGGTGCAGGCTCTGGTGCATCGCATCCACGTAGCCCAGGCCGCGGCCGCCATAGACCACGTTGTCCCACGATGCCGGCGCCCCGATGCGGCCGAGCAGCGGCGCGTCCAGGTGCAGGTTGGCCACCAGCCAGGGTGCGTAATGCAGCAGCGCAGCGGCTTCGCGCAGTGCCGGCGGCGGGTTCTGCACGATGCGCGCGGCGATGAAGAGGGGCAGCGCCAGCACCACCATCGGCGCCGTCCAGCTTTCCAGGCGCTGGGTGGCTTCGTCCCAGGCCAGCACCTGCACCTCGTGCCGGCCCTCCTGCACACGCAGCACGGTGCGGCCGCCATGCAGGCGTTCGCCCGCGGGCCCGAGCAGCGCGGCCAGGCGCTGCGTGAGCCAGGCATTGCCTTGGGGCCAGGTGAAGACGCCTTCGCGCTCATGAGGGCCTTCGCCATCGGCATCCTCACCCGGCGCATGGAAGCCGTGGCGGCTGGCGAAGTAATGCAGGCCGGCCCACGCGGAGACTTCCGCGGGCGTGGCGCCGTAGTCGTCGCGGCAGCAGTAGCCGAGGTACCAGCGCAGCTGGGGGTCGGTGAAGCCGCGTTCATCGAGCCAGGCTGCGAAGCTCTGGGCGTCCAGGGCTGCCTGCAGCGGGCCCCAGGCGCTGCGGTGGGCCGGCAAGGCGAAGGCCGGGGCGGCGCCATTCGCAGTGCCGGTGGCGTCGCGCCGCAGCTGCGCCACGGCCTGTGCAAAGGCCTGCATCTGGCGCGCAGCGGGCGAGCCCGGCTCTGTTGGCGGCAACAGGCCTTCGACCCACGCACCGTCGAAGAACAAGCGCTCCTGCGGGCTGTGGCACAGGTGGCGTTCGTCGGCGACGGTGCGGCCCAGCACCTGCTTCAGCAGGCCCAGCTCGTGCAGCCACTCGCTCACCTCACGCGCGGGCGCGCCGGGCAAGGGCAGGTAGTGCGCGCCGAGCGGGCAGGCCATGCCGGCGAGCCGGTGGCCGCGGCTGTTGCCGCCGGGCTCGTCTTCCAGCTCCAGCAGGTGCACGTCCTGCACGCCGCGCCGCAGCAGGCCGCGCGCGGCCGCCAGGCCGGCCACACCCCCGCCCAGCACCAGCGCCGCGGCGCGGCGCTGCACCGCAGGCGGCGGCAGTGCATCGCTGCTGCGCAGCCGGTGGCCGCGCGCATGGTTGGCGCCCACCCATTGCGCGGGCGGCAACGAAGGCGACGGGAGCGGTGGCGATGCAGCCGGTGGCGTGCAGCCCGCAGCCAGCAGTGCCGCACCCCCCGTCAGCAGCGTGCGACGGCGCAGCGTGGCCTTCACCGCACCCGGCCCCACTCTTGTTCGAAGGTGGCCACCAGGGCCTGGTTGCTCAGCCGGTTCGGTTCCGCCGCCACACGTGCCATGTCGGGCGGAAACTGCAGCAGCGCCGGCAAGCCTTCCACCGTCAGGAAGCGCAAGCCCGCCGGCAGCCGCTGCGGCGGCAACCATGGGCGGCGGCCGGCGATGACGAAACCCCATTCGCCGAAGCTTGGCACGTGCACGTGCAGCGGCGTCGTCGTCAGGCCCACGGCTTCCAGCGTGGCCACCACCGTCCAGTAGCTCTTGCGCGCAAACAGCGGCGACGTGGTCTGCACGACCATGTAGCCGCCCGCGGCCAGCGCCTGCTCGGCGCGCTGGTAGAAGCTGGTGGTGTAGAGCTTGCCTAAAGCGAAGTTGGTAGGGTCGGGGAAGTCAATGACGATGACGTCGAAGACGTCCCGGTTGGCTTCCAGCCAGGTGTAGGCGTCGGTGTTGACGATGCGCAGCTTCGGGCTCTGCAGCGCGTCGCCGTTGAGCTTGCGCAGCAGCGGGTTGCGCGCAAACAGCTGCGTCATGTGCAGGTCCAGCTCCACCAGCGTGATGTGCTCGACGCTGGCGTACTTCAGCACCTCGCGCACCGCCAGGCCGTCGCCGCCGCCCAGCACCAGCACGCGCTTCGGGCCGCCCTGCGCCGAAAACGCCGCCATAGCCGGGTGCACCAGCACCTCGTGATAGCGGTACTCGTCGCGGCTGTGGAACTGCAGGTTGCCGTTGAGGAAGAGGCGCACGCCCGCATCGCCGGCCGTGACCACCACGCGCTGGTAGTCGCTGCTTTCGCGCACGACGATGTCTTTGCCGTAGAAGCTGTCTTCGGCCCAGGTGGTGAGGCGGTCGGCCCCGGCCATGCCGGCCACCAGCACCGCCACGACGCCGAAGCACGCCGCGGCATGCGCGCGCCAGCGGCGCAGGTCGGCGCGAAACGCGTAGAGCACCCACACCGCCACGGCGGCGTTCAGCAAGCCGAAGAACAAGCCCGTGCGCACCAGCCCCAGGTGCGGCACGAAGAGCAGCGGAAAGGCCACGGCCACCACCAGCGCGCCGAGGTAGTCGAAGGTCAGCACCTGCGAGACCAGGTCCGACAGTGCCCAGCGCGGCGCGAAGTGCGCCTTAAGGATGCGCATCACCAGCGGTATCTCCAGGCCCGCCAGGATGCCGATCAAGCCCACCAGCCCGTAGAGCATCACGCGGAAGGCCAGGCTCGCCGAAGCCGGCAGGCTGCTGTGCGCCAGGAACAGCAGCGCCGGCATCAGGCCACCGATGAAGGCCACCAGCAACTCGATGCGCAGGAACTGCGCCACCAGCTGGTGCTGGATGTGCTTGCTGAGCCACGAGCCGATGCCCATGGCAAACAGGTAGGTGCCGATGATGGTGCTGAACTGCAGCACCGAATCGCCCAGCAGATAACTGGCCAGCGCGCCGGCGGCGAGTTCATAGACCAGGCCGCAGGCAGCGACGACGAACACCGAGCTCAACAGCGCCAGCTCGGCCGGGTGGATGCGGGCGCGTGGCTCGGCAGCAGCGGTGGGGTCGGGGGGCGGGGCAGCGGCGGCCATGCGGAGAGGCTAACGCAGCGCGGCATGCGGCCCGTCGAGACGGCCCACCAAGATGGCCCGGTCGCCGCGGCGACAGCAAGGCGCAGCGGCGCTGGCCACAATGCCGCGCATGGGAACGCTCTACCTCGTGCGCCACGGCCAGGCCAGCTTCGGCGCGGCCGATTACGACCAGCTCAGTGAACTCGGCACGCGCCAGTGCCACGCCCTCGGACTGTGGTTCGCGCAGCGCGGCATCACCTTCGAGGGCGTGGTGCGCGGCACGCTGAAGCGCCATGTGCAATCGCTGGCGGGCATCGCTGCGGGCCGTGCCGAGGCCGGCGCCGCACCGCTGCCGGCCGCCGTGGCATGGCCGGGCCTGAACGAATACGACAGCGAAGCGCTCATCCGCACCGTGCACGCCGGCCCGCTGGCCAAGCCCGACAGCTCAGAGGTCTACAAGGCCCACTTCCGCCTGCTGCGCGACGCCCTGGGCCTGTGGATGGCCGGGAAGACGCAGCCTGCAGGCATGCCCAGCTGGGCCGATTTCAGCGCCGGGGTGGCCGGCGCGCTGGCGCATGTGCGCGCCAGCCACCGCGGCAACGTGCTGCTGGTGAGCAGCGGCGGGCCCATCGCCACCGCGGTGCACCAGGTGCTGGGCACGCCGCCGGAAACCACCATCGAGCTGAACCTGCGCATCCGCAACAGCGCGCTCAGCGAGTTCAGCTTCACGCCCAAGGGCCACCGGCTCGTCAGCTACAACCACCTGCCGCACCTGGACCACCCCGAGCGGCGCGCTTGGGAAACCTACGCCTGAGCGGCGCTTCATCGGCCCCCGGTGGCCGGCCAGCCCCCTAGAACACCCGCCATCCCTAGACCTACCCATGCGTCACCGCAGGGTGCAGGCGGATAGTGGACCCTCCGGCGTGCGCCGCCTTCGGCGCTGCCGGGCATGGAGGCGACGATGGATCCTTATGCGCTGTGGATCGTGCTGGCATGCCTGTGGGCGCTGACGCAGCTGTGGCTGCTGCCGCTGACCAAAGATCGCTGGCAGGCCGCCGACCTGCGCCAGAAACTGGCACGCGCGGGCAGCCTGGTGGTCATTGAAAAACTGCGCGACCTCGCCGCCATCGGCACGCTGACCCTCACCGGGCTGATGGCCATGGTGGCGCTGTTCGCGGGGCTGTCCCAGGGCTCGGTGGGCGCACCGCAGGCGGTCATCGAGGCGATGGCCTCCGTCTACGCGCTGGCCAAAGGCGCGGCTGACGGCTACGGCAAGACTCTGGGCCTGATCGCGCTGGTGGGCGCGGCGGTGGCGCTGTTCCTCTCGGCCCGCCACGCACGGCGGCGCATCGCCAGCGCCTGGACGGCCCGCGCGGGCGAGCTGTACGAGCGCCTGTACAAAGAGCCGCAGCTGCTGAATACCGCGCGCGCCGACGTCGAACTGCAGCCGCTGGTGGCGCAGCTGGATGTGCGCTGGGCGCGCTTGTCGGCCCATGCCCGGGGCGACACCGACGCACAGCTGAGCCCGGAAGTGCTGGCGCAGACGCGGGACGAGATGTCCGAGCTGATGTCGTCGCTGGCCGTGGAGATGGCGCGCAAGGATCTGAAGTTCGAAGAGGCCGTGGTGCGCCCCACGGCAGAGGAAGCCCAGGCCTCGCCGAGCCCCTGGCAGCGCCTGCTGCGCGTGTTGGCCAGCGAACGCTTCTGCAAGGACCTGGGCCTGGTGCGCAAGCCGCTGTCGATGGTGGTGACGGGGCTGTTGCTGGTCACGCTGCTGGGCTGGACGGCCGAGCCCATGGCCAACAGCCTGCAGCTGGCCGTGAACAACCTGCGCATCAACGTGCTGGGCGAAGCAGCGCAGCGCGAGCTCGGGCAGGCGCTGTCCCAGGCACAGGCGCAAGCCGCGCCGGAGACGAAGCCTGAGGACGAGGCCAACGCGTCCACGCCCTCAGCGACGCCCACGGTGCAGGCCACCACCAGGCTGCTGGCACGCGCGGCCACGCGCGACATTCTGCGTGCAGGGCTGGTGGAGCGCACCGCGGGCGTGCCGCGCGCCGCCGCGGCCGAAACCGAATTCGTGCGCGCGGCCATCAACGGCCAGCACATCGAGGCCGCGCCCGGCGGTGACGTGGCGACGCGCGTGCGCGCGGAAGTGGCCGACGACGTGGCCCGTTCACTGGCAGGTGGCGGCGACGACGTCGCGGCCGCCGAAATGCGCGCCCTGCAACAGCATCTGGAGGCCGAGTTCCAGCCCCATGTCGAAAGCCTGCAGCGCCAGAACCCGAGCCGCTACGCGCGCTGGGCGGCCGCCGTGGAAAACCGCTACGCCACGCCGATGTCACCGCTGGACGCCCAGGGCAAGCTGGTGGCGCGCATGTTCGACGAGGTGCTCGGTGGCGTCGATGCCAAGCCCTCGACCGAGCTCGGCCGCCAGGCGCAGAAGTTGGCCAAGGACGCGGGCAAGGAAGCGCTGAAGACCTGGTCGTCCACCGTCGGCAAGAGCTGGCTCGCCGACGCGCTGATCGACGCCGCGCGGCCCGACGTGGCGGCGCGCGCGGCGGGCCGCTTCGGCTTCGAAACCTCGGCGGAGTCACGCCGCTTCGTGCAGGAGCTGGCGGCCGCAGAAGGCCACGGCTGGGCGGCCGCAGCGCCGGCGCAGCAAGACATCGAAGTCACCCGCAAGGTGGCGGCCAAGGTGGCCGAGTTGCACCCCGAGGCCTCGATGCGCGCGGCGGTGCTGGAGCGCCTGGGCGGGTACGACGCCTTGTTCCCTGCCGCCCCGGAGGCGCCGGCTCCCGGCGGCGGTGGCGGTGGCGGCGGTGGCGGCGGGGGTGGTGGTGGAGGCGGGGGCGGGGGCGGCGGCAAAGCCAGCAGCCACGGCGCGCCGGCCAAAGGCTTTGCCCAGGCCCGCGCCACCAGCTTCCACCTTGCCTCGCGCAGCTTCCGCGTGCGCGGTGTGCTGATCGGGCAGGACAGCGCCGCCGCGGGCCCCGCCTACACCGATCTGCGCTGGCAAGTCGCCCCCAGCCCGGGCGCCACACGCGTGGCGCTGGAGGCGCGTAGCGGCCGGCGCTGGGTCGCTTTGGGCAGCTTCGACGCGGGCGTCGTCAACCAGGCCTTGCGTTATGCCGCCGACCGCCGCGTCGTCGCCACCACCATCACGCAGGGGGACGGCAAGCTCATCGGCCGCGTGACCTACCTGCACCCGGTGCTGGCGGACACGCCACTGGGCTGCCGCGTCGTCGAGGCCGACCGCTTCATCGACACCTTCAGCTTCCCCTCGGCGCGGCGCCCGCTGGCACCCGGCTTGGCGGATCTGGCATCCGACCGCCAGCAGTTCAGCCGCTGGATGGCGGTGTTGGGTTTGGCCGAGGCGGTGGCCACGGTGCCCGCGGCGCAGGCCTGCCCGCGCGAAGAGATCGACAAGCTCGTCGCCAAGCGCAAGCTCGAGCCGGTGAGTTTCTCGCCCGCCGTGGGCGGCGCTTTGAACAATTTCATCGCTGCAGAAGAGAAGAAGCAGCCCGGCTCCACCCAGCTGCTGCAGCGCGGCCACCAGTGCGCCACCGCCACTGGCGAGCCGCTCGGCGCCTGCCTGTGCCAGCGCGTCAAGGGGCAGGGCCTGCCCGCGAGCTACTGGTTCCCGGAAGACCACACCTCGCAGTTCCGTGAGCGCGCCGCGCCGCCGGCGGCCAACGGCGCCTGGCTCGAACGCACGCCCGACCGCCTGGGCCATGTCGACCTGTGGGTGCACACCACCTTCGCACTGCGCAAGCCCTCGGACCGCGGCAGCGATGTCGACGAGGCCACGGCCGCGGCGCTGGACTTTCCGCCTGCGCAGCTGCAGCAGTTGCGGCGGGCGCTGCAGGAGCGGCTGCCGGGCTATGTGCGCGACACGATGAACAGCCCGTCGTACGAAGAGTTCATGGGCCCGCTGGAAGACTTCGTGCTGGCGCAGCGCTTCTTTCGCGCCGCGCTGGCAGGCGGCCTGGGGCGTGACTTCCCGCTCACGCGCCTGGTGGCGCTGGAGCGCGAAACGCGCCGCTATGTGCCCACGCAGCCCACCATACGCTGGGAGCCGGCTGGCGCCGATGCCGAGCTGGAGGCCACGCTGGTGAACACGCTGCGCAGTGCCGACCCGAAAGCCGGCGATCTCTACCTGCGCTGGCGGCGCGACACCGCCGCGCGGTACCAGGGCAAACGCCCAATGTGCGACCGGGCATCGGGCTGAGCCCGGGGTGCGCGGAGGCTCTGCGAAGCTCGGGTGAGGACGTCCCGGCCGCGCGCCTTCAGCCGTGCACTGCCGCCGAGACGATCAGCCCGATGGCGATGCACATCGCGCCCACGACGATGGCCAGCGCGACGTTCTTCTTCTCGATGAGCTCGGCCCACAGGTCGTAGGGCGTGAGCTTGTCGACGATGACGAAGCACAGCCAGAACACCGCCACGCCCAGCAGCGCGTACAGCGCCGAGCCGAAAACGGCGCCGGGCCTGAGCCATTCGATACCCATCATGTCAGTGCTCCTTCAAGGTTATTTGTGTCCACCACCGCCACTCGACCAGCCGCCATAACTGCCGCCGCCCACGCGGCCGCCGCCGCCCGAGCCACGGTTGCGCGCGCACTGCTGGTACTCGGCGCTGGCCGCGCCGAAGGTGTTCTTGACCTGGTCGCATTCGTCGTCGCTGCACATTGCCAGCATCATCACCACCAACAGCACCACGACGAAGATCAGCAGCGCCTTGGGCACGCCCGCGGCCTTGAAGCTGGTGGGCGCCACGTCGCGCTGCAGGGCAGCGCGTGCATCGGGCGCGATGGCAAAGGCATCGGCCACGGTGGCCGCGGCCAGCGTCTGGCCGGCCGACCACGTCACTTCTCGGGGGGTCTTCTCCCGCGACAGGCGTTTGGCCGAAGCGCCGCCGGTGCCTTCGAAATCGGTGACGCGCGCCCTTTCGTCGCGCTGCACGCGCCAGTAGAACTCGCCCTGCACCCAGGTGACCTTGGCGTCGTACTCCCACTTCTGGCGATAGATCACGTTCTCCCACGTCGCCTGGCCGCCGCGCAGGGCGGGCGCTCCGGTGATGGGGCGCACCCAGCTCCAGCCGTCGTCGCTGTCCACGAGGAACGCAAAGCCCGCCGTCGTGTTGAAGAGCAGGTACTCGCGCCAGAAGCTGGTTTCTTCGTCATCGCCGGGCGCGGGAATATCGCAGCGCTCCTGGTAGCCCACCACCTGCCAATGCAGCAACGGGCCGCCCAGGGCCAGCGGGCCGCTCCTGCCCAGTGGGATCTGCGGCTCGGCGCCGCCGCCTTCGCGGCCCAGGCCGGCGTTGTTCTGCTGGTAATGCTTCAGGTCGGCACCGATGCCAGCGCTGATGTCCAGCACCGAAGCGCAGTTGGTGCACACCAGGCTTTGCGTGTTGGCGAGCTTCACTTCCAGCGCGGTGCCGCAGCTCGGGCATTCGACGCCACGGCCTTTCAGCGTCTTTTCGCTGATGTCCTTGAGGCCTTGCAGCGCCAGCTCCGACAGCAGCACGCTGCGGCCCACGCTCCAGGCCACGCGCTCGGGGTGGCTGCCGTCCAGCGTGGCCACTTCGCCGGCGCCGTTGCGCAGGTCGACGACGGTGAAGTCGCCGTCGAGTTTCGGCACGGAGGGCAGTTCGCCCTGCGCGGCGATGAGGTGGGCGCGCTGCACCGAGGCCACGTCCCAGGCGCGGCCCTCGGCCAACACGCGCGTGCCAGGCTGCAGGCCGTCCAGCGGCGGCGCGTCCGCAGGAAGGGGCGCATCGAAGCTGATGACGTAGGCGCCGTTGTCTTCGCTCAGCCACGCCGATCTCTGGCCGTCGGGGCCGTTGTCGAAGAGCGCGTGCCACTCGTTCCAGGTGCCGCCCTCGTAGCCGTACTGCAGCCGCCCGACGAGCGTGAAGGCCACGCCCTGCCGCGTGCCGCTGGCCCCCAGCTGCAGCGGGCTGTGGTCGTCGAAGAGCTCGGCGCTGACGCCGATGCGGCGCAAAGCCTCGCCATCGCGCACCAGCGTGCTGCGGCAGAAGCTGCACACAGCGCTGGCCGATGCCGCCGAGGCGAACTCGATCGGCGCACCGCAGTTCGGGCACGCAGCGCGATAGGCGCGCTGCGGGGAGGTGGCCAACTTAGACCAGCTTCTTCAGCAGCTCGGCCTTCTTCGAGGCGAATTCTTCCTCGGTGAGGATGCCCTTGGCCTTGAGGTCGGCCAGCTTCTCCAGCGTGGCCATCACTTCATCGGGCTTGATGCCGACGGCTGCGGCCGCCGCGCCCGCAGCCTGCGCCGCCGCGGCGCCACCGCCCTGCAAGCCCTGGCTGAGCTGCTGCGCCATCACCTGCCCCAGCGCGACGCCAGCCCCCAGGCCCATCGCATCGCCCACCACACCACCGCCGCCGCCGGCCGCGCCTTCGGCGAACTTCGGGATGGCCTGCGCCGTCTGGTACTGCATGAACTTGCCCATGTCGTTGCCGACCATGCCCATGCCGATCTTCTGGTCGAGGACCTTCTGCAGCTCTTCGGGCAGGCTGACGTTCTGCACCGTCACGCTGACGAGCGTGAGACCCAGCTTCGTGAACTCGGCAGCCGTGGCCTCCTGCAGCTGCTTGGCGAACTCGATCTGGTTGGCCGCGAGGTCGAGGAAGGGCACACCGCTCTGCGCCACCGCGTCGCTGATGTGCTGCAGCATCAGGCCGCGCAGCTGGCCATCCAGGTCTTCGACCGTGTAGCGCGCGCTGGTGCCGCTGACCGCCGTGTGGAAGAGCTTGGGGTCCGAGATCGCGTAGGCGTAGTTGCCGAAAGCACGCAGGCGGATGGCGCCGAAATCCTTGTCGCGGATGGTGACGGGCTGCGTCGTGCCCCAGCGGCGGTCGAGCTGCTGGCGCGTGCTGAAGAAGTAGACGTCGCTCTTGAACGGGCTCTGGAAGAGCTTGTCCCAGTTCTGCAGATAGGTCAGCACGGGCAAGGTCTGCGTCGTCAGCTTGTGCATGCCGGGGCCGAAGACATCGGCCACCTTGCCTTCGTTGACGAACACGGCCATCTGGCTTTCACGCACCGTCAGGCTGCCACCGTACTGGATCTCGTTGCCCGCCATCGGGTAGCGGAAGGCCAGCGTGCCATCGCCGGTTTCCGTCCACTCCAGGATGTCGATGAACTGTTTCTTGATGAAATCCATCAGCGCCATGGCATTGCCTTTCCGCGAGTGCGTGCACCCGGGGTGGGTGTGCGGCGAATAATACGGCGGCCCCTCTCCGCGTCCAGCCCCCAGGCGAAGCCTTGTCCAGCCCACGTTCAACCCCTTGCCCATGACCACCACCGCCTGGCAGATCGCCGTCATCGGCGCCGGCCCCGTGGGCCTGGCGCTGGCACTGCACGCGGCGCGGCTCCTGCCGCACGCGCAAGTCACCGTCTTCGATGCGCGCCCGCTCGACCGCGATGTGGCCGCCGACCCGCGCACGCTGGCGCTGAACCTGGGCAGCCTGCAGTTCCTGCAGCGTCTGGGCGTCGGCCCGGCGGCCCAGCCCATCACCCAAGTGCACATCTCGCAGCAGCCGCCCAGCTGGGGCCAGGCCGAGGTGCGTCTGCGCGCGGCCGAGATGCGGGTGCCGCAGCTGGGCGCGGTGCTGAGCTACGGCGCGCTGCTCGCGCCACTGCAGGCCTCCTGGCTGGCCCTGGCCGACGCCGAACCGCAGCGCGTGCACACGCGCTTCGGCACGCCGGTGGCGGCGCTGAAAGCCGCGGGCAACGGTGTCGAAGTCGATGCCGGCATCGCCGAAGCCTTCGACCTCGCGGTGGTGGCCGAAGGCGGTGTGTTCTCCGACCAGGTGCGCAAGGCGGTCACGCACGACTACGGCCAGACGGCCTGGGTGGGCACGGTCACGCTGGAAGGCGCCACGCCGGGCATGGCCTTCGAACGCTTCACGCGCCACGGCCCGGCGGCCTTGCTGCCCTTGCCGCCCCGAGCCGACGGCCAGGCACGCGCCGCGCTGGTGTGGTGCGTGGGCAGCGCCGACGACCCGGTGCGCGATCTCGGCGACGCCCAGCGCCTGGCGGTGCTGAACACCCTCTTCCCGCCCGAAGCCGGGCGCCTGGTGGGGCTGAGCCCGCTGAAGTCATTCGCGCTGGGCCTGAATGCCGAACGCACGCTGGTGGAGGCCCGCACCGTGCGCATCGGCAATGCCGCGCAGACGCTGCACCCTGTCGCAGGCCAGGGCCTGAACCTGGGCCTGCGCGACGCGCAGGCGCTGGTGGCGGCCCTGCGCTGGGCCGATGACCTGGACGCCGCGCTGCGCCGCGTGGAATGGGCACGTGCCCCCGACCGCTGGACGATGATCGCCGCCACCGACTTTCTCGCCCGCAGCTTCACCTGGCAGCTGCCCGGCGCGGCCACGGCGCGCGGCATGGGGCTGGCGGCGCTGCAGGCCTTGCCGCCCGTGAAGACCTGGCTGGCGCGGCGCATGATGTTCGGCGGCTGAACCCGACCGCCTGCCGAAAAGGACACCTGCCCATGTCGACCCCTACCGCCCGCACCGTTCATCTGCACCGCGTGCTGCGCTGCCCGCCGCAGAAGGTCTACCGCGCCTTCCTCGAAGCCGATGCGCTGGCCAAGTGGCTGCCGCCCTATGGCTTCACCTGCAAGGTGCTGCACATGGATGCGCGCGTGGGCGGCGGCTTTCGCATGGCTTTCCAGAACTTCGGCTCGGGCCATGCGCACGCCTTCGGCGGCCAGTACCTCGAACTCGTGGCCGACGAACGCATCCGCTACAACGATGTCTTCGACGACCCGAACCTGCCCGGCACGATGGAGGTAACGGTGGTGCTGAAGCCCGTGCTCTGCGGCACCGAGGTCGCCATCTCGCAGGCCGGCATTCCGGAGCTCATCCCGCTGGAGATGTGCTACCTCGGGTGGCAGGAATCGCTGCTGCAGCTGGCCACGCTGGTGGAGCCCGAGATCCCGGGCTGAGGGTCAGCCCAAGGCCCGCTACAGCCGGCGGTGCGCCAGCGCAGGCAACTGCGCGCGCACCTGCGCCAGGCGCGCGGCGTCCACCTCGCCGATGACGAAGCCCTCGCCTTCGGCCAGCACGTCGACCACCACGCCCCAGGGGTCGATGAGCATGCTGTGGCCCCAGGTGCGGCGGCCGTTGGCATGCTGGCCGCCCTGCGCCGGCGCCAGCACATAACACTGGTTCTCGATGGCGCGGGCGCGCAGCAGCACCTCCCAGTGCGCCTGTCCGGTGGTGTGGGTGAAGGCCGAGGGCACGACGATGAGATCGCAGGGCGGCGTCATCAGCGCCCGGTAGAGCTCGGGGAAACGCAGGTCGTAGCAGATGCTCAGACCGACGCGCAGTGAGTCCGCCTGCACGACCGAGGGCCGCCCGCCGGCGCACAGCGTGCGGCCTTCGTCGTAGCTCTCGCGGCCGTGGTCGTAGGCAAAGAGGTGCATCTTGTCGTAATGCCCCGCGGCTTGGCCGTCGGGGCCGTAGACGGCGCAGCGGTTCAACACGCGCGGCGGGTCGGTCAGCTCGGCCGTTTCACCCTTGGCCTTGATCGGCAGCGTGCCGCCGATCAGCCAGATGCCATGGGCAAGCGCCGTTGCAGCGAGGAAATCCTGAATCGGGCCGTGGCCGGCGTCCTCGGCCAGCGCCAGCTTGTCGGTGTCGCGCTGGCCGAGCAGGCAGAAATACTCGGGCAGCGCCACCAGCTGCGCACCGGCGGCAGCCGCCTGCGCCACCAGCCGCGCAGCGGCGTCGCGGTTTTCGGCCCAAACGGGGCTGCTGATCATCTGGACGGCGGCTGTCTTCATCGGCCTATTTTGCGACTGCGCAGTCACCATGTCCCCCTGCAGGCGTGGGCCATGCCATCACGATGACACTGCCGCTCCGGTCGCTGGCCACGGGGTTGATCCAAGAGCACGGCACCGCCACGAGAAGTTTCCGGAGGGATGCCGATGATCACTGCGACCGCGGCCGCAGACCACAGCCGCTTCGTGCAGCGCATACGCCGTCGCTACGCGGACGAGCTGGCGCTGCTGCCGCCCGGCGTGCCTGCGGCTGGTGCCATCACGGCGCTGGTACAGCGGCTGCAGGCAGGCGGACGTGAACTGACGAGCGCGCTGCGTGTCGCGCGCAACCTCGTCATCGAGCGCCTGGCGGTGCTGGACATCGAAGACGGCGCGCCGCTGGACGACATCACCGGCGCGATGACGGCCCTGGCCGAGGCGACGCTCGAACTGGCGCTGGCGCAAGCCGAGGCCGAGGCCGATGAGCGCCACGGCGCGCCCATCGCCGCCGACGGCCAGCGTACGCAGCTGTGGATCGTGGGCATGGGCAAGCTCGGCGCGCGCGAGCTGAATGTCTCGTCCGACATCGACCTCATCTACGTCTACGAAGACGACGGCCACACCGCAGGCCCGCGCGCGGTGAGCTTCCATGAGTACTTCACCTTCGTCGCCAAGCGCCTCTATGCGCTGATCGGCGAAACCACCGAAGACGGTTTCGTCTTCCGCGTCGATCTCGCGCTGCGGCCCAACGGCGCTTCGGGGCCGCCCGTCGTCAGCCTGGCGATGCTGGAAGAGTATTTCCAGGTGCAGGGCCGCGAGTGGGAGCGTTTTGCCTGGCTGAAGAGCCGCGTCGTCGCGCCGCGCGAGGCCGTCACCAGCGGTCGCGCGCTGCAGCTGCGCAGCCTCGTCACGCCTTTCGTCTATCGGCGCTACCTGGACTACGGCATCTTCGAGGGCCTGCGCCAGCTGCACCGCAAGATCCGCGACGAAGCGCAGCGCCGTGCCGCCGGCCGGCCCGAGCGCGCCAACGATGTGAAGCTGTCGCGCGGCGGCATCCGCGAGATCGAGTTCATCGTGCAGCTGATGCTGGTGGTGCGCGGCGGGCACTTTCCGGAGATCCGCACGCGCAGCACCTTGCGTGCGCTGCAGCGGCTGGTGTCGCGCGGCCTGATGAAGGCCGACACCGCCGAAAAGCTGGCCGCCGGCTACACCTTCCTGCGGCGCGTGGAACACCGCATCCAATTCCTCGACGACCAACAGACGCATCTTCTGCCGACCAACGACGACGACCTGGCCTGGATCGCTGCCAGCATGGGCCTGGTGGGCCGGGCCAGCGAGTGCTGCGCGCTGCTCGACCAGCTGCTGGAAGTGCGCGAACTGGTGGCCGCCGAGTTCGACGCTCTCTTGCACGAAGGCCAAGGCGCCGCCGCGGAAGCCCAGGGCGGCAACGGTTATGGCAGCAGCGCCGGCGGCAAGGGCGGCCCGTGCCGCGGCAAGGGCTGCGGCTCCGGCCCGCTGCCGGTGGACAGTGAAGCGCTGCTCGAACGCCTGCCGCAGGCGCTGGCCGAACGTGTGCGCCCCTGGGCCCTGCTGCCGCGGGTGCAGGCGCTGCGCGACGAAACACGTTTGCGCCTGGGCCGGCTGATGCAGAAGACCGGCCACGCGCTGCGCGAAGGCCAGTGCTCTGTCGCCGGCGCCCTGCGCTTCATCGACTGGCTGGAGCCGCTGCTGCGCCGCGAGAACTACCTCGCGCTGCTGGTGGAACGCCCCGAGGTGCACGGCCGCCTGCTGAAGCTGCTGGGCCTGGCGCGCTGGCCGATGCAGTACCTGATGCGCCACCCGGGCGTCATCGACGAACTCGCCGACGAGCGCCTGCTGCACCAGCGCTTCGACCGCACGGCCTTCACCACCGAACTCGAAGAGCGCCGCAGCGCGCTGCAACGTGCGGGTGAAGGCGACGAAGAGAAGCTGCTCGACACGCTGCGCCGTGCCCACCATGCCGAGGTCTTTCGCACACTGGTGCGCGATGTCGGCTCCGAGCTCACCGTGGAAGAGGTGGCCGACGAACTCTCGGCGCTGGCCGACACGCTGCTCAGCATCACGCTGCGCTGGGCATGGGCCGGATTCAAGCAACGCCACCGCGACACACCCGGCCTGGCCGTCATCGCCTACGGCAAGCTGGGCGGGCTGGAGCTGGGCTACGGCGGCGACCTGGATGTCGTCTTTGTCTTCGATGACGGCGACGAAGCCGACAAGCAGCGCGCGCAAGAGGTGTATGCCGCTTTCGTGCGCCGCCTCATCACCTGGCTGACGCTGCGCACCGCGGCCGGCGAACTCTTCGACATCGACACCGCGCTGCGGCCCAACGGCAATTCAGGCCTGCTCGTGACCTCCATCGCCAGCTACGAGGCCTACCAGGCCGGCCGCGGCAGCAACACCGCCTGGACCTGGGAACACCAGGCGCTGACGCGCGCGCGTTTCTGCGCCGGTGCTGCGAGCGTGGCCGCGCGTTTCGAGGCCACACGCCGGGCCGTGCTGACGGCGCCACGCGACGCCGCCGCGCTGCGCGACGAGGTGCGCGCGATGAGCGAGAAGGTGCGCTGCGCACGCCCCGTGCCGGCGGGCAAGTTCGACGTCAAGCACAGCCCGGGCGGCATGATGGACGTGGAGTTCGCCGTGCAGTACCTGGTGCTGGCGCACAGCGGCAGCCACCCGGCGCTGCAGGACAACGCCGGCAACATTGCGCTGCTGCAACGTGCCGAAGCTGCCGGCCTGCTGCCCGCCGGTGTCGGCACGGCGGCGGCCGACGCCTACCGCGAACTGCGCCGCGCCCAGCACCGCGCGCGGCTGGACGAACAGCCGACCCAGTTCAGCCCCGAGAGCCTGGCCGCGCCGCGCGATGCGGTGCTGGCGCTGTGGCAAGCCGTCTTTGCCTGAGGGTCTGCCCCGTCGGCATGGGCTGGATGCCGGCCCCGCCTTGCCTTGGCTCTGGTTGACCCTGGCTCACGCAGCAGCGGCTCTGGGCGCCTGGTGGCTGCCGGCCCCGTTGCTGGACTGGCAACCCGAACTGGCAGCAGCGGAACCCTGGCGCGCCTTCAGTGGCGCCTTCGTGCACTGGAGCACCGCTCACCTGCTGGCCAACCTGCTGGGCGCCGCGGTGGTGGCGGCCCTGGGGCTGGCGGCGCGCTTGCCGCTGCCCGCCACGCTGGCCTGGGCCGCGGCCTGGCCCCTGACCCAGGCCGGCCTGTTGCTGCAACCCGCGCTGGCGCATTACGGCGGCCTTTCCGGGGTGCTGCATGCCGGCGTCGCGGTGGCAGCACTGTGGCTCGTGGTGCGTGACATCGGCACGCGCCGCCTGCTGGGCGCGGCCATCGGTGCGGGCTTGCTCATCAAGATCTTTCTGGAGGAGCCCTGGGGCCCACCGCTGCGCGCGCCTGCCGGCCTGCTCAGCGGCGGCTGGGACATCGCCACCGCACCGCTGGCGCACGCCACGGGCGCGGCGGCGGGCGTGGTCTGCGCCGCGCTGGCGCTGTGCTGGCCGCAACGACAATCCGCGCCATGAATGATGGAAGAAGAACGCAGCTCGACGCGCTGGCGATCGTGCTGCTGGTGGCCTGCAGCGCGATCTGGGGCCTGGGCCAGGTGGCAGCGAAGGTGGGCCTGGCGCAGATGCCGCCGCTGCTGCAGGCGGGCCTGCGTTCACTGGGCGCGGCCGCGCTGCTGCTGGCCTGGGCCGCGTGGCGGCGCCAGCCGCTGTGGCAGCGTGACGGCAGCGCGCCCGGCGGCTTGCTGGCCGGTGCGCTGTTCGCTGCGGAGTTCGCCTGCATCTTCATCGGCCTGCAGTACACCAGCGCCAGCCGCATGGCGGTGTTCATCTACCTGGCGCCTTTCGTCGTGGCTTTGGGCATGCCCTTCATCTCCCGCAGCGAAAAGCTGCATGCGGCGCAGCTGGCCGGTCTGGTGGTGGCGTTTGGCGGCGTGGTCTGGGCTTTTGCCGAAGGGCTTTCGCAGCCGTCGATCGGCCCGCAGCAGTGGCTGGGCGACAGCCTGGGTGTGGCCGCGGCGGTGCTGTGGGGCTGCACCACGCTCACCTTGCGCGGCAGCCGCCTGGCCACGGCCCTGCCCGAGAAGACCTTGCTCTACCAGCTGGCCGTTTCCGGCATTGCGTTGACGGCGGCCGGCCTGCTCAAGGGCGAGGTGTGGCCAGCCACGCTCAGCACGCTTTCTGTTGCCGCGCTGGCTTTTCAGACCGTCGTCATCACCTTCGCCAGTTACCTGGTGTGGTTCTGGCTGTTGCGCCATTACCCGGCGACCCGCATCTCGGCCTTCGTGTTGCTGACGCCGGTGTTCGGCCTGCTCGCCGGCGTGCTGCTGCTGAACGAGCCGCTGACCGCGCGGCTGCTGGTGGCGCTGGCCGCGGTGTGCGTGGGCATCGCGCTGGTGAACCGGCCGGCGCCCCGCGCCGCAGCTTGAAGTCAGGCGGGTTGGGGCTTGCCACCCTGGGCGGTGGGTGTGGCCTGGATCGCGAGCGCCTGGGTGATTTCCTTGCGGTAGCGGTTCAGCTCTTGCACGCTGGCAAAACTGCGCTCCATCAGCAGGCTCATGTTGTGCAGGATGCGTTCGACGACCTTGCTTTCCCAGACCGAGTCGAACTGGATCTGGCTGTCCAGCCACTGCTCCAGCCATTGAGGGTCGGGCATGCGGCTCTGGATGGTGTCGCGCGGGAACAGCGTCACGTTGACGTGCAGGTTGGTCGGGTGCAGCGCCTGCGCAGTGCGGCGTGCGCTGGCCATCAGCACGCCGATCTTTGCGAAGGCGGCGCGCGCTTCGTCGCCGAACTTGTTGAGTGCGCGCTTCATGTAGCGCAGGTAGGCGCCGCCGTGGCGCGCTTCGTCGCGCGCCAGGGTTTCGTAGATGGCCTTGATGACGGGCTCGCTGTGCCATTCGGCGGCGCGGCGGTACCAGTGGTTCAGCCGGATCTCGCCGCAGAAATGCATCATCAAGGTCTCCAGTGCCGGCGCCGGGTCGAACTCGAAACGCACCGCGTGCAGCTCTTCTTCGGTGGGCACGAGGTCGGGGCGGAAGCGCCGCAGGTATTCCATCAGCACCAGGCTGTGCTTCTGCTCTTCGAAGAACCACACGCTCATGAACGCGCTGAAGTCGCTGTCGTCGCGGTTGTCGCGCAAGAACATCTCTGTGGCCGGCAGCGCCGCCCACTCGGTGATGGCGTTCATCTTGATGGTCTGCGCCTGCTCCTCGCTCAGACGGCTGGCGTCGAAGCGGTCCCAGGGGATGTCGCGCTCCATGTTCCAGCGCACGGCTTCGAGCTGCCGGAAGAGCTCGGGATACAGCATGGTCTTGGCGGATTCCATATCGTAATTCTAGGGATGCGTCCGCCGAACTGCCACCGGGGCCATTCAGGCCCGCACAGTCTTCATGGCCTCGGCCCGCCAGCGCTGCAGTTCGGGCGCCAGTTCGTCGAAAGTCGTCAGCGGCAGCACGCCGGCCACGCTGCGCCGGTGCAACACCGGCGCTGCACCGCCGACCCACACACGCACGCTCGCAGGCAGCTTGGCGGCCAACTCGGCAAGGCCCTCCACCACCTGATTGGGGTTCATGCAGCCAGTGAAGCTCAGCGCCACGATGTCGATGCGGTAGGCCGTGGCCGCGCGCACGATGTCCCACACCGGCGTCTGCACGCCCAGCGACACGCACTGGCAGCCTTCCAGCCGCAGCAGTGCCTCGGCCATCAGCAGGCCCAGGCCGTGGGGCTCGTTCGGAAAGCTGGTCAGCAGCACCCGCGGGCGGTCGGCATCGGCGCCCGGCGGAATGCCGGCAATGGCCTGGCGCAGCACGGTCTGCAGCAGCTCGGTGTAGGCGTGCTCTTCGAAGATTTCCATCTGGCCGCGTATCCACGCGTCGCCCACCGCTGCGTTCAGCGGCGCCACCACCTCGTTGACGAAGCGCGCCACGCCGCAGCGTGCCAGCCGCCGCGTCAGCTCGCGGCGCAGCGCGCCCAGATCATGGCTGCGGATCAACGCCAGGTGCGCACGCAGGTCGGCCAGCTCCATCAGCGCCGCGGCGTTGCTGGTGTGACGTTGTGGCTGGTCCACCGTGTGGTCGGCCAACTGCTGCAGCGCCTCTACCTCCAGCGGCACGATGCGGCCGGGGCGGTGGCCCGCGTCGAGCAGGCGTTTGACGACGCGCAGCTTCTCCACCTGTTCCAGCGTGTACGCGCGCTCGCCCACGGCGTCACGCCCGGGTGTGGGGAACCCGTAGCGCCGCTCCCACACGCGCAGGGTATCTTTCGACAGGCCCGTGTCACGTTCGACGGCGGCGATCGAAAGCGTGAGCATGGAAGAGCGCGGGCTGACGTTCATGCAGAGCCTGGGTTGGGAGCCGGGAGTTTGATACCGCGTGGTCAAAACGTGACTGCTTAGTCTACACTTCGCCAATGAGTTGGTTCGATATCACCACACGATGGCTGCGCGCCGAGCACGTAACTTTACGAAGCGACGCCAACCGGGCCGCGGAACTTTCGCGCGAATGGTGCTTCCCAAGCATCAGTTCGGCGCTGAATCAGGGCTGAACGGAATGACAGCTTTCCTGTTGTGCGGACCACCAGCTTGCCTGGTTGAAATCCCGGGGTCTCTCTCCTCCTCCCTCCTCCCTCCCTCGTTGGCCCCGGGGCGCCGCACAGCAGTCTTTCCAAACCGGGGCACCGCCGTCTGCGGTGCCCCGACGCGGCCGGCAGAGGTCGCGCCATGAAGCGCGTGGCGGTCGTCGGCTCGGGCATCAGCGGCTTGGCCACCGCGCATGAACTGGCGCGGGATGCGCAAGTCACGCTTTTCGAGGCCGGTCGCCATTTCGGTGGCCACACCCACACGGTCGACATCACGCTGCCCGGCCCCGCCGGGCCGGTGACGCACGGCGTGGACACCGGCTTCCTCGTCTACAACGACCGCACCTACCCGAACCTGGTGCAGCTTTTCGGGCGTCTGGGCATCGACACCGCGGCCTCGGAGATGTCGTTCTCCGTGCAGGTGCGTTCCGGCGCCGGCGCCGGGCTCGAGTGGAGCGGCAACAACCTCAATACCGTCTTCGCACAGCGCAGCAACCTGCTGCGGCCGCGCTTCCTGGGCATGCTGCGCGACATCCTGCGCTTCAACAAGCTGTGCACGGCCATCGCCCAGCGCGGCGCCGAGGCCGAACTGGCGCAAGCCATCGCCGATTTCCTCGATGAACACGGCTTCGGCCCGGCGTTTCGCGAGTGGTACTTCCTGCCGATGATCGGCTGCATCTGGAGCTGCCCCACCGACCAGATGCTGCGCTTTCCCATCGGCACGATGATCCGGTTCTGCCACAACCACGGCCTCATCCAGGTGGCCGACCGGCCGCAGTGGCGCACGGTGCGTGGCGGCGCCAAGCACTATGTCGAGAAGCTGCTGGCGGGCATTCCCGATGCGCGCCTGAACACACCGGTGCGCGCGCTGCGCCGCCTGCCGGCACACGAAGGCCATGGCGTGATGCTGGCCACCGACGCGGGCAGCGAACGCTTCGACGATGTCGTGCTGGCCTGCCACAGCGACCAGAGCCTGGCGCTGCTCGCCGACGCTTCGCCCAGCGAGCGCGAGGTGCTGGGCGCGGTGCGCTACCACCCCAACCACGCCGTGTTGCACACCGACACTGCCGTGCTGCCCAAGCGCAAGCTGGCCTGGGCTGCGTGGAACTACGCACGGGCCGCCGACACCGGCCGCGAACAGGCCGCCGTGTGCCTGCACTACCTGATCAACCTGCTGCAGCCGCTGCCCTGGCAGCAAGCCGTGGTGGTGTCGCTGAACCCCGACCCGGCGCACCTGCCGGCTGAAGACA
>JANMMD010000084.1:0-4666 GCA_031372905.1 Betaproteobacteria bacterium
GTTCACGCGGTGCCAGCCACGCGGCGCGTGCGGCCTGGCGCACGTCGTCGCCGGCGAGGTGGCGCGCCAGCAGCGCGTAGCAGCTGACCTCGCGGTCGTCGTTCATGCGGAAACGCGGGAACTCGGTGCGCAGGTTGGCCCAGTCGCGGCGCTTGCCGAGTTCCAGCAGCCAGTCGTTGCGCAGGCGGTCTTCGACGTAGCTGCCCGGCCAGCGCGCATAGAAGGCGTCCAGATCGGCCTGTTGCGCTTCGGTCAGGCGGTTGCCCAGGTCCCAGTAGTCCACCCACATCGCCAGCGGGTGCTGTTGTTGCGCGGTGGCGTAGCGCGCATTGGCCAGCGCGGTGCGGTCTTTCTTGCGCAGCGCTTCGCGCGCCTGCAGCACGGTGTCGTCGCCTGGGGCGGCCTGCAGCTCGGGCGTGGCAGCCATTGCGGTCAGCAAGATCAGCAAACCGCGGGCGCAGAGGGATCGCATTCCCGAGCCCATCCCCGAGCCCGAGCCGGCCCGCCAGTGGGGCCGCGTCAAGACAGAACGCATGGTGCGGCGCATGCGGTCGAATTTAGCGCAGCGCGGCAATACAGCTCAGGCGGGCAGGGGTTCATGGTTCATTTCTTCGCGGGTGAGGGCGGCTTGTTCCAGCAGCCATGTTTCGAAGGCCGCCAGGGCCGGGCGTTCGCGCCGTGCGGGCCAGCGCACGAGCCAGTGCGAGTAAGGCGAAAGCACGCGGCCGGCGGCGCCGAAGGGTTCCACGAGTTCACCGCGCGCCACCGCGTCACGCACCAGCGGCATGCGCGCCAAGGCCACGCCCTGGCCGGCCACGGCCGCCTGCACTTGCTGGTAGGTGAAGTTGAGATACACCCAGCCGCGAGGCTCCAGCCCGGGCGCGGCGTTCACGCCCAGCCAGTGGCGCCAACTGGCGTATTGGGCGCTGGGCCGACGGTCGTCTTCTTCCAGCAGCGTGTGGCCGGCGATGTCGGCCGTGGTCTTCAGCGGCAGGCGCTGCAGCAGTGCCGGGCTGGCCACGGGCGTGAGCACCTCTCCGAAGAGCAGCGTGCTGCCCGGCGGCGCCTGCTCGGGCAGGCAGTAGCGCAGCGCCAGGTCGATCTCGGGGTCGTCGAAATCCACCAAGTGGTCGCTGGCCGAGATGCGGATGTCCGATTCCGGGTGGGTGTTCTGAAAGCCCGCCAGCCGCGGCAGCAGCCACAACGAGGCGAAGCTGGCGAAGGTGGTCACGCCCACCGGCTGGCGGTGCTGCGCAGTGCGGATGTGCCGCACCGTGCCGTCCATCTGCACGAGCAGCGGCGCCACGCTGCGCAGCAGCAGCGCGCCGGGAGTGGTGAGCTCCACATGCCGCGTGCCGCGCAGGAACAGCGTGGCGCCGAGCTCGTCTTCCAGGCTGCGGATCTGCCGGCTGATGGCCGGCTGCGTGAGATGCAATTCTTCAGCTGCGGCACGAAAACTGAGCAGGCGCGCCACCGCCTCGAAGGCCCGCAAGGGACCGATGGAGAGCGGGCGGTGGCGCGGCGCATTCATGACGTTTGATTATCAATGAAGTGCCGCATCGTGATTGGACGGGCTGACGGGTAAACCCGATGATTCCCATGCGCCAGAAATTTGGCCGGAGACCGCACCATGAACACCCTTCCCATGACCAATCTGCATCAAACCACCGCTCCCTGGGTGTGGCAGCTGGCCGAGAGCCAGGCCGCCACCCTGGTGCCGCAGGCCGAGCCCCGCTGGCTGCATGTGGAAGACGGCTGCGTGTGGGTGACGGCACAGAACGCCGGGCCGCACGCGCCTGACCTGTGGCTGAACGCCGGCGACAGCCTGGAACTGCCCGCCGGCAGCACCTGGGTGCTGCAGGCCTGGCCACAGGCGCAGATGAGCGTGCTGGCGCCGCGGCCAGCGCCGGCACGGGTAGCAGATCCGGCGCCGCGCACCTGGTGGCAATCGTCGTGGTTCTGGCCCTGGGTGTTGCCGTCAACGCAGGGACAGCACCGTGCCAGCGGGCCGCACATGGCGTGACAATGCGGGCATGACGCTGCCGATGCCTTCCCTGGAACCCTCGCGCGACAAGAAGACACTGCGGCGCCAGCTGCAGGCCGAGCGCCAGAGCTTGATCGACCGCCATCAGCGCGCCATGCACCTGCAGGAAGTGCTGCGCGTGTGGCTGATGGAACGCGGCGACAAGGCCATCGGCGCCTACTGGCCGATCAAGGGCGAGTTCGACGCGCTGCCGGCGCTCTTCCGCTGGACGGAAGCCGACGAAGAACGCTGCATCGGCCTGCCGGTCACCGACAAGACGACCAAGCAGCTGAGCTACCGCATGTGGTTCCCGGGCTGCGAGATGGAAGAAGACGCCTACGGCATCCCCAAGCCCAAGGACACACCCGAATTCCACCCCACGCTGCTGCTGGTGCCCTGCGTGGGCTTCGGCCCCAAGGGCGTGCGCCTGGGCTATGGCGGCGGCTTCTACGACCGCACGCTGTCCACGCTGCAGCCACGGCCCTACACGGTGGGCCTGGCCTACAGCTTCGGCTTCCTGCCGTGGCTCGAAGCCGAGCCGCACGACATACCGCTGGACGCCATCCTCACCGAGGATGGCGTTGCTTGGCACAAGCCGACGCTTTGAAAACCCGCCGGAGTCCGCGGCCTCAGGCGTCGAGCTGCTTGCAGATCTCCAGGCTCAAGCCGGCCTGGTTCAGCGTGTAGAAGTGGATGCCCGGCGCACCGCCGGCAATCAGACGGCGGCACAGGCCCGCCACCACCTCGATGCCGAAGGCGCGCACGCTGGCGGCGTCGTCCAGGTAGCCTTCCATCTTCAAGGCCACCCAGCGCGGAATCTCGATGCCGTCGCGCGCCGCGAACTGCGCGATCTTCGCGTAGTTGTGGATGGGCATGATGCCCGGCACGATGGGTGCGGTGACACCCAGCTTGCGCACTTCGTCGACAAAGTGGAAGTAAGCGTCGGGGTTGAAGAAGAACTGCGTGATCGCGCTGTCCGCCCCAGCCTGGACCTTGGCCGCGAAATGCTCCAGGTCCTTCTTCGCGTAGCGCTGCTGCGGGTGGTACTCCGGGTAGGCCGCCACCTCGATGTGCCAATCACCGCCCTGTTCGCGGCGGATGAACTCGATGAGGTCGGCGGCATAGCGGAATTCACCCGCCACCGCGGTGCCGCTGGGCAGATCGCCCCGCAGCGCCACCAGGCGCCGGATGCCTTGCGCCCGGTAAGTGGCCAGGATCTCGCGGATGCTCTCCTGCGTGCTGCCCACGCAGCTGAGGTGGGGCGCGGCCTCATGGCCCATCGCCGCGATGTCCTTCACCGTGGCCAGCGTCTTGTCGCGCGTCGCGCCCCCGGCGCCATAGGTGACGCTGAAGAACTCGGGCTGCACGGCCGCCAGCTCCGCCACCACCGTCTTCAGCTTGTCGCTGCCGACGGGGGTGTTGGGTGGGAAGAACTCGAAGCTGATGGGCACCGACTTGGATTCGGTGCTCATCATTCGCTCTTTAGTAGCGGTACGTGTCGGCCTTGTACGGGCCGGTCTTGGCCACGCCGATGTACGAAGCCTGCTCTTCCGTCAGCTCGGTCAGCATCGCGCCGACCTTCTTCAGGTGCAGGCGTGCGACCTTCTCGTCCAGGTGCTTGGGCAGCACGTAGACCTTGCCGTTTTCGTACTGCTCGCTCTTGGTGAACAGCTCGATCTGGGCGATGGTCTGGTTGGCGAAGCTGGCCGACATCACGAAGCTCGGGTGGCCGGTGGCGCAGCCCAGGTTCACCAGGCGGCCCTTGGCCAGCAGCGTGATCTTCTTGCCGTCGGGGAACTTCACGTGGTCGACCTGCGGCTTGATCTCGTCCCACTCGTACTTCTCGATTGAGGCGATGTCGATCTCGTTGTCGAAGTGGCCGATGTTGCAGACGATGGCCTCGTCCTTCATCGCCAGCATGTGCTCGTGCGTGATGACGCGCTTGTTGCCGGTGGCGCTGACGAAGATGTCGGCCTTGTCGGCGGCGTAGTCCATGGTCACGACCTTGTAGCCTTCCATCGCGGCCTGCAGGGCGTTGATGGGGTCGATCTCGGTCACCCACACCTGGGCGCTGAGGGCGCGCAGGGCCTGGGCGCTGCCCTTGCCCACGTCGCCGTAGCCGGCAACGACGGCGATCTTGCCGGCGATCATCACGTCGGTGGCGCGCTTGATCGAATCGACCAGGCTTTCACGGCAGCCGTAGAGGTTGTCGAACTTGCTCTTGGTGACGCTGTCGTTGACGTTGATGGCGCGGAACATCAGCGTGCCGGCGGCCGACATCTCGTTCAGGCGGTGCACGCCGGTCGTGGTCTCTTCGGTCACGCCGATGATCTGCGCGCCCTTGCGGCTGTACCAGGTCGGGTCGACGGCCAGCTTGGCCTTGATCGAGTCGAACAGGCAGGTCTCTTCCTCGCTGCCCGGGTTGGCCAGCAGCGAGGCGTCCTTCTCGGCGCGCTTGCCCAGGTGCATCAGCAGCGTGGCGTCGCCGCCGTCGTCGAGAATCATGTTCGGGCCTTCGCCTTCGGTGCCCTTGGCGCCGAATTCGAAGATGCTGTGCGTGTAGTCCCAGTAGTCCTTCAGCGACTCGCCCTTGTAGGCGAACACCGGCGTGCCCTTGACCACCAGCGCGGCGGCGGCGTGGTC
>JANMMD010000103.1:0-4139 GCA_031372905.1 Betaproteobacteria bacterium
GCCGCGGAACTCGCCTTCCAGCTCCTGGATGATCTTGCCGTTGCCACGCACCGGGCCGTCCAGGCGCTGCAGGTTGCAGTTGACGACGAACACGAGGTTGTCCAACTTCTCGCGCGCCGCCAGGCCGATGGCGCCCAGGCTCTCGGGCTCGTCCATCTCGCCGTCGCCGCAGAACACCCAGACCTTGCGGTTGGCGGTGTCGGCAATGCCGCGCGCGTGCAGGTATTTCAGAAAGCGCGCCTGGTAGATGGCCATCAGCGGCCCCAGGCCCATGCTGACGGTGGGGAACTGCCAGAACTCGGGCATCAGCTTGGGGTGCGGGTAGCTGCTCAAGCCCTTGCCGTTGACTTCCTGGCGGAAGTTCAGCATCTGTTCTTCGCTCAGCCGCCCTTCCATGAAGGCGCGTGCGTAGATGCCGGGGCTGCAATGGCCCTGGATGTAGAGCAGGTCACCGCCATGGCCTTCACTCTCGGCATGCCAGAAGTGGTTGAAGCCGGCCGCGAACATGTGCGCCAGGCTCGCAAAGCTGCTGATGTGGCCGCCGAGGTCGCCGCCATCGGCCGGGTGCAGGCGGTTGGCCTTGACCACCAGCGCCATCGCGTTCCAGCGCATGTAGGCGCGAAGGCGGCCTTCCAGCTCCAGGTTGCCGGGGCTGCGTTCTTCGTCTTCGGGCTCGATGGTGTTGACGTAGCCGGTGTTCGCCGAGAAGGGCATGTCGATGCCACTCTGGCGCGAGTGCTCGAGCAGTTGCTCCAGCAGGTAGTGCGCGCGTTCCGCGCCCTCGGTGCCGATCACCGCGGTGAGCGCGTCCAGCCATTCGCGCGTTTCCTGCGCATCGGTATCGGCCGGCGCGTCGTTGGCAGCAGCGCCGAGAAAAGACTCTGGCAGAGCAGACATGCTTGTCTCCAAGGGATGTGTTTTTGCGGTCGGGCGCGAGTGTGTCACAAGTCCCGAAGATTTCAAACAGTGGTTATCCGTTCCATAATGCGGAAGCAATGCATGGATCCTGAGCACCGTTCGATAATCCACGCATGCCGTTGCCCGAGCCCTCCCAGCCTGTCACCGGGCCGACCGCGCCGATCCCCGCGCCTGCGGCGCCGCAGGTGTCGCAGCAAGCCCCCGCGCAAGCCCCGATACCGGCTGCCAAGCGCCTGTTCGGACGCTGGTGGCGCCGCCAGTCGCCGGCGCGGCAAGACCGTTTTGCCACGCTGGGGCCGCTGTTGTCGGTACTGCTCTTCCTGGCAGCCATCATTTCGGCCTTCTGGTACCTGCGCAATGAGGAAATCGAGCGCGAAATCGAGTCGGTCAAGCGCGACACCGAACTGACGCAGCAGCAGATCGGCCTGCGCCTGATCCAGAACCAGGAAGCGCTGATTCGCATGGCGCGCGATCTCGTGGAGCGCGAGAGCGACGCCGAGGAGTTCGTGGCCCAAGCCATGGGCTTCGCCCGCGAAAGGCCGGAACTCACGCACCTGAGCTGGCTCGACGCGCGGCGGCAGGTGCGTGCCAGCCACTGGGCGACGATTCATCACACCGGGGCCAGCGGCACGCCGGTGGCCCCCCTGATGCCTGGCAATGGCGAGCAGACCGAACCCGAAATCACCTTCCGCGCGGCGCGCGACACGCGCTCGCCGGTCTATTCACGCGGCTTCCTCGACAACACCGGTGCCGCGGTCTTCCAGTTGCAGGTGCCGCTGATTGCACGCAACGCGTTCTCCGGTGTGCTCATCGTCGAGTACTCGGTCGACACGCTGGTGCGCCACTTCGTGCCCGCCGACGTGGCGCAGCGCCACATGATTTCGGTCGTCAACGAGCACGACAAGGTGCTGGCCGCCACCGTGACGCCGATGCCCGGGCAAGCGGGCCGGCGCGCAGCCATCGTCAGCGACGCGCCGCTGACGCCGTCGCTCAACGGCCTGTTGCTGCGCGGTCAGGGCTGGCGCACCAGCATCGGCCTCGTCAACAACACGCTGTTCTGGATGGTGGTGGCACTGAGCGTGCTCACGGTCTGGATGCTGCTGGGCACCTGGCGCCACATGCGCCGGCGCAGCCAGATCCAGGGCGCGCTGGTGCAGGAGACCAACTTCCGCCGCGCGATGGAGAACAGCATGCCCACCGGCATGCGCGCCATGGACCTCGAAGGCCGCGTCACCTACGTCAACGCCGCCTTCTGCCAGATGACGGGCTTCTCCAACGCCGAGCTCGTCGGCCGCCTGCCGCCCTACCCTTACTGGCCGCCCGATCGCATCGAGGAAAACGGCCGCCTGCTGCAGCAGGAGCTGCAAGGCCGCAGCCCCAGCGGCGGCATCGAGGTGAAGGTCATGCGCAAGGAAGGCGTGGTCTTCGATGCCCGCATGTACATCAGCCCGCTGATCGATCCCAAGGGCCAGCAGACCGGCTGGATGACCAGCATCACCAACATCACCGAGGCCAAGCGCATCCGCGACCAGCTGAGCGCCAGCCACGAGCGCTTCACCACCGTGCTGGAGGGCCTGGACGCCAGCGTCAGCGTGCTTTCGGTGCAGCAGGGTGAGCTGCTCTTCGTCAACCGCAGCTACCGGCTGTGGTTCGGCGGTGACGCCCGCGGCCACCAGCAGCTGGCTGGCGGCGTGGCGGGCGTGCCCCTGTTCAGTGGCGACGCAGAAGACGACAGCGACCCGCTCTCCGGCCTGCCGACACAGGAGCTCACCGAAACAGGCGCGAACCCGCGCGAGGTCTTCGTCGAAAGCCTGCAGAAGTGGTTCGACGTGCGCGCGCGCTACCTGCAGTGGACCGACGGTCGCCTGGCGCAGATGCTGATTGCCACCGACATCACCGCGCGGCTGCGCGCCGAAGAGCAAAGCGCGGCGCAGGCCGAGAAAGCGCAGGTCACGAGCCGCCTGGTGACCATGGGCGAGATGGCGTCGTCCGTCGCGCACGAGTTGAACCAGCCGCTCACCGCCATCACGAACTATTGCAACGGCATGGTCAGCCGCGTGAAGGCCGAGACCATCAAGCCTGACGACCTGATTGCGGCGCTGCAGAAAACCGCGCGCCAGGCCGAACGGGCCGGGCAGATCATCCACCGCATCCGCGCCTTCGTGAAACGCAGCGAGCCCAAGCGCGAGCCGGCCGAGGCGCGGCAGATCGTCGAAGACGCGGTGGAACTGGCGGGCATCGAGCTGCGCCGTCGCAACGTGGCGATCCACACCTACGTCGCGCAGCGGCTGCCAGTGATCATGGTCGACCCCATCCTTATCGAGCAGGTGCTGCTGAACCTGCTGAAGAACGCCGCTGAGGCCATCGACAGCGAGCAGTTGCCCACGCAACGCCGCCACATCGAGCTGCGTGTGGTGCCGCGCCACACCCCCGAAGAAGGCGGCGTCATCGAGTTCAGCGTCACCGACATGGGCCCGGGCATCAAGGACGAGGTCATCGACCGGCTTTACGAGGCCTTCTTCAGCACCAAGGCCGAAGGCCTGGGCATCGGCCTGAGTTTGTGCCGCACCATCATCGAGAGCCACCAGGGCCGGATGCGCGCACAGAACCTCTACAATGGCACCCAGGCCGTTGGCTGCAGGTTTGCATTCACCCTGCCGGTGGACACCGCCGCCCGCACCGACGCTGCTGTATCCCCGAATGAGGCTCCAGACGAGGCCCCGCACAAGGCTCCGAATGTGGGCGTGACCACAGCAAACACCTGACCTGCGCGCCCGCACGCCGCCGAAGTCTTCATGAGCCTGATCCCCAAGAAGGGCACCGTCTATGTCGTTGATGACGACGAGGCGGTGCGCGATTCGCTGCAGTGGTTGCTGGAAGGCAAGGACTACCGCGTCAAGTGCTTCGACTCTTCCGAGTCCTTTCTCTCTCGCTTCGACCCGCGTGAAGTGGCCTGCCTGATTGCCGACATTCGCATGGACGGCATGAGCGGTTTGGAACTGCAAGACCGCTTGATCGAACGCAAGAGCCCGCTGCCCGTGGTGTTCATCACCGGCCACGGCGACGTGCCGATGGCGGTGACGACGATGAAGAAGGGCGCGATGGACTTCATCGAGAAGCCCTTCAAGGAAGAAGAGCTGCTGGGCCTCGTGGAGCGCATGCTCGACCAGGCGCGCAGCGCCTTCAGCCAGCACCAGGAGCAGGCCAGCCGCGACGCGCTG
>JANMMD010000117.1:0-1865 GCA_031372905.1 Betaproteobacteria bacterium
TGGCCTTGCCCAGTTCCACCAGTTGCTCGAAGCTGGCGCTGGTGGCGTTCTCGCCGCTCTTCTGCGCCGCCTTGACGTTGCGCGCCAGGGCGTAGAACTCGGTGGTGTAGCGACGCACCTCGTCGGGGTTGGCCACCACCAGGCGCACATGGCGGCGCGTGTGGCTTTCAATCTCGGCGACCCAGCCCGCGTCGAAGGGCTCGGCCGTGGCGATGACGACCTCGGTGCCCGAGAAGCTGACGGGCAAGGCGCGACGCAACTCGGCGTACTGCACGCTCATCACGTCGGCCACGCGGCCGACCTCGACCTTCAGCGGGTCGATGCGCAGGTAACTCAAGCCACAGCGGCCGGCCAGCCATTCGGTGAGCGCTTCGGTGTCGAGCAACTTGCCGGTTCTGGCGTGCGACAGGCCCGCCGCGCCCAGCCGCACCAAGGCGTGCAGGCTGGACGGCCCGGCGCGAAAACGTGCGCCCACCTGTTCGGCATCTTCATGGCTGACCCAGCCGTCTTCACGCAGCCAGTCCAGCAGCACCGGCCATTCGAGCCGACCCTTGTGGCCGGGCACTGCGCTGGTTGCTGCCGCTGGCGTGGGGTGGGATGTCGAGGTGGGCTTGGACCGGCTCATGGGATGCTGGGCTCGTGTTGGGGTTGGGCTCGGGCGCTGGCTGAGCTTGTGGAGTCGGGCTGGTACGGCCGCACCATGCGCAGCCACTTGCGCGCCGGCAGGCCCAAGCTGCCGTAGCGCTGTTCGATGACCGTGGCGCGGGCGGTCAGGGCCTCACGCTCGGGCACCACCACACCGCACCCTGCCACCACCACGGTGTTGCCCTCGCGCGTGGGGCGCAGGCTCCAGACCTGGTGGCCGCCGAAGGCCGCCGCGATGCGCGAGATGCTGCCATGGAAGCTGGCGTGGCGGCCGAAGAGATTGACGCTCATCACGCCCCCTTCTTCCAGCACGGCGCGGCAGGCGCGGTAGAAGTCTTCGCCATCCAGCACCGGCGCGGCGGCCTCTTCGTCGTACAGATCGACATGCAGCAAACGCACACTGGCGGGCGCGGCCTGGGCCAGCCAATCGGCCGCGTCGCCGCGCACCACCTCGGCGCTGGCGGGGAGGTGAAAGTGGCTGGTGTTGGCGGCGATGACCTGCGGGTTGATCTCCACCACCGTGGTGGCCATCTTCAGCTGCACGGCTGTGAACCGTGTGAGTGCACCAGCGCCCAGGCCCAGCTGCACGGCCTGGCCGCTGCCCAAGTCTTCTGTCGGCAGCCACAGCAGCGCGGCCAGCATGCGCTGCACGTAGTCGATCTCCACGACCTGCGGTCTTTTGATGCGCATGCCGCCCTGGATCCAGATGCTGTCCAGGTGCAGGTAGCGCACGCCGTCTTCTTCGCTCAGCGTGACGGCGGGCAGGCTCTGCGCTGTGCGCGTGTTCTTCTTGTTCATCGGGTGGGTGAGGGGTTCACGTTGAATGCCATCTGCGGCAAGCGCACCAGGCCGGGCAAGGCCCTGCGCGCGTTGGCGCTGGTGTGCCGGGCGGTGTCTTCGAGGCTCCAGCCGCGCAGACCGGCCAGCACGGCGCCGATGCGCGGCAGCTCCGCCGGCTCGTTGCGGCCCTGCGGCTGGCCAGCGGCGCGCGCCTCGGCCGTGCGGTACAGCCAGTGCGGCGGGATGTCGGGGGCGTCGGTTTCCAGCACCAGCGCCGTCGCCGGCAACTGCTGCGCCAGGGCCCGTATCTGCAGCGAGCGCTCAAACGTCACGGTGCCGCCGAAACCCAGCGCGAAGCCGCGCTCGACGAACTGCCCCGCCTGCACCGCACTGCCGTTGAAGGCATGCGCAATGCCGCCGGCCACCTCGATCTGGCGCAG
>JANMMD010000220.1:0-6528 GCA_031372905.1 Betaproteobacteria bacterium
GAGTTCGAGGTCTTCGAAGCCTCGGGCGGGCAGCTCTCGCCCACCTCGACCGTGGCCGATGTCGGCACGCTGGACTTCGGCCGCATCAACCCGGTCACCGGGCCGGTGTACGTGGAAGGCGCCGAGCCCGGCGATGTGCTGAAGGTGACGCTCTTGTCCTTCCAGCCGTCCGGCTGGGGCTGGACGGCCAACATCCCCGGCTTCGGTCTGCTCGCCGACGATTTCAAGGACGCCGCGCTGCACCTGTGGCAGTACGACCCCGGCACGATGGCGCCCAGCCTCTTCGGCACCTGGGGCCGCGTGCCGCTGAAACCCTTCACCGGCACGATCGGCGTGGCGCCGGCCGCGCCCGGGTTGCACAGCATCGTGCCGCCGCGCCGTGTGGGCGGCAACATGGACGTGCGCGACCTCGCCGCCGGCACCACGCTCTATCTGCCGGTGGAAGTGGCTGGTGCGCTGTTCTCGGTGGGCGACACCCACGCGGCGCAAGGCGACGGCGAGGTCTGCGGCACCGCCATCGAAAGCCCGATGAAGGTGGCACTGCAGTTCGAACTGCAGAAGCAGACGCCGCTGGCCTTCCCGCGCTTCACCACCGCCGGGCCGGTGACGCGCCATCTGGATGCCGAGGGCTACGAAGTGACCATGGGCGTCGGCAGCGACCTGATGGAAGCTGCCCGCGCCGCCGTGCGCGGCATGGTGGAGTTGCTGTGCAAGACGCGCGGCATGCCGGCGGTGCAGGCCTACATGCTGTGCAGCGTGTGCGGCGACCTGCGCATCAGCGAGATCGTCGACATCCCGAACTGGGTGGTGTCGTTCTACTTTCCGCGCGTTGTGTTCGCGTAGCGAAACACCACCACGTGTTGCCACGGCAGCGTGTTCACGGTGCGCTCCCAGACAAGATCGAAGACCGCGGCCTCGCGCTTGATCTGCGCCTCGCTCATCTTGTGCAGCGGCTTGATGGGCACGCGCGCGTCCTCGGCCTTGTATTCGACGAAGGCGATGCGCCCGCCGGGTTTCAGCGCCTTCATCAGGCTGGCCATCACCTCGTGAGGAAAGGCCAGCTCGTGATAGACGTCGACCATGACCGCCAGATCGACCGATGCCGGTGGCAACTTCACGTCGTCCTCGGAGCCCAGGCGCGGCTCGATCTGCGTCAGGCCGCTGCGCTTCACGCCGGCCTGCAGCAGGCTCACCATCTCGGGCTGCACGTCCACCGCCAGCACCTTGCCGCCCGGCATCACCGCGGGCGCCATGCGCCGCGAGAGGTAGCCCGTGCCGGCGCCGATGTCGGCCACCACCATGCCCGGCCGCAGCGCCAGGGCGGCCAGCAGCAGGTCGGTGCGTTCTTCGCGCTCACGCTCTTCGCGCTCCAGCCAGGCGGCGCCTTGCCAGCCCATCACCGCCGCGATCTCGCGGCCCAGGTAGCGCTTGCCGATGCCGTCGGCGCTGGCCGGCACGGGGCTGTAGCGCTGGGCGAATTCGATGGGTTGCGCCAGTGCCAGGCTGGTGCTCATCCACAGCGCCGCGGCCGCGGCAGCCCACGCGCTCAGCAAGGCCCTCATCGCACGGCCAGCCAGACTTCGTTGCGGCGCATGAACCAGGGCGTCATGGGGCCGTTGTAGCGCGCCAGCACCGGTTCGCCGACGGGTGTGATGCCGGCGGTGGCCAGCGCGGCCTTCAGCTTGCCCAGGTGCTCGTCATAGTTGGCCTGCGACCACAGGCCCGAGTAGCGGATCACCGCGCGCAGCGCCGCCGGCTCTTCGCGCAACTGCACGCGCGGGTCCAGCGGCTCGGGCGCGGTCGCCAGGCTCACCGCCTTGGGTAGCACGAACTGCACGCGGGTGCCCGTTCCCGCGGCTTCCTGCGTCACGGGTGCGGTCATGGCCATCTTCATGGGCTCGGCGCTTTGGGTGACGGGCGCCGTCATCTCCAGCTTTCGCTGCCCCTTGTTCTTGCCGAAGATGTAGCCGGCCAGGATGGGGAAGGCCTGGCTGCCGGCGTCGGCAGCGGAGGCCTCCAGCACCACCTCGGCCACCACGTAGGGTGCGTAGCGGCGCAGCTCTACCTGCTCGCCGAGCTGGCGAACGACCTCGAAACCGGGTTCTTCGATGGCCAGTGCCATGGGGGAAAGGAGGGCCAGGGCCCAGATCAGTGCAAGACGCCACATGTGACGGAGCTTACGGGGCCGGCGTGAGCACGCGCTGGGACAGGGTCTTGGCCCGCCGATGGTTCAATCGCCCGCCAGATGAAGCCGCCGAACGACCGCCTGCCTGACCGTCCGCCTGAGCGCCCGTCAGACCGCCCCCGCAGTGCCGCCGTGCCCGAGGGCCGCACCCGCCGCTTGCTGCATTTCGGCCGCGCCCTGGGCGAGATGGCCGCCGGTGCCGCGGTCGAGGGCGTGGCACGCCTCGTGCGCGGCGAGCGGCCCGAGCTCGCGCAGTTGATGCTCACGCCCGGCAATGCGCGCCGTCTGGCCGAGCGCCTCTCGCAGATGCGCGGCGCAATGATGAAGGTGGGCCAGCTGATGTCGATGGACGGCCACGGCGTGCTGCCGCCGCACTTTGCCGAGCTGCTGGGCGGTCTGCGCGACCAGGCCCACGTGATGCCGGCGGCGCAGCTGGCCGAGGTGCTAGAGCGCGAATACGGCGCGCTCTGGCACAAGCGCTTCCGGCGCCTGAGCTTCGAGCCCGTGGCGGCGGCCTCCATCGGCCAGGTGCACCGCGCGGAAACGCACGACGGCCGCGTGCTGGCGCTGAAGATCCAGTATCCCGGCGTGCGCGCCAGCATCGCCAGCGACATGGCCAACCTGGCCTTGCTGGCACGCACGCCGGGCCTCGTGCCCGCGGGCATGGACCCTGGCGCGGTGCCGGCCCTGCTGGCGCGGATGCAGGCGCAGCTGGAGCACGAAACCGACTACGGCGCCGAGATCCGCGCCGCGCACGCGTACCGCCAGCGGCTGGGTGACGACCCGGTGTTGACGGTGCCGGCGGTGGCCGACGAACACTGCACGGCGCACATCATCGCCACCGACTTCGCGCCCGGCGTGCCTGTGGACCGGCTGGCCCACGCTGGCACGCCGCAGGCCCAGCGCGACGGGGTCGCCGCTGCGCTCAGCCGCCTGGCGGTGCACGAGTTCTTCCGCATGCGGCTGGTGCAGACCGACCCGAACTTCGGCAACTACCTCTTCGATGCCGCCAGCGGGCGCATCGCGCTCATTGATTTCGGCGCCACCGAGGCCGTGACGCCCGCGCGTGTCGAGCAGCTGCGAGAGCTCGGCCGTGCCTTGCGTGCCGACGATGTGGCACGGCTCGAAGCCGCCTCCGACGCCGCTGGATTCACTGCAGCCAGCGACGCGCCGGCCCAGCGCGCAGGCGTCATCGCGTTGATGCGCCTGGCCGGCGAGCCACTGCGCCATGACGGCGCTTACGATTTCGGCGCCTCCACGTTGTTCGCGCGCAGCTTCGAGCAGGGCCGCGAGCAGTTCTTCGGCGCGGGCTATGCGCGCACACCGCCGCCGGACCTGGTGTTCCTGCAGCGCAAGTTCGCCGGCACCTTCATGCTGTGCGCCAGACTGCGTGCGCGCGTCGATCTGGCCGAGGCTTTCGCCGGGGAACTCTGAGGGCTGCAGCGGCGCCCTCGGTCCCCGTGGCTCAAGCCGTGCCTCAAGCGGCGGGCTGTTGCGTCGATAACACGGGGAGCCCTTTCGATCACGCCTCCCCGCGTGCAGCCAACGCCGTCGCCTCACCACCCATGCTGAAGAAGATCGCTGTCGCCCAGCTGCGTCTCGGCATGCACTTGCACAAGCTCGAAGGGCCCTGGCTCAAGCACTCGTTCTGGCGCACGCGCTTCGTCATCGAGAAGCCCGAAGACCTGGCGCAGCTGCGTGATTGCGGCGTGCTGGAATGCTGGATCGACGTAGCCCAGGGGCTGGACGTGGCGCCGCCCGTCATCACTGTGGCACCCGCCAGCGTGGCGCCGGTGCCGCGAGCCCCGACCTCGACCCCAGCCCCGGCCCCGGCCCCCGAACCGGCACGCGAGCAGGCTCCGCGCGGCATGCAGGAAGAACTGCGCCAGGCCGCCGCCATCTGCGACCGCAGCCGCGTGGCCGTCTCGCGCATGTTCGGCGAGGCCCGTCTGGGCCGTGTCGTCGACGCCGAAGGCTGCCTGCCTTTGGTGGACGACATCTCCAGCTCGGTGATGCGCAACCCCGGTGCGCTGGTCAGCCTGGCGCGCCTGAAGACGCGCGACGACTACAGCTACATGCACTCGGTGGCGGTGTGCGCGCTGATGGTGGCCTTGGGCCGGCAGATCGGCATGAACGATGACGAATGCCGGGTCGCCGGCCTCGCCGGGCTGATGCACGACATCGGCAAGGCGGTGATGCCCTTGGATGTGCTGAACAAGCCCGGCAGGCTCACCGACGACGAGTTCACCATCATCCGCAGCCACCCCACGCGCGGCCACCAGCTGCTGGTGGAAGGCAAGGGCGCCTCGGACGAGATGCTGGACGTGGTGCTGCACCACCACGAAAGGCCCGACGGCACGGGATACCCCGAGCGCCTCTCGGGCGAGCGCATCTCGCGCCTGGCGCGCATGGGCGCGATCTGCGATGTCTACGACGCCATCACCTCCAACCGGCCCTACAAGGCGGGCTGGGACCCCGCGGAGTCGATCGCGCAGATGGTGTCCTGGAAGGGCCAGTTCGATGAAACCCTGCTCGCTGCCTTCGTGCAGAGCCTGGGCATCTACCCGACGGGCTCGGTGGTGAAGCTGCAGTCGGGCAAGCTGGCGGTGGTGGTGGAGCAGAACCCGGGCAAGCTGATGGCGCCTGTGGTGAAGGTGTTCTTTTCCAGCAAGTCGCAGATGCGCATCACGCCCGAGCGCATCGACCTCGCCCGGCAAGGCTGCAGCGACCGTATCGTCTCGCGCCAGCCGCAGGACGCGAAGGCCTTCCCGGGGCTGGACGAGCTCTGGCTCGACCCCGATCTGCTGATGCGCCGCAGCCGCTGAGGCGACGGCCGGCCTTCTCTAAACTCGGTGCAGATGGCGCTTTGCGTGCCGCTGCTTTCAAGGAACCGAGATGAAGAGCTTTTACACGCTGGCCGTGCTGGCGTCGCTGTGGCTGGCGGCCACGCCGCTGGCCGCGCAGACCCTGCGCTGGGCCAGCCAGGGCGATGCGCTGACGATGGACCCGCATTCGCAAAACGAGAGCCTGACCAACAGCATGAACGGCCAGGTCTACGAGACCCTGGTGCAGCGCGACCGCACGCTGCAGATCGTGCCCGGCCTGGCCACCGCCTGGCAGCAGACCGGCCCGCAGACCTGGCGCTTCACGCTGCGCAGCGGCGTGAAGTTCCACGACAGTGCGCCGTTCTCCGTCACCGACGTGGTGTTCTCGGTGCAGCGCGCGCAGTTGCCCACGTCGAACGTGGCGGTGTATGCCAATGCCCTGGGCACGCCGGTGGCCATCGACGCGAACACGATCGAATTCCGCCTGCCACGGGTGAACCCGGTGTTCCTGCAGCAGCTGACCACCGTCTTCATCATGAACAAGGCCTGGTGTGAGAAGAATCGCGTCACCAAGCCGCTGGACTTCAAGAACCAGGAAGAGAGCTACGCCGGCTTCAACGCCAATGGCACCGGCCCCTTCACGCTGGGCAAGCGCCAGCCCGGCACGCGCACGACGTACAAGCGGTTTGCCGGCTGGTGGGGCGATGCCTTGGGACTGCGCACGGGCAATGTGCAGGAGGTGGTCTTCAACAGCATTGCCAATGACGCCACAAGGCTGGCCGCGCTGGTTTCGGGCGAGCTCGACTTCGTCATCGACCCCGCGCCACGTGACGTGCCGCGCCTGCGCCGTACGCCGGGCGTGACGGTCGTCGAAGGCCCGGAGAACCGCGCGCTCTTCATCGGCATGGACCAAAGCCGCGACGAACTGCTCTACAGCAGCGTGAAGGGCAAGAACCCGTTCAAGGACATCCGCGTGCGCCAGGCGCTGTACCACGCGGTGGACATCGAGACCCTGCGCACCAAGCTGATGAACGGCATGGCCTTGCCCACCGGCAGCCCGCTGCCCAGCCCGCTGGGCCACTACAGCGACCCCGAGTTCGAGACGCGTCTGCCCTTCGACCTGGCCAAGGCGCGCGCGCTGATGGCCGCGGCGGGCTATGCCGACGGCTTCGAGGTGACGCTGGACTGCCCCAACAACCGCTACGTGAACGATGAAGAGATCTGCATCGCGCTGGCCACGATGTGGTCGCAGCTGAAGATCAAGCTGCGCGTCAATGCGCAGCCGCGTGCGCTGTGGTTCCCGAAGATGGAGCGCGGCGACACCAGCCTCTACCTGCTGGGCTGGGGCGGCTCGGTGACGGATGCCGAAACCACCATCACCCCGGTGATGCGGGTGCCCGGCCCGCAAGGCCAGGGCTACTACAACTTCGGCCGTGTGAAGAACGACAAGTTCGAGCAGCTGGCCGCGGCGTCAAGCATCGAGCCCGATGCGAAGAAGCGCGAAGGCCTGGTGAAGGC